>JAFZCU010000082.1 GCA_017556145.1 Prevotella sp. | reverse complement strand
TTCTTGCTGAACAGGTTGACGTCAAAGCTTCTCTTCGTGTGGTGCTTTGAGTGAGACACATTACAACCTATCTGTGCCTTCTTTCCTGTAATTTGACAAACTTTAGACATTTCTATCTACTTTTTTACTAGTTCTTTTTACTACTTATTCCAAACAGGGTGCAAAGGTACTAATTTTCTTTGAAACAAGAAAAGCCGGAAGAGCGTTTTGCCTAACAATTATGATTTTTTAACTAATCATTCTGTCTTTGCAACTGTCTCAGCCTTAAGATAGTCCAAAAACAGCTGCATGGCGCGATTGGTGGCGATGGCCAGATTAATGTCGCGGCCGTGATCTTCCTCTACTTTGACAGTCACCAGCCTTTCGGCATTGCCACATGCCAGCCAGATCGTACCGACAGGAATATCCTTCGTTCCACCCGTAGGACCTGCGATGCCCGTTGCCGAAATCGCATAGTTGGTGTTCAGGATCTTGCAAGCGCCCAACACCATCTCCTTGGCCACCTCCTCACAAACGGCTGTCTGTTCCTCCAGAACCTGTGGATCGACCCCCAGCAGCGACTCCTTGATTTCATTCACGTAAGAGATGATGCCGCCCTTGAAATACTTCGAGGCACCGGGAACCGACATAATGGCCTCGGCGATGCGTCCGCCCGTACAACTCTCAGCCGTTCCTACGGTCTTCTCCATATCCCAAAGCAGTTCGCTTACCTCCCTGCTAATCACTTTCGATTCAAAATCCATCATATTATTTACTATTTGACTATTTACTATTTGACTATTTACGATTTGACTATTTAATTGTGAAATGGTGAAATTGTCCAATCGTCAAATTCACTCGAACGTAACTTTCGAGAAAGCCGGGGCATCAATACCGCAGAATTCCCCATCCAGATACTTGTAATAGCCCACGATACCGATCATCGCCGCATTGTCGGTGGTATAGCTGAACTTGGGGATGTAGATAGTCCAACCATACCGTTTCTCGGCATCGTAGAAGGCATTGCGCAGGCCGTTATTGGCACTCACGCCACCTGCCACAGCCACATGCTTGATACCCGTTTGCTTCACGGCTTTCTTCAGTTTCTTCATCAGGATATCCACAATCGTCCATTCCAACGAGGCGGCGATGTCCTCCTTGTTTTTCTCGATGAAATCAGGATCTTCTGCCACCCACTTCTGCAGCGAATACAGGAATGAGGTCTTCAGGCCCGAGAAACTGTAGTCGAGGCCGGGAATATTCGGTTCTGCGAAATGAAAAGCCTTGGGATTGCCCTGTCGCGCCAGACGGTCGATAATCGGTCCGCCAGGATAGCCCAGTCCCATCACCTTCGAACACTTGTCGATGGCCTCACCGGCAGCATCGTCGATGGTCTGGCCCAGCACTTCCATATCGTTATAGGCATTCACCTTCACAATCTGCGAATTACCGCCACTCACCAACAGACAAAGGAACGGCAACGGCGGAATCTGATTACTCGGATTACTCTGAGTATTCTGATTACTCTGATTCTCAGGCTCTCTGATAAAGTGCGCCATCACATGTCCCTGCAGATGATTCACATCAACCATCGGAATCCCCAGACTCCTGGCGAATCCCTTGGCGAAACTCACGCCGACCAGCAACGAGCCCATCAGTCCCGGCCCTCTGGTAAAGGCGATGGCAGTCAGATCCTCCTTGGTGATGCCGGCACGCTTAATGGCCTGATCCACCACCGGCACCACATTCTGCTGATGGGCCCGCGATGCCAGTTCAGGCACCACGCCACCGTATGCCTCATGCACCGACTGCGACGCCGTCACATTCGACAGCAGAACACCATTCTTGAGCACCGCCGCCGACGTATCGTCACAACTCGACTCTATACCTAATATATAAATATCACCCTTCTGAGTAATCATCTATAAACTCTAAACTATAAACTCTAAACTATAAACTCTAAACTAGTACGTCAGTATTTCCACACCGTGATCCGTCATCAGCAGCGTATGCTCCCACTGCGCACTCGGCAGTTCATCAGCCGTGATGACCTCCCATCCGTAGGGATCATCGGCATCGATAAACACCTCGTAGGTGCCCATATTGATCATCGGCTCTATCGTAAACACCATTCCCGGCACAAGCAGCATGCCCGTTCCGCGATGGCCATAGTGGTTCACGTCGGGCTCCTCGTGGAAGTGCAGCCCCACCCCATGACCGGCCAGGTCTCTCACCACGCCGTAATGGTATTTCTTGCAATGTTTCTCGATGGCATGGCCAATGTCGCCCACGAAACTGTAAGGCTTGGCGGCCTCCATGCCGATTTCAAGACACTCCTTGGCCACTCGTACCAATTGTTCCTTCTCAGGCGTGGTCTTCCCGATGATAAACATGCGACTGGCATCGGCATAGTAACCGTCGAGGATGGTGGTGAAGTCGACATTGATGATATCGCCCTCCTCAAGCACATCCTCCTCCTTGGGCACACCGTGACACACCACCTCGTTGATGCTGGTACACACCGACATCGGGAACGGCTGCGTGTCCTCATCACCGCCATAGTTCAGGCAGGCAGGTATGGCGTGGTGCTCCTCACAGTATTTCCGGCAGATCCGGTCGATCTCCAGTGTCGGCATACCCGCACAGATATGCTTCGCCACTTCGTCGAGTACGCCCGTGTTCACGACACCCGCCCTGCGGATGCCCTCTATCTGTTCCGGCGTCTTTATCAGGTCGCGCGTCGGCACCAACTTACCCTTGTTCTCCCAGTACATGATGGTCTTGTCCATCTCCGAAGGGGCGACTCCCGACAGGCAATGCCAACGTCTTTTTTGATTCCTAAAAGCCATTCTTCTACCTTATTATTTATATAGCGACTGCAAAGGTAGTGTAAAATTTCGATTAAGCGAAGAGAATACAGATAAATTTGCATTCTTGAGCGTGAGAAATTTATCTAAATCGAGCGAAAACCTGTTTTTTTTTATTTTTCTTTGCCCTTGCTTTTTACTTTCCGGCTTTCAGAAGGTCATATTATCAGATGACCGACGATAATCAAATCATCCCGTTGATCAGGGAGAATGCAGAAAAGGGATTCCGGCTGCTGATGGCGAAATACAAGGAGCCTGTCTATTGGCACATCCGCCGACTGGTGGTCAGCCATGATGATGCCCAAGATGCGACACAGGATACATTCCTCCGCATCTTCCGCTCCTTCAGTCAGTATAGCGGCGAAGGGTCGTTAAAGGCCTGGATCTTTCGCATCGCCACCAACGAGGCCCTGCGTCTGTTAGGGCAGAATCAGAACAAAGCGACGCTGTCGCTCGACGATGCGCCACTCGTCGCACTCACGATGAAGGCCGACGACTATTTCAACTATGGCAATGCAGAGGCCGTCAAGCTGCAGAAGGCCATCACCGCCCTGCCCGCCAAACAGCAGCTGGCCTTCAACCTCCGCTACTACGACGACCTGTCGTATAAGGAGATAGCAGCCATCACAGGCTCTACCGAGGCCACCGCCAAGGTGAACTACCACCTCGCCAAGGAGAAAATTATCAAGTATATGAACTCAAACGACACATAGCGTATGGAACAGAACTATGATTTCAGCAAGATCGGCAAGCAGATGCCCTACACCGTGCCCGACGGCTTCTTCGACCAGTTGGAGGAGAACGTGATGAGCAAGGTAACGGCCCAGCCTGCCAAGACGAAGAAGGCCACCGTGATCCGCATGGCCATCCGCGCGGCAATCGCCATCGCCGCATGCATCGCCCTGTTCCTCGTCGTCAGGAAGGTACTCCCGCAAGGTAACGACACCGCCATCGACGACTTCGAAAACGTGGAACTGGCATTCAACAATCTTAGCACCGAAGATCAGGACTACCTGCTCGAGGTTTATCAGGAAGAATTATTATTAGAAAACCACTTAAACGACTTAAACGACTTAAACAATGAAGAAAGTATTTAGAATTCTGCTGACGACCATCATGATGGTTGCATTCAGCACCGCCGTGTCGGCACAGGAAGCCGGTACACAGCAGCCAAGTAAGAAACAGCGCATGAGCCGGGAGCAGATGGCAGAGATGCAGGCCAAGCACATCGCCCGTCAACTGGCACTCGACGATGCCACCAGCCAGAAGTTCATCGAGACCTACAGCAGCTATCAGAAAGAGGTATGGGCGCTCCGTCCCCAAGGCAAGGGCATCCATAAGAAAAAGGCGGAGATGACCGATGCCGAGGTAGAACAGGCCATCAAGGACCAGTTTGACCACAGCCAGAAGGTTCTCACCCTCCGTCAGGATTACTACAAGAAATTCAGCAAATTCCTGACACCCAAACAGATCCAGCGCATCTACGAACTGGAGAAACAGTCGATGAACCGCCTCGCCAAGCGCGGTGCCGCCAACCAGCGGGGCAAAAGGAATGCCGGGCCCAGAGCCAATGCAGGCCATCCCAATGCGCCCGACAAAGGCAAGCGCGATGGCAAAAACCCAAATAGACCAAAACCACAAAAACAAAATAAATAACAAACCATTTTCTTAAATTGTTGGGCCAGAGATTTTTCTCTGGCCCGTTTTGTCGTAGGGTTACCTACAGTCATACAGAATCTTCCTGCGGTTATCCTTCGGCCGCACCGCGAAGTGAACCCAATACGTCGAACCCCATATTAACCACAGGCTCCACATACTTCGGTATGCTATAGGTAATAGGCATCTTTCCATCGAACCACACCACTTGAGCCTTAGTCATCAGTGAGAGAAACAACAAGGTCAGAAATAAGAAGAATTGTCTCATTTTGATTCGTTATAGTAGTTCGTCGGCTGCAAAGTTACAAATAAACGAGCGAAATGCAAAAGGAAATAGGATGAAAAGGTGCGAACTCCTTAAATGTTGTTAAGGAAGCGTGGATTTGTTAGCAGATATCGAGTTTTCTTCATAATTTTGCAATGATGTGGACTAAACCATACGGAATGAAAGAAGGCTTCCTTATCGGAGGAGGCCTTATCATTGCGGGGCTAATGCTCGAACTGAGTGTCGGCCCTGTCAATTGGGATGCCTTCTGCTGGCCTGTCAACGGCATCGTGCTGGCTGGATTTCTCGCACTTATTGCCATCATCTTCCTACTGCGAAAACGGGTCTATGGCTTTCAGTTCATCGGCACCTACAAGGCCGCGATACCTGCACTGGTCTATGCTGTCGTGCTGACCATCATCATGGGACTGACACGGCAGGAAGTAAATGGTACGTGGCTGAACAATATGCTGTCGTTCTGGCCCTTCGTATTGATCTATGTGTATATCGCCGTGATTCTTGGGCAGATCATTCTGCGACGAATTATCAATTTGAAAAGGAACATCCCTTTTCTCTTGAATCATTTGGGGTTGTTCCTTGCTATGACTACTGCCACATTAGGCAATGCCGACATGCAGCGACTGAAGATGATTACGGTGAAGGGAGAGCCCGAATGGCGTGCGCTGACCTCGCAGCAGCAGATTATAGAGATGCCCATCGCCATCGAACTGAAGGAGTTTATCATGGAGACCTACGACGACGGGAAACCTAAGCGTTTTGCCTCCGACATCCTAATTCTGACGAAGACGGGCAAAAGCATCCAAACCACCGTAGAAGTAAACAAGCCCGTTGAGGTGGATGGTTGGAAAATCTACCAGTACGGCTACGACACGCAGATGGGAGCCATGAGTCAGTATTCGATACTGGAACTGATTAGCGACCCGTGGCTGCCGCTGGCCAATACGGGCATCTATATGATGCTCGCCGGAGCCCTACTGATGATGCTTCGTGCGATACCTTGGAGACAAGGTGTGCAGCAGGCCCACAAACATCCTAAGCCGGCGTTTCTTCTGTGTGCGGTCATTGCGGCCTGTTTCTTCTGTGTCCACCACTTTATGCCCATCCTCCATTCCGACACCTTGGTGCCCGCCCTGCAAAGTCCATGGTTCAAGCCTCATATCATCGCCTACATGCTGGCCTATACACTGATGGCATCAGCTGCCGTTATCGCCATTTATCTGCTGCTACGCTCAAAGCAGGGCAACTTGGACAACCTCGTCTACATCGGAATATCGTTGATTACCATCGGCATGCTCTTCGGAGCCCTCTGGGCCAAGGAGGCATGGGGCCATTACTGGTCGTGGGACCCCAAGGAGACGTGGGCGGCTATCACCTGGTTCGCCTATCTGGTGTATGTGCATTACCGGCAAATACCCACTCACAAGCCGAAGCTCGCTTTGTGGGTACTGCTCATTTCGTTTGTGCTCTTGCAGATGTGTTGGTGGGGCATTAATTACCTGCCCTCAGCCCAAGGCTCCAGCGTCCACGTCTATAATATGCCGTCATAGAAAAGACGAGAGTACAGATTATTGCTATTTGTTTTGCTTCACAATTCGTTTGGTCACACCGATAGCGCCTGCAGGACAGACGAGGCGACAGAGGTGACAGCCTACGCACTTGGTGCCTACCAGACGGGGACTGCGGGTCTCATAATCGAAAACAATGGCCTGATGACCACCGTCGCTGCACGATATCTCGCAGCGGCCGCAACCGATACACAGTTCCCTATCGAACTTCGGATAGATGATGGTATCGCGATCCAGATGGTCGGGCTTCAGGAACTTCGGCAACTGCTCGCCCACCAGTGCCTTCAACTCAGAGACACCGCGCTTGGCCATATAGCGCTGCAGGCCGAGGATGAGGTCGTCGATAATGCGATAACCATACTGCATCACTGCCGTACACACCTGTACGTTGTTACAGCCCAGCTGGATAAACTCCAAGGCATCGCGCCACGTCTCGATGCCGCCGATACCGCTCAGCTCGGTCTTTTTACGCATTTGAGCCAATTCCAGCACATGACGCAGGGCGATGGGTCTGACGGCACGGCCTGAATAGCCCGAGATGGTGCGCTGTCCAGCCACCTCTGCATCGGCATCCATCGTCACGCTCTTGATGGTGTTGATAGCCGAGATGGCGTCGGCACCGGCCTCTACACAGGCAGCGGCAGGTTCCGCGATGTGAGTGATATTGGGCGTCATCTTCGGAATGACGGGTATCTTCACGCTCTGTTTCACACAGGCAGTATAGGTCTTCACCAGCTCAGGACTCTGACCGACATCGCTGCCCATGCCCTCGTGCTTCATCTGCGGACACGAGAAGTTCAGCTCCACCGCATCGCAGCCCGCCTCTTCGGCCATCTTCGCCAGCTTGATCCACTCTTCTTCGGTCTGTCCCATGATGGAAGCGATGACCACCTTCGAGGGGTAGTTCTTTTTCAGTTCGTGCAGGATATAGAAATCCTTCTCCACGGGATTCTCGCTCAACTGTTCCATGTTGCGGAAACCGTAGAAGTCGCCATGAGTGGCATTATTGTGCATGGCGTCGAAACGGGGCGACACCTCCTTGATTTCCTGCAGGCAGATGGTCTTGAAGAAGACGCCAGCCCAGCCAGCCTCGAAAGCACGCGCCACCATCTCGTAGTTGGTGCAGACGGCCGACGAGGCCAGGAAAAACGGATTCTCACAACGTATGCCGCAGAAGTCGATGGTCAGATCAGGATAATGGCTGTCGTCCACATCATCCTCACTGATGCTGCGCAGCATCTCCTTGATGCGGATGGGCCAGTTGTAGTGGATACAGGCCTGCTCTGCGCGTTCCAGGTCAGCATCGGTGCAGTCGTTCACCCAGCGCAGTGCCGGCTTGTGATCGTCGAAACGGATGGCTCGAATGGCGCGTGCAGGGTCGCCCGTCTTGCAGGCTTTGGTACATGGCGCATCCTGGCACAGCAGACAGCGGTTGGCCTCTTCGTAGACATTCACCTTCCTAGTCTTGACGTCCAAGCAGTGGTCGTCTTGCAATTTGCGATTAATCGATGATTTCATTGGCTTTATACTGTTTAATGAATTTAACTGCTTATTTCTTACATTTATCGAGCCACTCCTTGAGGGCATAGCGGGGGATGCCCCGTTTGATGGCTGCATTCAACACTTCGCGGGCCTCGTCCATTCGATAGAGGGATATCAGAATATCGGCCTTGGAAACGACATAGCCTGACTGAAGGGGTTTGCGACGAATGGCTTCATCCCAGTCGTAAAGGGCAACATCATATTGTTTCTGCTCTGTTTCAAAGGCAGCACGGGCAGCATAGGCATCAGCAGAATCAGGAAACATCTGTACGAGACGGTTCAACTCATCGAAGGTATCCGTCTTACGTCCCATCTTCTGCAAGACATGCGCCAATCCCAAACGTGCCTCGAAATGCGTGGGTTGCAGACGCAGGAAAGCCTCATAGTCGACGCGTGCCAGATCATAATGACGCTGCTGGTTGTGGACATAGGCCCGGAAATAGAGCGCAGCCAGATTCTTTTCATCAGTATGGAGTATCTTACCGTACTCAGCGAGGGCATAATCCCACTGCTCAAGGTTGATATTGGCTTCAGCCTTGAGCAGATGCAGATGAAGGTTCTGGGGATCCTTACCAATCTGGGCATTCAGCACCTCAAGCGAATCGCGCCACTCGCTGCGGCTCTGCGCCGAGGCAGTGAATAGTGAACAATGAATAGTGAATAGTGCTGCCCAGAGCACATAGCGACAATACTTCATTTCAATCTTCAATCTTCAATGTTCAATAATATACTTAACGATCCACTCTCCTACCTCACGGGTACCATAGTGAGCACCACCTTCAACCTGAATCTCAGGCGTACGGACATTAGCATCGAGCGAGGCATTGACGGCCTCACGAATCAAGGCGCCCTCCTTGTTCAAACCGAAATGCTCTAAAAGCATAGCAGCAGAGAGAATCTGAGCTAAAGGATTTGCCAGATTCTGTCCGGCAGCCTGAGGCCAAGAACCATGAACGGGTTCGAAGAGCGGTGTATGCTCACCTAAGGATGCCGATGGCTGAAGACCCATCGAGCCCGTGATACAGGCCGTCTCGTCAGTAAGGATATCACCAAAGGTGTTTTCCGTCACAATGACATCGAAGAAACGGGGTTCCGTCAGCACACGCATTGAGGCATTGTCGATGAACATATAGTCAGTCCGCACCTCAGGATACTGAGGTTCTATCTCTTGGGCAATCTGACGCCACAAGCGGGAAGAAGCGAGGATATTGGCCTTGTCGACAACCGTCAGATGCTTATTGCGCTTCATCGCCATCTCAAAGCCAAGTTTCACGATACGCTCAATCTCCGGGCGGGTGTAGATATCTGTGTCATAAGCCTTGTCGTTATCCTGATAGCGCTCACCAAAATACATGCCACCCGTCAGTTCACGGAGCACCACGAAGTCAGCCCCACGAATCAGTTCATCTTTCAGAGGCGACTTGTGAAGCAGACAGTCGAAAGTGGCAACAGGACGCACGTTAGCAAACAGACCAAGTTTCTTTCGCATGGCCAACAAGCCCACCTCAGGACGTATCTTCGCGGTAGGATCATGGTCGTATTTCAGATCGCCCACAGCAGCAAAGAGCACGGCATCGGCCTGCATACAGATTTCGTGAGTCGCATCAGGATATGGGTCCCCCACCTCATCGATGGCGTGCGCACCACAGATGGCTTCCTGATAGATGAACTCGTGTCCGCACTTGGCTGCAATGGCATCCAGCACAGCCACACCTTGTTTCATGATCTCCGGTCCGATACCATCGCCCGAGAGAATTGCAATATTCAACTTCATAGTTCGTTATTATGTTCTTTTTCTATAATATTCAACATTTTAAAGGTAGCTTTGATAGCTGCTTCCGTCTGGTCTGCATCGAGACCACGGGTACGGAACAACCGTCCTTTATCATTCCAGGTAATGACCGTCTGTACCAAGGCATCCGTACGTCCGCCAGGCGGAATAGTCACAGCATAGTTGGCAAGAATCGGGAAGGTACGGTCAAGATATTTCTTATAAATATAACGCAAAGACTTCACGAAAGCATCGTACTGACCGTCACCAGTGGCACTGGCCTCATACTGCTGACCGTTGATCTCAATCTTGATATTCGCACCAGGCTTCAAACCATAGGCTGTAGAGACGATGTAACTGACGAGTTTCACCTTGTCTTCAGAGACATCGTGCTTGAGTACATCGCTCACGATGAAGGGCAAATCCTCCAAAGTCACACGCTCCTTCTTGTCGCCAAGTTCCGTGATACGCTGGGTTACCTTTCGTGTCTGTTCCGGTGTCAGTTCAAGACCTAATTCTTCAAGATTTTTGGTAATGTTAGCCTTGCCGCTATTCTTACCTAAAGCATATTCACGTTTACGTCCGAAACGCTCTGGTACGAGGTCATTCTGATAGAGATTGTTTTTCTTGTCACCATCCGCATGGACACCAGCCACTTGGGTGAAGACATTATCACCAATGATGGGCTGATTAGGCGCCACGGCAATACCACTATAACTCTCTACCAAGCGCGAGATATCGTTCAGTTTGTTTTCGTTGATGTTCGTCTTCGCATGGAACTGATCCTTGAGAATCACCTGCACACTCGACAACGGCGCATTGCCACAACGCTCACCCAAACCATTCACAGTGACATGCAGTCCTTTGGCACCACTCAATACAGCCGCTAAGGAATTCGACACGGCAAGGTCATAGTCGTTATGCGCATGGAAATCGAAATGGGTATCAGGGTAGCGCTTAATCATCTTGCGGAAATACTCAATACATTGGAGCGGATTCATGATGCCCAACGTATCGGGTAACATGAACCGTCGGATACCGCTGTCGCAGAGCTGGTCCATCAGATGATAGACGTATGTAGGCGAATCCTTCATACCATTCGACCAGTCCTCTAAATACAGATTCACTGTGATGCCTTTGCTTCGGGCATATTTCACCACCTTACGGATATCCTCAATATGTTCGTCAGGTGTCTTCTGCAACTGCTGGGTGCAATGCTTCAGCGAACCTTTCACCAAAAGATTCAGCGTTTTACATCCACACGCATCAATCCAATCCACGCTCTGACCGTCATCCACAAAACCGAGCACCTCTACCCGATTCAACTTGTCGATCTTCTCCGCATAACGGCAGATCATCTGCACGGCTTCTTTCTCACCTTCTGAAACACGGGCAGAAGCTACTTCGATGCGATCCACATTCAAATCATGAAGCAGCATACGTGCCATCATCAGTTTCTCATGCGGCAGGAAAGAGACACCACTGGTCTGCTCACCGTCACGCAAGGTAGAATCCAGGATTTCCACAAAGGGCTGGATGCGCTTGTAGTTGTTTACTTTCTCTGCTGTTCCCATGCAATGGTCTTGTCTTGGTTTTGTACTAAAAAATCGATATCGTCGAGGCCGTTGATCAAGCAGTGTTTCTTATAAGAATTAATCTCGAAAGATTCACTTCGGCCTGTTGAGAGATTCGTCACTGTCTGATTGGGGAGATCGACTTTCACCTGAGTTTCCGGATTCTTCTGAATACTCTGAAAAAGCTCTGCGAGGAAATCCTCGCTCACCTGCACTGGCAATACGAAATTATTCAATTCATTATTCTTGTGAATATCTGCAAAAAAAGAGCTGATAACCACCCTGAATCCATAGCCGGCAATCGCCCATGCCGCATGCTCCCGGGAGGAACCGGAACCGAAGTTCTTGCCTGCCACAAGGATACAGCCAGAATAGTCAGGATTATTCAGCACAAAGTCCGGATTCGGTGTGCCATCGGCATTGTAGCGCCAATCGCGG
>JAFZCU010000081.1 GCA_017556145.1 Prevotella sp. | reverse complement strand
GTTTAGGCCATGCTGGAGGTTGTCGATGCGGTTTCCTTTGATGTCGAAGATCTGGTCATCCTCATCGTCCGTCGTGATAGAGGCAATGCCTGTCGATGTGATGTCGTCGACAATCTTGGAGAAGTCCTTCCAGTAAGGAGCTGCCATGTATGCCTCCTTACAGCCCGTCGGCACGTGTATTGTCAGTTTCTGTTCTGATGGTAATGGTAAAAACAACGTCTCGTCTTCAATGGCAAGAGGTGTGGTGTGATAGACATAGAGGTCTGTCATGGCGAAACAGATATCAATTACATGCAGACCGAGACTGGTTACACTTTGAGGAATATTAAGTGATGTCAGGTTCGTACACCCCCAGAAGGCGGATTCACCTATGTATGTGACGCTGTTGGGGATTGTTATCTCAGTCAGACTGCTGCATCCATAAAAAGCGTCGTCGCCTATTGACGTGATGCCTTCATGGAGATCGATGGTAGTCAGGCTTTTGCAGTATGAGAAGGTTCCTTTGCCTATTGATGTGATTCTATTGGGAATATTTATGGAAGTGAGATTAATGAGATTATCGAAAGCATGATCAGCGATTGATGTCACCTTCTCAGTCAATATGATTTTCTCGATAGAATGCGCTCCAGATAGTAGTTCTGAAGGGATGGCCTCGCAGTCCAATGTCATTTCCTTTAAGTTATTACAATCGGGGAAGATTCCTGAGTCTATATAGGTGGGAGAACAATGTATGGTAGCCGACACCAAGCCTGTGCAACGAAAGAAAGCACCACTGCCTATTGACGTGACGCTGTCGGGAATCGTTATGTTAGTCAGACCGCTACAGCTCTCGAATGCAACAGTGCCTATGTACGTGACGTTGTCGGGGATCGTTATAGAGTTCAAACTTCTGCACCCCGCGAAAGCACCATTGCCTATTGACGTGACGTTGTCGGGGATCGTTATGGCGTTCAGACTGCTGCATCCAGAAAAAGTCCATTCGTTTATTGACGTGACCCTGCTAGGGATTGTTATCTCAGTCAGACTGCTGCATCCCGCGAAAGCAGCATGGCCTATTGATGTGATATTGTCTGGGATTATTATATTCGTCAGACTGCTGCATCCAGAAAAAGTCCATTCGTTTATTGACGTGACGCTGTTGGGGATTGTTATCTCAGTCAGACTGCTGCATTCCTCGAAAGCACCATAGCCTATTGATGTAACGTTGTCGGGAATCGTTATGGAGTTCAAACTACTGCATTCCTCGAAAGCAGAAGTCCCTATAGACGTCACACTATTGGGTATGGTTATGGCAGCCAAGTTGCTGCATCTTCGGAAAGCGAAGTCGCCAATATAGACCACTTTATATGTTTTATCCAAATAGGTGATCTCTTCAGGGATGGTAATATCGCCAGAATATGAAGGATTCTCTGAAGATAGAAATGTTACCTCCAAATCCTTATTGTTATTAACATAGTTGTAATAAATGTCGATGCCTTGAGCATTTTTTATGGCGATGTCATAGGAATAGCCGTTTGTTCCGATCATACATGCGAGTATGACAAGAAGAAGTCTTGTTGTAAGATGTTTCGTCATGATTATAACTTGTTGGTTGAATTAATTTATAGTTTTCGGTTGCAAATATAATCTTTTTTTTTCATTTAGTTGTTTTTGGGGTAGAGAAAATTTGCTCAGATAAAAAATCCCGCTCAAGGCAGAGCGGGATTTTATGGGTATATATTCTTTACTTCTTAGATCAGGTGGAGCGTACCCATCAGGTACACAAGGCCGAAGCCGAAGATCATCGAGATGAAGCCCATGATGACACCCATCTTCACCATGTCGTTCTGCTTCACATAACCAGTAGCGAAGGCCAGAGCGTTCGGCGGGGTAGAGATCGGCAGGATCATGGCCGACGAAGCGGCGATGGCCACACCAATCAGTACGGTCGGGGTACCACCGATAGGATCGAGTTTGTCGCCCATGGCACCGCAGACGATAGCCAGGATCGGCATGAGCAGTGCTGCCGTAGCCGAGTTCGAGATGAAGTTCGATAGCAGGTAGCAGATAGCACCGCCAAGAATCAGGATGAGCACCGGTGAGAACTCACCGAAGGGAATGCTCTCCACGGCATTGGCTGCCAGACCAGAGGCGTTCAGACCATAGCCGAGGGCGAAACCACCGGCCACCATCCAGATGACACTCCAGTTGATCTGCTCCAGGTCGCGTTTGTTGATGACACCCGTCAGGGCGAACACCATGAACGGTATCATGGCCACCGTATTAGAGTTGATGCCAGTGAACTTGTCAGACAGCCAAAGAGCGATGGTGACGAAGAATGTCACGATGACGATCCATGAGTTACGTCCCTTCTGTATGCCGCCCTCAATGGTCAGTTCGATGTTCTTCTGGGTGAAGGGGAACATCTTCAGTAGGATTCTCCAGCTGATGAACAGCAGCAGGATGACGAGGGGGAACATGAACATCATCCACTGACTGAAGCCCAGACCGAGGTTCAGACCCTCAGGGTCGTTCAGGTATTTCAGGGCGATGGTGTTCGGCGGTGTACCGATAGGGGTACCCATACCACCGAGGTTGGCAGCCACGGGAATCGACATGGCCAGTGCGACACGGCCTTTGCCTTCGGGCGGCAGCTGACGGAACACCGGTGTCAGGAAGGTGAGCATCATAGCGGCGGTGGCTGTGTTCGACACGAACATCGAGAACAGACCGGTGATGAGCAGGAAGCCCAACAGCACCATCTCACTGCGTGTGCCGAAAGGCCTCAGCAGCACCTTGGCCAACTGAGCGTCGAGACCGGTCTTCGTGGCGGCGATAGCCAGCACGAATCCACCGATGAACAGCATGATGGTCGGGTCGGCGAACGTGGCCATCACGCCCTTGTGACTCAGTACTTTTCCTACAACCTCCTCATTCACCATCGGTGCGATACCACTGTCCGTACAGAACAGCAGCATGATGACGATGATGGCGATTGACGTGGCCCACGAGGAGACAACCTCAAGAACCCACATCAGCGTGGCAAACGCGAAGATAGCGATGATGCGCTGCTGGATGACGGTCAGGTTCTGGATGCCGTACCACTCGGAAGGCATGTTCCAAAGCAAGAGGGTTACTATGGCTACCAGAGCAATCTTGATAGCCCTTTTGGTACCATCGGCGGGATGGTATTTACGCTGAAAACGCATCTTATGGTACGTCTCAACGAGTGGAAATCCTTTGTATATGTGAAACATATCTAATAGTAATTGTTGATAATTCTTAGATTTTTGTGGTCGTTTTTGAAAAACCGCCACAAAGGTAGTAAGTTTTTGAGAATAAAGCGTTAATAATGAAATAAAATGCCCGTATAACAAGTGTATAAATACACAAATACTTCTTTTACTCTTGCTCTCTTTGGCGGAATTGTCAAGTAGACTTTGCAAACGATTGCCTTTTTACGGCTTCTGATTGATAGAAATCAAAAAAAGGATAAAAGGGCAGAACGGTCTGTCCTTCTATCCTTGGTTATGTGTTGATATCTTCTTCAGCTTATTCGCTGACAGTCCAGATGTCGTTGGTCTCCAGAAGCTCGGTGAAGTTGTGATACTTCTTCTGAGCGCTCACCTCTTCCAACTGAGCGTGGACGGCCTCGTCGTAGGTCGGAGCATCCACGTCGCGGATCACGCCGAGGGCGATGGGGAATCCGTCTTCCGGAGTCATCATGGCGAGCTTCAGTTGCAGGGTGTTGTCCTCGCAGTGAGCATCGTGAACGAGTACATCGTCGATGGTGTAGCCGTCCTTGCCGATCTCCACCACCTTCAGGCCGAAGCCCTGCTGCACCAGTCCGAACTCGTTGTTCTCACCGAACACGAGCTTCTCACCGTGGCGCACGTAGATGGCGTTCTTCTTACGACCCTCGTTGTTGTACACGATGTCATGGCAGTGGTCGTTGAAGATCACACAGTTCTGCAGGATCTCGCAGACGGCGGCACCCTTGTGCTCGTAGGCGGCCTTCAGGATCTCTACGGTTCCCTTGGCGTCAGTGGCGACGGCACGGGCGAAGAAATGGCCGCGGGCACCGAAGCAGAGCTCGGCAGGACGGAACGGATCCTCTACCGTTCCGTAAGGGCTCGACTTCGACACGAAGCCACGCGGTGAGGTGGGTGAGTACTGACCCTTCGTCAATCCGTAGATACGGTTGTTCAGAAGGATCATGTTCAGATTGATGTTACGGCGGTTGGCATGGATGAAGTGGTTACCACCGATAGCCAGTCCGTCACCGTCGCCCGACACCTGCCATACGGTCAGGTCGGGGTTGGCAACCTTCGCACCCGTGGCGATGGCGGCGGCACGACCGTGGATGGTGTTCATGCCGTAGGTCGCCATGTAGTGGGGCAGACGACTGGAGCAGCCGATACCAGAGATTACTGCTACGTTCTCGGGAGCTACGCCGATCTCGGCCATAGCCTTATGGAGTGAAGCCAGGAAGAAGTGGTCACCGCAACCAGGGCACCAACGAGGCTGGCCTTTCTTGAAATCATTTGC
>JAFZCU010000080.1 GCA_017556145.1 Prevotella sp. | reverse complement strand
TCAGGTTGTCGGCGTTATACACATAGACGTAGGGCGAGTAAGTCATGCCATAAGACCAGTCATAGCCTTGGATCACAAGGTAAATCTCATTTCTCAGTGCGAGGTGGTCGAGCCAAAGGATACTGGTATAACTACCCTCCAATGCAATGCTTCCGTTGTAGGCAAAATCTTGGTGCGGATCGTTGGTCTTGAAGACATTACCCGACCGACAAAACATCCTTTCGCCGTTTTCTTCAAACCAAAGGTCGCCGTCTACGGTATGGTCGTAGTAATACGAGCTAGTGATATAACGCGGCTCCCCATCCTGGATATCAAATTTCTCCGAACTGGCTGACGATAAAGGTTCGGCATCAAAGAGATACTTTCCGGAGGGATGCAACCTGGCCTTGGTGCCAGCGTAGATGCTACGGGTAGAGTAGCCTTCCAGTGCATTGTTGTTAGTGACATTGATATAATGGATATTCTCCCACTGGTCTTCACGAGGGAACACGTATGTCCAGCCATCGTCGGTCAACACGATATCGAAGGCGTCGCAGGTAATATCGTTGACAGTAAGTATCGTTGCTGTCATCAAGTCAATGTATGTGGCATGGGCATCGTGACCCACCACGGCTTTGGTGCCGTCAGGTGAGATAGATACACAGGTCGGGAGGTATGACAGTGCCACAGCGCTGATCTCTTGTGTGTCAGGATGATAGATGTTGAGCTTTGCATCGGAGGACACATACACCAAGAGGTCGGTGGCTTTGGCATACTCGGCGTCCACCACATCGTTGGGCAGCATCATTTTCTTCTCCAGTACGACGGGTATTGTGTCTACTGAGCCATCGATGGTGACGTATAGCGCGGGATGCGCTACCGTGAGCAGATGTTCACGATCGATGCTGACGTTGATGTTGGCACTTTGCATCGTTGCTACCTGGCCAGAGGTGTGGGAAAGGCTGATGAAAGATGTTGAAGCCGAGATGGAATAGTCCAGCGTGGTGTTGCCGTAGTTGCTGATCCGCATGATGGCGTCGTTGACATTCTCAGGGAAGAAAAGCCTGTCGGTGAGGAGGTAACTGGAATAGTCATCAGGCAATCCGATCAGTTTCACCTCTTTATTGTCGTAAGCCGAGGTGAGGAATAACGTGCCCTCTTGGACAGCCAGAGGGTCTTCAAGGTATGAGGTAAGGGTGATTTCCACCGTTTCGCCTTCCGTGATGCGGCCTGAAGTTGGGTTGACCCTAATCCATTCGCAGGGACTGTAGGCGTAAAACTCCCTGCTTTCTGTGTTGTTGGTGGTCACGGTGAGGGTGCAGGTTTGGTTGCCTTTGAAGACCAGGGTGTCGGCCGAGACAATCAGATGTGGCTCTTCGGGAGTCTTGCCGCAGCTTGCGAGCAACAGGGAGGCCCCGAAGAGCAGCAGCGTTGCATAATTTAGTTTCTTCATAACTCTTATTCTTTTACCATTCGATGCCCACTCTCACAGCAATGCCAGACGGGTTGATCTTTCTTTCCACATTCTCGTAGTGCCAGACGCCTTGGTTGTCAACCCATTCATCGTAATAGTTGCTAGTGATTTTGTCAAAATACGTACCGGCCACCAAGACGCTGACGGCGAAGTCGCGTTTCGAGGCAAAACGAACACCGACGGCCAAATCGCCATAAGCGCCAATGTTGTCGCCGAGATAGGAGCCCAAGCGCAGGCTCAGGATGGGGCTGACGGTGGTGCGGCTCATAAACACATAACGAATATTGGCGTAGATGGGCACCATCTCGTATTCTTTGTTCCATTCGTAGGCGATACCCAGACCCGCAAATAGGTGCTC
>JAFZCU010000079.1 GCA_017556145.1 Prevotella sp. | reverse complement strand
GTCGCCCTGAGCGTGCCCACGGCGAAGATGTTCGACGCGCGCCCCACCTCCAGGAACAGGTCGATCACCAGTACCCAGCACCCCATACGGATGATCTCTTCATTATCCGTGAACATTGTCAGGATGCTCTTTCCCGTCAGAGCGAGTAGGGCCGATCCTGCCAGTGTGATGATCAGCGACAGTCGGAAGAAATAGTTGCCCAGCACATAGGCCGCCTGATGCCGTCGCTGACCCACGAGATGGCCCACGAGGATCTCACCTCCCTGTGTCGAACTCACGCAGAACAGATACACGAACATGATCATGTTCACGCAGTATGTCCGTGCTGCCAGTGCCTCGTTGCTGATCTGGTTGATGAAATACGTGATCACCACCTGCGACAGACTGTATGAGATGTTCTCGCTCATCGCTGGTATGCCGATATGCAATAGGTTACGCAGCTCCTGCCAGGGCATCGGCCTGAAGTAACGCAGCGGAAAATGTCTGATATGTACGCGGAAATGGATCGTTGCCAGCAGCACCATCGAGATACCTCGGCTCACCACCGTGGCCAGGGCCGCCCCCTCGACGCCCATGCGTGGGAAACCCCAGTGTCCGAAGATTAGGGCGTAGTTGCCCAGCATGTTCGTCACGTTCACGATGCCCGTCACAATCATAGGGTATATTACCTTGTCGGCACTTCTGAGCGATGCCGAGAATGTCAGCGACAGTGCCTGGAAGAACGAGAACGCCCCCACCAGTCGTAGGTATATCAGTCCGTCGCCCATCAGTTCCGGCCGTAGTCCCATCAGATGTAGCAGTCCCTCTGCGAAAAAGAACAACAGGGCACTCACCGACAGTCCCACGAGCAGGTTCACCACCAGTGCCATGCCCACCACCTGCACCAGTCGCTGCCGCAGTCCGGCTCCGAAATACTGTGCACAGAGGATGGCCGCACCCATCGAGAAAAACTGATACACGAGGAACACCAGTGAGATGAGCTGGTTGTCCAGTCCCACCGCCGCCACGCTGTTGTCGCTGTATCGACTGAGCATCACGGTGTCCACCGCACCCAGCATCATTACCAGTGCGATCTCGATGAACACAGGTACTGTCAGTACCCTCAGTTGTTTTTTCAGTGAGTTGTTTGGCATGCTTTGATTATCCTGCGTTTGTGTTTGAGCGTGCAAAGGTACAAAAAAATCCCTTTTCACGCAAGCGCATGTGCCTCTTTAGTTATGGTATTGTCTAACGTCTTGATTTAGAGCAATAAACGCTCGTGTAGCCTTGCATCCGGAAATGCCCTGACATGATTCCATGTTTTCTCCCCAGACATTTGTGTTTCTTCGTTTTTTTTGTATCTTTGCAGGGTAAAAGTTGTGTGAAAAATAAAATAAAAAGAAAACCGAAGATTATGAATATGAAGAGATTTCTTATGGCATTGACTGGGGTGCTGTCGATGACAGCCGCCAACAGTCAGGAGGTGAAGACTGTGACCCCAGAGAATTGCAAAGGGGCCTGCATTGTGGAGAACATCATGACGCGTACTAGTGTGCGCAGGTATACTGACCAGACGGTGAGCGCCGAGATTATTGAGACGCTGCTCAGGGCCGGTATGGCTGCTCCTACGGCCGTGAACAGACAGCCGTGGCACTTCATCGTGGTGACAGACAAGGAGAAACTGGCAGGGCTGGCTGAGGCGAACCCGAACGCGGGTATGGTGCGCAGGGCTCCGCTGGCCATCGTCGTGTGCGGTGATATGAGCAAGGCTCTTGAAGGGCCGTTGCAGGCATACTGGATACAGGACTGTTCGGCAGCCACGGAGAATATCCTGTTGGCTGCGCATGCCATGGGACTGGGAGCCGTCTGGACGGGTACGTACCCTAATCAATCACGAGAAGAAGGTGTGCGCCGCGTATTGGGACTCCCAGAGAGCATCGTGCCGCTGAACACACTGGTGATAGGCTATCCTGCCGAGCAGCCGCAGCCGAAGGACAAGTGGCGTCCTGAGAATGTGTCGTACAATGTCTACGGTGGACAAAAGTAAATGGGATGGGATTTATAGCGCGATTTTATAAGACGTTTTCCGTGGTATGCCTCATGGGCTGCGTACAGGGGACTGCAGCTCAGGGATGGATGCCGAAGGTGGAACATGACATCCCGCTCGACTCGATACGACTGAGTGATCCTGCTGTGCTGGCAGACCAGAAGACGGGCCTGTACTATATGACGGGCACGGGCGGCATGATGTGGCGCAGCAGCGACCTGAAACGGTGGGAGGGCCCGTTCGTGGTGACGACCTTCGAGGCTGACTCATGGATGGGACCGCATCCGATGATCTGGGCGGCAGAACTGCACCAGACAGGTGATGGGAAATACTATTACTTCGCGACGTTCACTAACCGTGAGGTGAAGATCGACACGGTACGGGGAAACGTGATCGAGCGGCGCGCATGCCAGGTGCTGCGGGCTGATGAGCCTATGGGACCGTATCGTGCCTTTGGCGACGCGACATACCTGTCTGCCGGCAGACCAACGCTCGACGGTACTTTCTGGCGCGATACGGACGGAAAACCGTACATGGTGTTCTGTGGCGAGTGGCTGCAGAACTGGAACGGGACAATCGAGAAAATAGAACTGAAGCCTGATTTGAGTGGGACGGTAGGAGAACCGAAGGTGCTGTCTCGCGCCAGCGACTCACCTTGGAGCAGAGAGAAAGACGAAAATGGACAGGTGACCTGGAACAAGGTGACTGACGGACCGTGGCTGTTTCGTACAGGTTCAGGACGACTGGGTATGCTCTGGACATCGTGGGTGTTCGGCGACTATACGCAGGGGGTGGCCTACTCGCAGAGTGGTACGCTCGATGGCCCGTGGATACAGGAGCCAGAGCCTGTGACACCCCCGAACTATGGGCACAGCATGCTCTTCCAACGGTTCGACGGTCAGTGGATGATGTCTGTGCACAGTCATAGCCAGGATGCCTACGGCCGTACAGTGAGGATCCCGCACTTCTTCGAGGTGGATCTCACGGGTGATAGACTGGTGGTACGGCCGTAGGGCATGCCCTGTACTAACAACAATAATAAATCAACCTAAATCTATACTATGGCTTATTAATTCTTGATGACGAGACGGCCACTTCTGCCGAGGATGTTGAGCATCTGGGTAAAGCCTTTGGACTGCTGCTCGTTGTTCGCATCATCCGTGAGGCTTCCCGTGTAGTGCTGGGGGAGATGCAGTTTATAGACAGATAAACCCTGTGGGCCGTCATAAATCATTTCCTTCATGAGAACTGGGGCTGGCACGAAATGGCTCGAGTGGATGGCAGAAAGATTAGCCTTGAACAGCAGTTGGTTCTGGTTGAAGAAATATATCTCGTGTGGCGGTGTGGGAAAGGCCACCGAATCGAGGTATTCTGTATCGCGGAAATAGAACGTGGAGTCGGTAGGATCGAACGACTCGATGTTGCCGATGGTGATTACGCTGTCGCTCGGAGCAAAATGACCGTCGGGCTGAGGGGCTCCTGTAGTCTGGATGACAGCCCAAAGGTAGGAGGGATCCCAGTCTTTGGTGAACTCCTTGTGGTGTTCATCATTATTACATGAGGTGACCACGAGCACGCCTACTGCGATGACTATAATCGTGTTGATAAGTCTTTTGTGCATTGTTGTATGGTTTTAAAGCTTTGTTTCTGTCAATATAACCTGAAAAAGCGGAAATCTTGCAGACCACGGGGGGAGATTAACTTTTTTTAAAGCAAGAAGGCAGAGCGGTTGGTTGACCGTTCTGCCTCTTTGCCTATCTTTTATGCAGGCTGATTGCGTATGAGTTTTTCTATTTTGTCACGAGGTCCTTGAGTGCTGTGCCGAAGATGATATACTGGGTGTTGCCAGCAATCGTTCCCTCGTTCTGTCCCCAGAGGAAGGGCCAGTCGTCGAAGTTCTCGAAATGGTCGGGCTGACGGAACAACAGACCTGGGGCCACATTGCCTGGGATGGCGGAGAAGTCGGCACGGTTGTTGCCATAGAACACCTGCTTCGGGCGGGCGGCACCCACTACGGCCACGAACGAGTAGTTGTGATAGGGGTGACAGCCGTAAAGCCAGTTGGCCGCGCGATAGATCTCTTCTTTCTTGATGATGTCGGGGAAGTACTGACGGGCATAGTTCACGGTGACACCAAAGTTGAGAATCATGTTCACACCAGCCCAGTTGCCCAGTCCGATGGGTACGCCGTAAGGGTTGTTCTTGTCGAAGCTCTTGATGTAGTCGTTGTATTTCTCCACGTACGGGCGCAACTTCTGCTTGTAGGCCTCGTCCATGTAGGGCATGGCATCGAGGGCTGTCTGCATGTTCATGGACACGTTCAGTTCAAGGGCATCCCATATCTGCGTCTCGAAGTTGTCGAGGTATTGTTTCTCGTGCGTGGCACCATAGAGTTGCAGGTTGGTGGCCATGTCGCCGAGTTGCTCTCTTTTTCTCCGACTGCGTTCCATCAGTTTCTGGCGTTGCTTGTCTGGTTTGATGTTCATGTTTCGTCCCATGAAACCGTCAATCCAGCTGAAGTCCATCTCCATCACGCCTGCTCTGCTCTGCTGACTCATGAGTTCGGTACCCTCTTTCAATAGTCGCTTCGACTGGGTGAGAGCACGCTCGGCCAACTCGTCGTTGTAGCCCTTGAGGGCACGGCTGGCGGCGGCAAACATGGTGGCGGCGAGGACGTCGAGGTGGGCATTACGGGTGGTGAAGGCCCACATGTCGTCGGGGGTACCACTGCGCTTGCCATCGGCCGACACCTCATAGGGTTTCAGGCTGGGGTCGTAGTGCAGGCCATCGGTGATCGAGGCGGCATCGCCCAGGTGGTGGTAGTTGTCGAGCACGGAGTTCGAAAGGGTTGTGGCCATGTGTCCGATCTGTTCGGCCTGTGCCACGAGGTTCAGGGTGCCATGTTCGATGAACTGCAGGATATCAGGCACGCCATCGGGACGGTGCAGGTCGACATAGCGCTGCTTCTGACTGACGAAGGTCTCGTCGCGTTCGGGCTTGAAGAGCTCCCAGGCGCGGATGAAGTTCTGTACCACACTGATATTGGCACCTGTCTCGATGTCGAAATCGCCAGCATCGAAGAAACCGCCGATGTTCAGTCCTGGGATGAGCTCGTAGGCCTTGTACTTCGTGTCGATGGGTGATTTCTGGAAATGATTGTCGAAATGATCGGTGGGCGGTGCTTGGAGATAACCCTCCTTGAAAGGCTCACCATGCCAGGTGCGATAGCCTTCGTTCACATACATATGGTTCATGTGGATGGGCACCCACACATCGGTGGTGGCATCGGTGATCTTATCATAGACGTGCTCGTCGATGAGGAAGTTGTTCGTCTTCGTGTCGCCATACTGGATATAATAGACACCTGGTTCCTGGACACTGGAGAAGTCGAACTTCACATAGTTGTATTTGAAGTAGGGTCCCCAAGGAATGATAGCACCCTTGTAGATCTCTTCTGTGGTGCCGTCGTCTTTGATACGGATGAGTGAGGCCGTGGCCTTCGCCTTGTCCTGCTTGTCGAGCTCGATGACGGCTACCTTCGGCTGGTCGGGCACGTATCCCACCTGCGAGAATCCGATGTTCGGCTCACGGATCCAGCCTGGAATGGCATGAGGTTCGACGGTCCAGGTGACAACCTTACCTGTCTTACCAGCAGGAAGGACACTACGAAGCACGAACCAACCGTTCTGTGCCAGCATACGGCCATCGAAGAGCTGCAACTCAGCGTCGTCGCTGCTGATGCGGATCATTCGTTCGGGGGCATCAGAGGCCATGACGATGCTGTGACCAGTCTCCAGCGGACATGGGTCCACAAAGCGGTTAGTACCGCGATCGTCGTAGGTCTTGAAACCCTTGAACTGACGAGGTTTCTCACTGTTTGGATGAGTCACTGTCTGACTGGTAGCGTAGCGCGGAAAACGGTTCAGGCGTCCGTCCATCGTGAAGGTCTTTAGCCAGTATTGTGAGGGCAGGAACTCCAGATTGAGGCCAGCCTTTCCAGTCAGTTCCTCGGGCATGGGCTTGTCGAGCCAGATGGCGATCTCCACGGCCTTGCCCTTGGCGGTGACCACCACGCGACTGTCGAAGTCGTAGTCGTCATAGCGCATGCCAACTTCGATGCTCTGGTTGTCCTTGTCCACCTTACGACTCGTCATCTTTGGCACCAGATCCCATTGCTCGGGCGTGTTGTTCAGACGGACGGCTCCGCCTTGGATAGTGCGTACGCCGTGATGGATAATCTCAATGCCTGAGTTCTTCTCGTCATTGAAGGCCCCGTTGAAACTGTTATTGAATACAAGAACGTTCACCCCCTGACGCTCGAAATATTCCAGCTCGTTCAGTTTCAGGTCTTGCGCCCAGCCAACGGTCGTGGCAAATACGGTTAGTGATAGGATGATTCTCTTCATATAGTATTGTTGGTTTAGTTATTATGCGGTTTATTTCGTGTAGATAATCTCTCTCACCTTCTTGGCAAGTTCTTCGGTGGATGAAGACTGGAAGGGCTGGAGATACCAGCGTACAGTCCAGCAGAGTTGCTCCTGAGGCTTCAGACTGGTATAGGCGCCCTGACTCTCCAACTCGATATAACTCTTGCCACGGTTCACATAGACCTGTATCTCGGCCTCACCAGGGGCTGGCTGTGAGGTGTTCAGATCGTCGAAGCGCTTGATGAGAAGCAGACTACTCTCGTTGTTGTAGTATGCCAGCCAACCCTTTCCGTCGGCATTCACCTTGCGGTTCTCGTTGGTCTCGTCGGGCTGATACCAGGCGATGTTATGTGCATCTTTGAAGTCCATCAGTCCCTTAGGCCAGATGCTGTCGGAGGGTGCCTCGAAAAAGATGAGGCTCCTTTCGTTGGGCACACGGGTAATCTCCCAAGGGGCTACCTGACGGGTCTCGTTACTCTCGTTGATGAGGGAGTAGGTGACGATGATGGCACCGTCTTTCGGATCGGTGCTGAATGCCTTTCGGACGCGGAAGCCTAGTTTATTATTTACCTGACTGGTCATGATCAGTTGACCGTCTTTCTGCTCCACGCTGTAGGACTGCTTATCATACTCGGGCACGGGAGGCCAGTTCCACTCTTTCTGAGGACTGGTCCAGAAGGTGCTACCAAACGACTCTGGCCAGCGCGACTGTGAGATTACTTCTTGACCGCCACATTTCAGTGACATGATCTTACCACCGTTCTCGGCATCGATCTTCATCGTCACATTTCCGATATTTAGCTTTAGGCGCTTCTGATCCTGCCGGAACTCGTCGAGCTGCTGGAAGCAGTGCTTGTCGATAATCTGTTGCAGCTTGCGATCGGGGTTGTTGCGGATGGCGCACTGGTGATCGAACACCATCAGTTCGCCGTTAGCCTTGGTATAGGGCTGCCATGATGGCAATGAAGCGATATTGGGATCACCTGTCTTGGCAAACTGTGCCCACACGTTGCTCATGGTGTCGGCCAACTTGAGGTCGGCCTCGGAGGGCTCTGGCAGGTCGTGTCCAGCGCGATGGAGGGTGTTGAAACAGAACTTCAGCTCATGGCCGTGGACACAGCCTTTGTTCACTGGTGAACGCCATGTGAAAAGATACATCCAGGTCTTGGCATTCCGACTCTCGGCAATTTCGTCGGCCGTGATGATGGTCTTGGCGCGGAACAGCCAGTCGATGCTCAGTAGGTCTTGTGGCGTATAATCGGGATAGGCTTCGGCAAAGGCCTTGATATAGTTGTTCGTATCAAAGCCGAAGGTCCTCATCAGTTCTTTGCGGGCATCGTCCATCGTAATCGGTTGGTCATAGCGTAGGGGCTGCAGTTCGTTAAAGGTCGTACCAATGAGGATAGGTACGTCTGTGGAGATGTCTGAGAAACCATTCTGGAAAGGTTGCTGCAGAAGGGTTTCACCATCGGGGGTGGGCCCGAATCCCCACATCATGGGAGTGCCAGGCTTGCGTGTGCCGATGCTGGCTGCCATCGCTCTTTGACCAGCCGCATATAGTTCCTGGTAGGGTACGTCCTTGATGCGGTCAATATGGGTGTTATCGATGTTCAGCTCCTTCAGTACAGCCTTGCCTAGTTCCTCAGTCATGGCCTTCGTGTTGATATTGAGGATGGTACCACTCATGATGATGGCCTTGTGAAACAGTCCCTTGGCCGACGGCATGGAGAGTAGGGTTCCCACCTTTCCACCACCACCAGACTCGCCGAAGATAGTCACGTTGGAAGGGTCGCCACCAAACTGGCGAATGTTCTTCTGAATCCACTGCAGGGCCTGAACGATGTCGAGCATACCCACATTGCCAGAATACTTGTATTGCTCGGAACATGCTGATAGGTCGAGGAAACCGAGGATGTTCAGACGGTGGTTGACACTGACAACCACCACGTCTTTCTTGGCCAACTGCATGCCTGGATCCCAGGCCGAGGTGCCTGAGTCGAAGCCGCCTCCGTGCAACCATACCATCACGGGCTTAGAGCCCTTTTTGTTGGTGGTCCACACATTCAGAACACAGGAGTTCTTCTCTGACATCTCTGTCTCGTTGAGCTCACGACCTCCAGTGTTCTGCATGGCTTGTGGGCCCCAGTGGTCGCAGACACGGATCGTGTCCCATTTGTCTACTGGCAATGGTGGCATGAAGCGTTCAATCTTTGCATAGGGAATGCCAAGGAATCCCATCGTTCCTTCGTGGTCAAAACCTTTTACCTGTCCGGATTCTGTCTTGACCACCATTGAACCCTTGACCTGCGCCATGCTTGTCATCATGGACAGCATGACCATCATAGATAATAAAACAGCTTTTCTCATAAATAGTTGATAATTATTTTTCTTTTGACGTAATCATACCGCGTAAGTTAAGTCGTATGTCAGATAATTATAAAACATTAACGAATCTGTCATGAAAAAATTCTCTATTTCTGTTTATTATGCGTACTTTTGCACATTATAAGGAAAATATGGAGAGATTGTGGAACAGGAACTACTGTAAGGTGATGACGGCGAATTTTGCGTTGTTCTTTGCCTTTTATGTGCTGACGCCGCTGCTGCCGCTCTATCTGAGTGAGCATTTCGGAGCGACGAAGGACGTAATAGGTCTGGTGCTCTCGGGCTATACCATCACAGCACTGCTGTTCCGACCCTTCAGTGGCTATGTGGTCGATTCGTTCCCAAGGAAAACAGTGCTGATGGTTGCCTTCGGTGGTTTTGCAATCTTCTTCGCAGGCTACTTGGCTGCCTCGACCTTATTGCTGTTCACAATCATTCGCACACTGCATGGTGGACCTTTCGGAGCGCTTACCGTGTCGAACTCGACGGTAGCCATCGACGTACTACCTTCCAGTAGGCGTACGGAGGGTATCGGCTACTATGGACTGAGCAATAATCTGGCGATGGCCATGGCACCTACTGTTGGTATCTTTATCTACCAACTGACCAACAGCTTTGATTTCCTCTTTTGGTTGGCTCTGATCGTCGCCTGTCTCGGATGGCTAGTCGATGCCACGATCAAGGTCCCTCAATCACTTCCCAAGAAATGTGTCCCTGTGTCAGAAACCCCGTCGCAAGAAGTGCAGCGGGGCGCTCGTCCTCTCTGGGGTGGCAGGGTAGGACTGGACCGCTTCTTTCTAGTGCGTGGCTGGCTGTTGGGGGTGAACATGGTGGCTTTTGGCTTCAGTTTCGGCGTACTGAGTAACTATCTCGCAATCTACGGTAAGGATGTCATGGGTATCACGGGGGGCACAGGCACCTATTTCATGCTTTGCTCCATAGGTCTTATTCTCTCGCGATTGCAAGGCGGAAGGGCCTTGAGAGCTGGTAGGGTAACGCATAATGCAGGAGAGGGCATGGTGATCTCGCTCGTGGGATATACCTTGTTTATCCTCATGCCAACTTTCTTCACCGAAAACCATTCAGCCATCATGATGGGCTATTACGGTTCGGCTCTGCTGATAGGACTGGGCAATGGACATATGTGGCCTGCCTTCCAGAATATGACCATCAATGTGGCTCATAACAACCAACGCGGAACGGCCAACTCGACCATTCTCATCTCGTGGGATATCGGTATGGGACTGGGTATACTGGTGGGAGGCATCGTGTCAGAGCTTTTGGGCTATGGTGCTGCCTTCTGGACAGTTGTGTTGGTTAATGCATCAGGAGTCGCCTGTTTCTTCCTCGCTACGAAGACTTTCTTCCTCAGGAGGAACCTTACTCCAACAGTGAGATAAGGCAATACATCTCCAAGGAACAGACGTTCCTTAAGGTTACAGTGATTTCTTATATCTGTGATGATGCCTATATGTTAACAATCATCCCCAACCGTTTGGCTGGGGATGATTGTTATTTCTTTCCATTGATGGTGTAATCGAGTGCGGCTCCGATGGCGGTGCAGTACTGCGAGTATTGAGGAATATGGAATTTAATGTTATAGAGTTTCTCTAAGGCTGGGAACACTTCCTTGCACTGAGGCAGCAGCGATAGGTTGCCAATCAGTACGAAGTTGCGGATGTCACTGCCAAGCGAAGCCAGCCATGCAGCGGAGCCGATGCTTTGAAGAACCATATGGATCAGTCCTGCTGCGATGTCCTCCTTAGCAGCGTCGCTTTGGGCTCGGGCAAAGTTGGAAGCAGTGGTGTCCATCGTTAAGCCCGGAACAGGAATGGCGCTGATATCGCCAATCGTCAGGTCAATGTTGCTGACATTTCCCTGCTTAGCCATCTTAGCTACCTGACTGATGTCGCTCGTATTGAGCAGCAGGCGTGACAAGCCCGCCAGGGTTCCACCTCCAACGCCGATACCACCGATATGCTTCATTTCCTTACCATCGCATTTGACGAATGACGTTCCAGTTCCCATGGAGACGACGATTGTGTGGTCGAGTTTGGATTCAAAGCGGGCACCAAGACCATCAGCCACGAACTCTTCCGACTTAGCTGTTGGTAGTCCGTAGATGGGCTGGTCGATATAGGCGGCACCCACACCAGTAAGCATCACCTGCTCCACATCCTTCAGGTCGATATCG
>JAFZCU010000078.1 GCA_017556145.1 Prevotella sp. | reverse complement strand
GCTATCTGGAGTATAGTTTTCTTCATCGGCAAATAATTCTTCTGCGATATTGTTCTATCTTAATAACGTCAATAATTGATGGAAATTGTATCACCTAAAAGATATTTCTTGATAGTATTGCTTTTGCTATATAGAAACGGTAACTGAGTTTAAAAAACAGGGATGTCTGATTTGTTTTACCGCTGGCAGTCACAGTGTCGGAGTGTCGCCTATAGATCATCAGTGGCTGCTCTGTATATCCTATCTTGAAATACCGCTCGGCTGTCAGACCAATCCAAAGGTCGTGGGCCACTCCATGCTTTGGAAAGGGAAGCGCCTTTTGGTAGACCTCCCTTTTGAATGCCATACAGCATCCCAGATAATGGGATTTGAGGAAATTCGTAAGCATGCCAGTACGGAAAGGCCTGATGTCGGAGTAGACTTGTCCTGTTGTGTTGAGCGTTTCATCGCCTATGAGGCAGTCGGACATGACAAGGTCGGATGATGTGAGCAGGCTGACCATTGTCTGAACTTTCTCGGGTAGCCAATAGTCGTCTTGGTCGCAGAGGAAGATGATGTCACCTCTTGCATGAGATAAGGCATTGGCAAAATTGTAGGTACTGCGGTCGATGGTGAATTTGGCTTCTATGGTAGCATCGTGAGTGATAATGCGGATTCGCGGGTCGTTGATAGATGAGATGACTTCATTCGTCCTGTCAGAGGAATGGTCATCAGAGACAACAATCTCGTCGTTTTCCGATAGTTGTGGAAGTATAGACATCAATTGTTGACGGATATAGTTCTCACCATTATAGGTCGCTATGCAAACAGAAATCATTGCCGACAAGTTTTTTGTGGATTTTATACTTGTATTTTATTTTGTAGTATATGTATTTCAACCAGGATCCATATCCTAAAGCCTGCATCATGTGATAGGTCTTCTGATTGAGCTTCAGAACATTCTTCAGATGTTGAAATCGATAGGAAAGGGTCAGCGTCTTAATGCTGACTGCACCCAAAGTATTTCCTCCATGTTGACGATAGTCAATGAGCGGCTCTGATATGTAGGCAAGTATGCCATTGGCCTTGACGGTACAGAGTGTAATCCATGCATCGTGCATCGTTGCTGCAGTGAATGGGTGTCGAACTACCTCCTTGACAGCATGGTTGAAGAGCATGGTGCAACCTGTAGTCAGATTGGATGCAGCCAACTCATTGAATGTGGTCAGGAATTCTGGATGAATACCGGAATAGGCCAGGAAAGAGTCGGCAATCTTATTGAGTTTCGAATCAACGACGATGAGGTCGGAATAAACAATGATAGGAACTTTGTTCGCGTGGGCACTTTCTTCGTTGTTCATCCGCTCTATTTCTTTCTTTATCTTGTCTTGATGCCACACGTCGTCTTGATCGGAGAACATATAATAGTCGGCTTCGACTCTTTCCAACAGACTCATAAAGTTCTGAAGTGCACCGCCCTGGGAGGGATAGTCCATCACAGTAATCTGTTCTGGATACTTGTTGGCATAGTCGTTCAACAGTTCTAAAGTTCCGTCTTTGGAACCATCATCGTGGATGTACAGATGCCATTGCCTGCTGCTTTGAGACATGATAGAGTCAATCTGCTCGCGGAGATATTTCTCTCCGTTGTAGGTCGCCATCAGAATGGCGATGCTTTTTGTTTTATCGTTGTTGTTTATTTGTTCCATATACCTGTTGCGTGACCATTAATGAGCTTGTTGAATTGTATCTTATTGACAATGAGGCCAGGTATGTTGATGATGCACATCACGGCTATAAACCATATAATGTCATTTGTCAACTTGACGACGAGATAGGCCAACGGAATGAACAGTATAGCTGCTGATGCTGAAAATATCAGTTGCAAACGTAACTTTCCGATGCCATTGATGAAATAGCTGTATCGCATGCTATAGATCAGTATGAAAATGTATATCGCAACCGCTACGCTCATGCGGATGTCAATAGTCGTATCCTGACCTATCCAGATAGTGTAGACAAAGTCGGAAACAAAAATCATGACTATCAGGCCCAGGAAGATGCCAATAGTCATCATTCGGAGTTTCCGGGTAGCATTGTGTATCCACTGTATGTCGCCACGTTCGTAAGCATCGGTGGTGGCATTCCAGAAAGGCATGCAGATAACAGTAAACGCCACGAGAAGAATACTGAAATAGCGATAGGCAATCTGGTAAGGTGTCACCAAGGCTGGTGTAAATAGCTTTGAGATGAGGATGTTGGATGTCATGAAGAGGATGACACCGGATACCTGGATGATGAAAAATCGTATGCCCATGCTGATGACGGCTTTGGCTTCTTTCAGATCGACAAGGCCGAAAGCTGGCCTTAGATGAGGATACTTATAATAGAAAGTATAAGGGTAGGTGATGAGATAGACAATTAGGGGACAAACCGAATTGACGAGTGCGATGTGGAGCAAGGAATGGCTGCCACTAAGATAGACAATGTAAGTACCGATGAGTGCCAAGGTTTGCCCCAAGGCAATAAGCAGATTACTGACGGCAGGCAATTGCAGCCCCATATAGAAGTTGCCGATTAGCTTGAAAATGAAGGTTGTACATACCAATGTGACTGTTACCATCAGCACTTGGTCGAGATTCGCGGTTTTTGCCGGGTCAACATTTAACAGCTGGTATGTATCACTTGTCCAGATGAACACCAACAATATGAGTAAGGTTGGGATAATGATGTAGGTGAGCATGGCAAAAGTCGAGGCTATCAGCGATCTGGCACGTTGCGTTTCACCATGGGCCATATAAATGGCCAGTTTATTCCTCATGCCATTGCCAAGTCCGATATCCAGATTGTCTATCCACAGCATCACGCTGCTGATGGTCAGCCAGACGCCATTATTGTATTCGCCCAAGCAGTTCAGCGTGATGGGCACCATCAAGAGCACAATGACAGCAGACCATCCTTTGGCTATAAAGGACACCAGAATGTTCTTCTGGAGTCGTGAAGAACGTTTCTCGCTGATGCTGCTTTCTGTTGTCATGGCGTGGAAGAAGATAAATGGAACCTGAATTTCTGTTGGGTTAGGAGGACAACGAAGAACGCAAACTGCAGGACGAAGACCATGCTCAAGAAAACATTTTCCTGATAGAACTGTAGCAATAATACATAGACGGCATAGGTATAGAGGCAGGTGCCGATACCATTGCCGTTTCGGAACAGACGATAGAGGAACCCACAGAGACAACCGTATATTGCAGCAAAGAATGCGACACCACGATAGCCGAAATCGATGTAGAATGGCTGGAAGATCGTATAAACATTCGTGGATATCGGTACAAAGACAAACTCTTGCAGCTTATCTTTAACCACGACATCGGCTCCAAAGCGTTTCAGGAAAAGATAGATGGTCTCGAAAGTATTTGTTCCAAATTGTGGAATGACTTCCGGTGATAGCTGACAAAATGCGACTGGAGGCGATAGGGCATACATGGTAAAGAAGTCGAAAAGTGTTTCTTCTTTCTGATAGTCGCTATCTTCTCCGGCACGTCCCAGATTGAATATATAGAATAGGATGATGATCAGGATGCTGAAGGTGAGAATGGTGCGGATGCGTATGACCTTCTTTTCGAAGAGTACAAACATCGTACTGACGAAAACAAAGAACATCATACCCTTTTCCATGATTGCTAAGGAGTTCATCAGACAGGCGATGCCCAATACGACGACCTGCCACGTGGGAACCTTGGGGTGAGCCCATAACGCCACGACAAACAAGGCCTGGTTGATGACTGCAGAATAGTTCAGGATACCCTGCCCTTCGCCAAAGAGCGCTAATGTACGGACATTGGTCATCAGATCTTCTGTGCCGAACATGGTGACAATCTGGATAACGCGATAGACATAAAGTGGGGTGATGATGAGAGAGATGACGAAGAAAAAGAGGAAAAGGGATTTGTTGAATTGGATGCCACCTGTCGTCTTGCTTTTGCCTGTATCCGAGGATAGCATATAAGTGCTGATTGCACAAATACAGAAAATGGGAAACCACAGGAGAAAACAGAGATAGAACTGTTTTGTAATGGGATATAGGTCTGTATCTAACAGATAATAAAGCCCCAGGATGAGTACCCAGATAGCAATGGTCAGGAACCAGGGTGAGAAATAACCGCCCAATAGGCTCAGTTTATAATCTTTTAACTGTCCCTCCCTGTATCGGGTGATGCCTCGAGTAAGAAGCAATGCAAGGATGATAAAGCTGAGGAGATAGCCTACGAGGGATTTGTTGGCGTGCTGAGGAACGGTATTGTTCTGTATTACGGCAAATGACAGATAGGCGCGCTCTTTCAGGGCTTTCTGACGTGCATATTCTTCTACGGCCTTTTCATGGAGGGCATAGGCGTCTTTTGATTCATTTTCAAGTGCCTTCTCTTGTTGCTTTAGGGCATTGGTGCTGATATTGACATGACTATCAATAAACCTGCCGTATTCGTCCATAGCCTGTTGGTATTTAATCTGGGTGGCAGACATGGCTCTTATGGCATTGTGCAGGGCAGAGTCGACAATGGTATGACGGTGTTGGGTGATGATGTCCTGCAGTTGGACGGTGATACTGTCCAATATCTGCGAGGCTACAACAGGGTCTTTGTCTGTGAAGCTGATGCTGAGCGAAGTCTCTATGCTGCTGTAATTGTAGTTGATACGGTCGAGAATAGCCTTTATCGTATCCTTTTTATCCACATACTGACCGTAAGTCATTTGTTTCCCGGGTATGTGTTTATGTGCAAGGCCGCGGGCGAAATCTTCCGTCTTTAAGACCTTACAATAGATTTCCATGTCGTTCATGCCGGTATTAGCCCCGCCCATGGCATTCTTAAGAGATGCTTTCAAACTACTGAAACCGATGGCCAGTTCCGTTTCTTTATACTCGTCGCTGAGTTTGGTGACAGCCGTATAGTCCTTTGGCACACACAGCCACACTACTAATGCAAGCAGTGTGGCTATGGCTGTGGCGAGAATATAAGGATGCCTTTTCAATACTGGGGATTTCTATATAGTGATGAACTTCTGTCGGTTACGCCAGAGCAGCATGCCGGCCCTGAGCAGAAATCCTAGAATCATCCAGATGATGAGCGTAACAATCTTGGGGGTGCTGCTGTGCTTGATGGGGACGCTGGCCTCCTGGACAATCGTAAAGGCAGGCGTACGTTCCTGAACCTTTGCCTTAGCTAATTGTAGCTGCTCTACGACTTGTTGATAAATGGTATACTTCAGCTGCATCTCGTTTTCAAGTTCGTCACCTTTCAGAACGTATGACTGCATTTTCAAATTCTGGTAAGAGTCACCGAATGCAGCATATTTCTGCCGTGCCTTCGTATACTCCTTATGGGCTTCGTTGAATAGCTGCTGCATGTATTCCAGATCAACGCGTGCTTTCTTGGTCCGGTAGTCGGTGATGGTACGCTGCAAATGCATTTGTGCAGAGTCGGCGACTGTTGCAGCGATCAGGGGATCCTGATCTTCCACAACGATAGTGATGACATTCGTCTTCTTGTCTACCGTACAATTCATCTTGCCATTAATGGCCTTGACAACGTCGAACTCTTTCTTAGTCAGATGCTTGGAGTCTGCTTTGTGGTCTGGCTTGACCTGCTCGTCATTAGAAAGTTTCTCTTTCAGACTGCTCAACCAGTCCATGGGATATTCGTAGAATGCTAATTTCTGATGCTTTTGCAGGTAGTCGAAGTAGGTGTATGTTTCACCGGTCTTGCTCTTTGTCACAGTGACAGGAAACATACCGACAACGAACCCAGTAGACTCCATGAGGTCTGGATAGATCTCTGGATAGAGGGCATCGCCAGTCTGACCGATCTTCATGTTCATGCCTACCATAGCCGCAAGGGAGGAAATACTGCCCGAGAAACTGCTACCGGATTCCTCTGGAGCAAGAATGACGGTTGATTTGTATATCTTAGGAGTGGCAAACGCTAAGATGACACCAATGACGCCTGCTGTACATGAATAGATACAGATCTTGCGGAAGTCGGCCTTCAGTATCTTGAAAACATCAATGAGACTGATGTCGATGCTTTTCTTCTTCTCTTCCATAACCGTTTATTTAATCAGGTTGGCGATAGTGGCAATCATGGTGGCGATAGAGGCGGTGCTGGTGCCGATGCTAAGCCATTCGGTCAGACCGAGTGCGCGACGACGTGACTTGGTGGGCACCACAATCTGACAGCCTGGTTTCGGGCGATGCTTGCGGTCTGCCTTTGCCACCATGCCGTTCATGTAGATGATAATGGTCTGGCTGCGTTTTCCCGTGGAACTTACACCACCTGCCAAATCGAGATAATAATCGGCATTCTCACCGGCTTTATAACGTACGGTGTTGGGGTAGAGCACCTCGCCGTTGATACTGACAGTACTGGTGTATCGCGGTACCACGATGCGGTCGCCTTCGCGAAGATAGGGATCGTCGTCGCTGCCAGGGTTGGCAAGGGCCTTATCCAACTCGATGGCGACAGGGAAGGTGGTCAGCGTCAACAGCTTCTTCACATCGATGGAGTCGTTACCAGAGTTGCGCTGGGCGGTGCGGAGCATCGTCTCCATCATCTCACGCTCTTCCTGCGTCATCTGTCGAAGCAGCTTTGCACCCTCGGGATAGGCGCGTTTCGTTAGTCCTCCGGCTTGCTTGATAATCTCGCTGAGTCGTTGGTTGCTGCTAGTCAATGTGTAATTGCCCCTGAACTGCACTTCGCCTTCGATGGTGACATTCTGCTGCTCGTTGTAGTTGGGACTACGGCGAATATAAACCTCATCGTATGGCTGTAGGGTGAAAGGTGTCTCGCCTTGTGGAATCGTGAAGTCCGGGTTCAGTGAGAAACTATAGGTAAAGGCCAGTGTGTCACCGGCTTCCGTTGCATTAGGCTCGATGATACGACGTGAAACATCTACTTTTGCCAAGGAGGCCGCATTGGTCAGACCGCCAGCCTGAAGCACCAGATCCTCAATAGTCTCGTTGGAGGCGAATTTGTAGACGCCTGGATAGTTCACCTCGCCATGAACCGTAATGGTCTGGTCTTCTTTTTCCTCTTCACGGCTTCCTATGTAGATGACGTCCTCATTCCTGAGCTCGATATCAGGTACGTTTCCTTCGAGGATGCCGAGGACGTCTACACTCTTCACTTCGAGGGTGCGGTCTTTCTTCATGCGGTGCATGACGGCATGCTGACCGATGGCATTCTCTGTCAGTCCGTCGGCAGCCTCAATAAGGGCTTTGACTGTACAGATCTGTCCGCCCACCTGATACATGCCTGGACGGAAAACGGCGCCCTTCACCTCCACCGTATTCTGGTAACGGTTCAGGGTGGAGTCTACGCTGACGGAGTCTTCGTCCATTAATTTGAAGTCGTTGAGGTCAAACTCGCCGACATTGAACACGGAGTACATCTGCCCTGCCTTACGATGGATACGGATAGCCTTTGTATAGGCATCGCCAGTGAAACCACCGGCATAGCGGAGCAGGGTAGCGGCGCTTTCGGTCTTTTTCATCTCGTAGAACATAGGGCGCTTGATCTTACCGGCGATATTCACCAAAGCCTCATACGGTCCTACGGTTACGATATCATTGTCCTGCAGACGGACATCACCTGTCAGTTTGCCGTTGAGCAGGAAGTCATAGACGTCGACATTCGACAGCAAACGGCCATTGCGATACACTTTGACATTTCGCAGGGTACCGATCTCATTGGGACCGCCAGCCATATAGAGCGCATTGTAGACGGTGGCAAATGCCGACATGGTATAGGTACCTGGCATCTTGACTTCACCGATGACGCTGATGGTGATCGTACGTGTCTGTCCTACGGTAAGCTCAATATGTGAACCTTGGTATCTGGGTCCCAGAACACTTCTCAGTTTGGCCTTGGCTTGGCTGACGGACAGTCCACCCAGTTGGATAATGCCGATATCCTCAACGGTCACATAACCATCTGGAGAAATCGTTTCGGTGATGCTCTCCTGTGAAGCACCGGAGATGTCGATGTTCACCTCGTCGCCAGGACCGAGACGGTAGTTCTGTGGCGTTGCCAAGTTCATGCTGCTCTCAAAGGTCAGGTCCTTATTGTTGAAGATGTCATGTCCGAAAATCTTACGCTTGGGCTCTTTCTCTTTCTCGAAATCATCGTAGAAATATTTTAGAGAGTCGGGCATCATGAAGTCTACGGCGTCATCAAACTCGGTAAACTCCTTGTCATTTTCGTCATAGGTATTTTGTTTGGTCTTCTTCCGGCCGTCTTTTACACGGTAGGGAGAAACATTGCGCTTTTCCTTGTCTACAATGTCCTGTCGTTTTTCGCCATTCGCCTCACGCATACGTTTCTTCACGTCCTTTGAGCCGGCAGTGATGTCCTCAGCCCCCAAGGCCCCGTTTTGCATCTGACGTTGGTATTTCTTGCGCAGACGTTGTAATTGCTCCATCGTCACACCGCGTTGCATCAGTTGGGTGACAATTTGCTGGCGAGAAACACCTTTGGCGTTTTGCTCAATAACATAGTCCATCACTTGGTTGTCGGTCATACCCGACTGTGCCCAGCCTGTTGCAGCCATGAGCAGAAGTGATATCATCAGCGTAGTAAGTCTTTTCATACGTTATCTTTTACACAGGTACATTATATATAATATAACATAATAGTTTGAGGATTATTGCCTAAATCTCGGCAAAGGTATCATTTTTTTTCCAAAAAACTTGCATTTATCAAGAAAAGTTGATATCTTTGCACCGAAAACGACTAGTCTCGTATCTGGGGTTGACTGGATTTGACAGCGGGTAGAGATGGTACGTAAGCACGCGGAGGCTCGTTGGCTACCTCCTAAAACATAGTGAACAAAAAATTAATTGGCAACAATGAGTATGCTCTCGCTGCTTAATCGAAGTATAGT
>JAFZCU010000077.1 GCA_017556145.1 Prevotella sp. | reverse complement strand
GGTAAGACCGTTCGTATCTCTACCAACTGGGATATCGAGTCGAACAATCCTGAGGTTGACGACAAGGCTGAGGACATCCTGTTCGGTGCTTTGAAGAAGGCCGGTCTCGTAAGCCAGGAGAACGTTGAGTCGTTCAAGAATCCTGATGTCCGCGAGGGTGGTTCTATCATCAGCTCTGCCAAGGTAGGTCCGTCAGTGGCTAAGGATATCACCTACGGTGCTATCATCTCAGTGATCATCGCCCTGATTGCCATCTTCCTCTACATCCTGCTGCGCTTCCGCAACCTCGCCTTCTCTGTAGGTGCTGTGGTTGCTCTGGCCCTCGATGCATTGCTCGTGATCGGTCTCTACTCCATCCTGTGGGGTTGGGTGCCCATGTCACTCGAGATCGACCAGGTGTTCATCGGTGCTATCCTGACGGTGATCGGTTACTCCATCAACGATAAAGTGGTGGTATTCGACCGTATCCGTGAGAACCTCGGTCTGTACAGCAAGCGCGACCGTCAGCAGCTGTTCAACGACTCGCTGAACCAGACGCTGGCCCGTACCATCAACACCTCAGTGACGACCTTGATCGTGCTGTTGGCTATCTTCATCCTCGGTGGTGATAGCATCCGCTCGTTCTCGTTCGCCATGATCCTGGGTGTGATCTTCGGTACGCTGAGTTCTCTGTTCATCGCTGCTCCTACGGCTTATCTCACCATGGGCCGCACCATTAAGGACGACAGCGAGGTAGCTGAGGCTCCCGCAAAGAAATAAACAAGTTCTTGAAATAATCGTACTTTAGGGGCTGCATTCCTTACGGAGTGCAGTCCCTATGTTTTTGTATCATACAAAAAGCGCCACCTTATATATAATAAGAGATGCTTATTATTCATAAAGTGGCACTTATGGGAGGAGGATACTTACAGCAGGTCGAGGTAGGCCTTGCGGTAATGGGCATAGGTAGGCATGGTGATGTAGCCTTCGTGGAGCCAGCGGCCAATCATCTTCTCTGCCGTTGATTGCCTGAGGCCAAGGAGATTGACGGCCTGTTCAGTGGTGAACTCCTCGGGCAATCTGGCGTAACGCTGCTTCATCTTGACAGAGTGACGTTTGGTATGGTCGACGTTCTTAAGAATATCATCTTTGTGCTCGAAATACACCTCCCAGTAACGTCCGAAGAAGTAGCGCTGACAATCCATCTGGATATCCATGATCAGCTGACAGAACATCAGGTCCGTCTCATCGATACTGAGCGTGCCTTTCTGCTGCCATTCGTCCCAGTGGCGCATGATAATGAAGGGCACACTGACATTGATGCCATAATAGCCTACGCGCTTGCACATGACTTCATCGGCTCTCGACTGGTCTTCCTCCGCATCCTGCATGGTCACTTCCGTCCAACCATAACACTCATCAACCAGCTGGCTGATAGGCAGCTCGCCATGCGTTGTATCGAGTCGCCCTGCCCACATCCTGAGGGTTTCGTACTCCTCAGGTTCCTTGCCCGCATCTTCCAGTTTCTCCTTCGGCATCATCTCGTAATGGCACGAGGGCATGGGGATTGCAGCGATACGCGTGGCGAGACCATTCTGGACATTATTGCCGTTTATCTTATGGCGCAGAGCCATGGGCGTACCCGTGTAAACATAGTTCCAATAGACATTGAACGTAACGAAACTCGATTCGATGTTGCTGAAGGCCATACCATCTTCCTCGTTGTGAAAGGCTTTCATTTCCATAAAAGTCTTATTGTTCCATGCCTCGCTCTGAAGATTAATGGTATTGTCGAGCTCCGTATCAAACGAGAGTTGATGCAGGTGCATCTCCTCACCATCGACGATGTCTACAGCATTCACCATATCCTCGATGAACACCTTGTTCGAGGTACGGGCCGGATGGGTGCGGATCAGAGGTTTGGGCTTCTTGGGACCCTCGCCTTTCTGGCCGTTGTCCAACCAGGCCTTGTACTTGCGCTTGTTGCGGTTCATGGCATTCTTCCCCTCTTTCGAGACGCGCTCGATAGGGCCTGCCAGCAACTTGTACAGTCGCGTAACGAACGATTTGCCTGTACCTGGGTCACCAATGATGTAAACGCCATAGTTCAGACGTCGCAGTTCCTCAGGACGAGCGTAATAACGATAAGTGCAGCGTGTCATGAGTGTGCCGAGGAAGGCTGCTCCCGCAAAGAGTGCGGCAGGGTAGGCCTGCGTCTTGAGACCCATGCAGATCTCACGCAGACAGGGGTAGACATCCATCAGCTTCTCAATCTCTTTACCCGCGTTCTCCAACTGCTGCTCGATCAGAGGGCGGGACATAAATTCTTTGTTTTCTTCCATAGATTGTGTGTATTAGTAATCGTATGCAAAGGTACAAAAAATAAATGATATAACCAAATAAAATGCCGTAACTTTGGACAAAAGACCGAAAAAGTTGCGTCATTTAACATTTCAAATGATTTATATTATTAATAATTATATTATAATATAATTATTAATAATATAAATATATAAAAGATATATGTCTTCTAACGTCCTATATTGACGTAACTTTTTCGGATTTTTGTCCAAAGTTACGTTATCAGAACGGCAATACTGCTTTCAGGTAGATTAAATACTGCTCACTGCCTGATTGAATACTTCTCGCTGTCTAGAGATGCTCTTCTGTGACAGTGTGACAGTAAAAAACACGCCATCCGTAAAAATACGTGCGATTGTTTGGAGAATTAGCAGGTAAGTCGTATCTTTGCAGTCGGATAGGAGAAATCAACGAATTAATACAGATATGAACCCAGCTATCGAAAGAATCTTCGGCTTCGACGCTCAGAAGCACAATGTCCGCACAGAGATCATGGCGGGCATCACCACATTCCTGACAATGGCCTACATTCTGGCCGTCAACCCCACCATTTTCAGCGCCCTGCCCGGTATGCCTGGCGGCAGCGTGTTTACTGCGACAGCGCTGGCCGCTATCGTTGGCACGCTGGTGATGGCCCTCTATGCCAAGAAGCCCTTTGCACTGGCTCCAGGCATGGGTCTGAATGCCTTCTTCGTCTATACCGTCTGTCTGGGTATGGGCTACAGTTGGCAGTTCGCCCTCACCGCCGTGCTGTTGGAAGGTATTATCTTCGTCATTCTTACCGTTACCAAGGTGCGCAGCCTGCTCCTGACGGCCATTCCAGGAACGCTACAGAAGGCTATCGGCGCAGGTATCGGCCTGTTTATTGCCTTCATCGGTATGGAGAATGCAGGCATCATCGTGAACAACGATAGCACGCTGGTGAGTCTTGGCCACATCACTGAGGGCACGGCTCTGCTGGCCATGATCGGTCTGTTTATCACCGCAGGTCTGGTGATGGCCAAGGTTCGTGGCGGCATTCTCTGGGGTATCCTTCTCACCACGCTGATCGGCTTGTTCATCAAAGATCCGTCAAAGGGCGAGGCTATCACCACGCTCAATGGTATCGTCTCCATGCCAGAGAGCATAGATCCCATCTTCTGTCAGTTTGAGTGGAGTCAGGTGTTCAGTGTGAACATGCTGGTTGTGGTCTTCACGTTCCTGTTTATTGATATGTTCGACACGATGGGCACTATCATCGGAGTACATCAGGGTTCAGAAATGGCTGATCCCAAGGCCAAGCGCGACGATATCCCCGACATGGACAAGATGTTCATGGCCGACTCAGTGGCTACCGTCTGCGGAGCCTGTCTGGGCACCTCTACCACCACCACTTATGTGGAGAGTGCCTCAGGCATTGGCGAGGGTGGCCGCACTGGTCTCACAGCCTTTACTACCGCGCTTTGTTTCGCCTTGGCACTGTTCTTCAGTCCGCTGTTCCTGGCTATCCCCGAAGCAGCTACAGCGCCTGCCCTTATCATCGTGGGTGTGATGATGATGCCAGCCGTGAAGCGCATCCATTGGGAAGACTATTGCAAGGCTATCCCCGCCTTCCTCACCATCATCATCATGCCGTTGGCCTATAGCATTAGCGACGGTATCCTCATCGGTGTCATCTCCTATGTGCTCTGTCACGCTGTAGCCGGCAAGTTCAAGTCCGTCTCCCTCACCATGTGGATATTGGCCATCCTGTTCATCTGTAAGTACATCTTTATATGAACTCATTAAAACCGGAATTTCTCGTCCGTCCATTCATCGACGATCACGTCGGGCAGGAGGAGTTTGCGGTATTGTGAGAGCAGTTTGCTGACGGTGGGCTTGAGCTTGCGGAGCCCTTCGCGGTCCTGATGGGTCACACACGAGCAGATGTCGTAGAACGTCTCTATCAGTTTCTTGGCAGTGGGTGACAGGCAGGTGTGGCTGCGGGCATAGAGGTCGCCCGTGTAGTGCCCCCAGACGAAATGGAAGTTCATGGTGTCGAAATTTAAGGACGAGGGCATCACCTGAAGTGGTGCATCGGGTCTCCGCACGACGTCGATCAACTTGTTGCTGGGGGTGGGATCCATCGGCACAGCGGTATAGGTGGCCAGCAGGTGGAGCCGCTGGATGGAGTCGTAGAGGGCCACATCCACCTTCATCTTGATCTTCTTCACCTGGCTCTTGTCGAGTTGGGGCATCATGTCGTAACACTTCAGCAGTACCAGCGCCGTGTCTTGCTTGTCGTAGGTGAGGGCAACGGGGCCGTCGACGCTCGACCTGATCATGACCAGGTAGTCGTGCTCAGGATAGAGATCCAGCATCTCGGACCTTTTATCATAGTACTCATCCTCGACCTTTCTCCTGATTTTCCGCGCTTTCTCATTCAAAAAAGAAGGCAACTGGGGCTCATAATAGTCCGTATGCCACCGCTTGCCTTCGAGGAATCCCTCGTAGCGGAAGGTTTCGGTCATGTCTTTGATGTACTCAGCACCATCACGGTAATTCAGCATGGTGACTGCTTCCAGACGGTCGGTCGTCTTGCTCACGTTTGTCTTTTGGGCTGAGGCATAGCTCGCGATGAGTGCCAGCAGAATGATGGTAAAACTTCTGTTCATAGATCTTTTTTGGTTGAAAAGTGAGTGATTGGCTTATTCCGTTGCAAATTTAGACATTTTGTCGGATAACAGCAAACTAAATCGACAAAAAGCAAATGTTGTTCTACCATTGGCTCGAACCATGTGAGTTTTGTGACAGTTCTTGGACGAGCCAAGCGGCAAGCCGAGCGGTGACTGTAAAAAACGTCCTAAAAAATAGGTATTCTGTGAGATTTTCGTAGAAAAAGGCACGAAACTCCGCAAAAAGTTGTACCTTTGCACCCAAAGAGACAAATAAGATGGAAGAAAGGACCAAGAAAATCGACTATCAAAACGCCCGCGCCGAGGT
>JAFZCU010000010.1 GCA_017556145.1 Prevotella sp. | reverse complement strand
TCTTGAAGAAGGTGAACATCACCTGAGGATAGGTGCCCCACCAGACGGGACCACCAATGAATACGGTGTCGTACTGGCTCAGATCCACATCGCCCTCGTATTCGGGCAGCTCACCTTTTCTGGTCTCTTCCTTTGCCAGATTGATAAGCGGCGTATAGGCCATACCGTCGTACTTGTGAGTGACAATCTCGAACTGGTCAGCACCTATCAGTTCCGTAATATAGTCGGCCACAATCTTCGTGTTGCCCACCTCAATGTTTCCTACTGCGTAGTTGTCTCCTGCATGCGAGAAGAATACAACGATTGATTTTTCTTCTGTCTTCATAACTTTTTCCTGCTTTGCGCCGCCACTGCATGCTGTCGATGCGAGCATTGCCATTGCGGCTGTGATGATACTTTTGATATTCATATTTGTTTGTAGTTTGTAATCTGGGTGCAAAGGTACGATGATTATTTCATACTATGGTTTCACAAAAAACGTCACAATTTTCACTTTTTGCCGAAATTATTCTTTTTTATATAAAATTATGTGTAATTTTGCCCCCATGAAGGTAGATTTTCTATATTCTGACGACTTCTACGGGATGAATTCTAAGGAGTTAAGTCATACCTGCTTACATCTGTTATGTACGTCAGGCGAAGGCAGTTTTGTGTTCAACGAGCATTGTTACCACATCGCAAAGAACGATTTGGTGGTGATACCTTATCCCAATCGTGTCAGCAACCTTGCCGCCCACACCAATATGCAGGTGGAATGGTTTGCGGCTGACTATAAGTTCCTGCAGAACCTGTTGCCGTCGAACAACTACAGCATTGGGGGTAGCATCTCGTTGAACCAAGATCCTGTTATCAAACTCACAGATGATCAGGCCCGTCATCTGCTCAGCGACTTTCATAAGATTCGTGAGCGCATGGTTGACCAGCATCTGCAGTTCTACCGTGAACTGATGGGCAGTCTCTGTCTTACCATGATGTACGACATCTTTGAAGCCCATGCCCAGCGTGATGCATCAGAAGCACACAGTGACCGCACGGCCTACATTGTAAAGCAGCTGATGGCTCTGCTCGCTACCGGCATCAGCCGCACCGAACGTGACGTGAGCTATTATGCCGAGCGTCTTAACGTATCGCCCAAGTACCTCTCAGCCACCATTAAGCGTGTGACAGGCCACAGCGTTACCTCCTACATCGACCGCCATACCGTGCCCATACTGAAAGACTATCTGGGTGACGAGCGTCTGTCGCTCACCCAGATAGCCGATCAAATGAATTTCACCTCGCTATCGTACTTCAGCCGCTACTGCACCAAGCATTTGGGAAAGTCCCCCAGCGAGTACCGCCAGAGCTTGCAGCCGAAATAGATTATTTAAGAATCTATTTGGATTTTACTTGTTCTTTGCTGCTGTCACCCACACAGGTTCTTCGCTCATGGCTGGCTTATTGACTGCCATCACGCCTGAGAGGTTATGTGGCACGTATGGCTCTTCCAGATAGCTGATGTCATCGGCGGTCAGATGGACATCGAGTGACTTTACGGCACCCTCGATGTGATGCAGCTTAGTGGCTCCGACGATGGGGGATTCTACCTTGGTCAGCAGCCAGGCAAGGGATATCTGAGTCATCTCCACGCCATTGCGGTCGGCCAGTTCTACGACGCGCTCCACGATGCGGTTGTCCTGCTCGGCGGTGGCATCGTACTTGAAGTGCATGAACGAGTCTTCGGCCTGCCGCTTCGAGGTCTCGCCTGGGCGCTTGGCCAGTTTGCCCGATGCCAGTGCGCTGTATGGGGTCATGGCGATGTTCTCTTCGCGACAGAACGGGAACATCTCGCGTTCCTCCTCACGCATAATCAGGTTGTAGTGGTTCTGCACGCTGATGAACTTCGCCCAGCCGTTCTTTTCGGCCAGCGCGTTCATCTTTGCCACCTGATAGGCATAGGCATTGGCGATGCCGATATACCGTGCCTTGCCCGACTGCACCGCGTCGTTCATGCCCTCCAGAATCTCCTCCGCAGGCGTCTTGTAGTCCCAGATGTGGTAGATGTACAGGTCCACATAGTCCATGCCCAGGTGCTGCAGGCTGCTGTCGATGTTGTTCAGCACGTGCTGCCGGCCATTGATGCCCTTGGCGATTTCCTCTTCCGTGCGAGGCAGGAACTTCGTGGCCACCACCACGTCCTCGCGGCGAGCCATATCCTTCAGCGCCCTGCCCACAAACTGCTCCGACGTGCCCAGCTGATAGGCAATCGCCGTATCGAAGAAGTTCACGCCGAGGTCGATCGACCGGCGGATGATTTCCCGTGTAGGCTCCTCGCCAATCGTCCATGAGTGCTGTCCGATACTTGCATCGCCGAAGCCCATGCAGCCCAGGCAGATGCGCGACACATTGAGGTCTGATTTTCCAAGTTTTACGTATTCCATTGGTTTTACTATTTTATTTTTTTGAATATCTTACTCATCGTCTCGCGGTCGAGGGGTGTGAGGTCTTGCAGCTTCAGCGACTTCACCATGTGGAGGGTGCCCTGCTTGTACTTTTGGAAGTGGGCGGTCTGGATGTGGTGCTGATAGGCCTGTTGCGAGGCGTAGATTTCGAGGATTCTAAAGTGAGTTGAGTCCTCCTTCATCTGCGTGGGGAAGAGGCAGAGCACACCATGTTCTTCGGCGAGGCTCTTTTGCTGAATCTCTGTTGCGGCAGCGAGATAGGCTTCGAGGTTATCTGGATAGACCTCGATTTCGGCAATGCGGACGAGCATCGTGCCGTCGTTCTTTTCTGCATTTGGCTTGTCGGAGGACAGCCCCATAAGCCACTCGGCATTCTTATGGAGAATCATCTCCTTGTATGGTGCAAGGTCTGGTTCAGTCGTCAGATACTGCTGCATGCGCTGGAGGCTCTGGGTTAGCACCTGCGGAGCGACGTAAGGATAGTCGGAGCCATAGAGCAGGTGGTC
>JAFZCU010000076.1 GCA_017556145.1 Prevotella sp. | reverse complement strand
TTTTTTCGAAACAAACAACTTCGTCTCACGACGGTGTTGTGTTATCCTTTCTAACAAATCTTTATTACCACTGTAATACCTATTAAATCAACTTAAAACCAAAACTAATTACTAACTATTAACTACTAACTAACTCTAACTAACAATGAAACGAATCTTTTATTACCTTAACTAATTTTCTATTGAAGATTATCTTTTTGTCTTTTGACGATGCAAAGGTACGGCGATTTTTGCAATCCGCAATGGATTACCACCAACTTTTGCATAAAAACCGTATTTCTTTTGATGTAAATCAATCGATTGTGTGCGAACACACTGTTTTTGTGTGCGAAAACGGCCTAAAACGCGGCTGCAACTTTGTTCGTCAATTCCACAAACTCAGGAATTGACAATTGTTCAGGCCGACGTGTCATTATCGGATCATCAAAAAAGCCAGCAGGAGCAGGATGAGCCGCATCGAAAATCTGGCGCAGAGAGACCCGGAGCATCTTGCGACGCTGATTGAAAGTGGCCTTGACAACACGACGGAAGAGTTGTTCGTCGCAACCAAGATCGGTGACGGCATTGCGGGTCATACGGATGACGGCACTCTGAACCTTAGGAGGCGGATTGAAAACAGAAGGTTCGACCGTAAAGAGATATTCCACATTATACCAGGCCTGAATCAGAACGGAGAGAATACCATACTGCTTATTGCCAGGCTGCGATGCCATCCGTACGGCCACCTCATGCTGGATCATACCTGTGCAACAAGGAATCAGGTCCTTGTTATCAAGCATCTTGAAGAATATCTGCGAGGAGATATCATAGGGATAATTGCCCGTCAATATGAACTGCTGACCTTCGAACACCTCATGCAGATCCATGCGGAGGAAGTCGCCACCTATTATATTATTAATAAGGCGGGGAAAGTTCTCTCGGAGATAAGCCACACTCTCACGGTCGATCTCCACGACCTTCAACGGACGGGGTTTCTCCACCAGATACTGTGTCATCACACCCATACCCGGACCCACCTCAAGCACAGGTAACTCCGCAAATGGCTCATCCACGGTGTCGGCAATCCGCTTGGCGATACTCAAGTCGGTCAGAAAATGCTGACCAAGATTCTTTTTCGGTCTTACTTGCTTCATTTGGCTGCAAAGGTACGAAAAAAAAGTTAAGAGTGAAGAGTGAAGAGTGAAAAATTTGCTACCGCTCGAATAATTTTCAATTATCAATTATCAATTATCAATTAAAAATCGTACCTTTGCACCAATGGAACAGAAAAGCATACTCGGAAACATCGTCAAAATCGTCCTGCCTTTCCTGCTTGGCGGAGCGATTCTGTGGTGGATGTACCGTGGTGAGGACTTCTCAATCATCAGTCGTGTACTGACAGAAGAGATGAACTGGACCTGGATGCTGTTGTCATTTCCCTTCGGCATCCTGGCACAGATGTTCCGTGGGTGGCGGTGGAAACAGACGCTAGATCCCATCGACGATCTGTCGCCAAGCACGGTCAAGCAACTGACTTCCGGTCAGAAAATCAGAGCCCGCAATGCGACCTGCATACATGCTGTATTCATCTCGTATGCTGCCAGTCTGGTGATACCACGTATCGGCGAATTCTCTCGTTGTGCCATCTTGAAACGCTACGACGGCGTATCTTTCAGTAAGGCACTGGGCACGGTGGTGACGGAACGGGCCGTCGACACATTGATAGTAATGCTCTATTCCGGCATCATTCTGCTGATCGAGATGAGCGTCTTCGGCACGTTCTTCAAGAAAACGGGCACATCATTTGACCGTATCCTCGAGAGTTTTTCACTGACAGGCTGGCTTGTCACCGCTATCTGCGGTATCGCCGTCCTGATTCTGCTGCATCTGTTGTTGAAGAACTTCTCTATATATAATAAGGTGAAGATGACGCTAAGTGGTATCTGGGAGGGCGTGCTATCCCTGAAAGGGGTCAGAAACCTGCCACTCTACCTGTTTTTCTCCATCGGCATCTGGGTCATGTACTTCCTGCATTATTATCTGACGTTCTTCTGCTTCGACTTCACAGAGCATTTAGGTATCGGTTGTGCGCTGGTATCGTTCGTGGTGGCGAATTTCGCCGTCATCGTACCCACGCCCAATGGTGCAGGACCTTGGCACTTCGCGATCAAGACCATGCTGATTCTCTATGGCGTGGCCGATGAACAGGCCCTTTGGTTTGTGCTCATCGTACATACCGTGCAGACGCTCTTGGTGATTGCCCTCGGCATCTATGCCTGGGCCGCCCTCTTATTTTCGAAACGCTTAAACCCTCAAACAACATAACTATGAGTGAAATCAAAAATCTGAACCCAGTGTGCATCTGGAAGAACTTCTATGCACTGACACAAGTTCCACGTCCAAGCGGACATCTGGAAAAAGTACAGAACTTCCTGCTCGACTTTGCCAAGCAGGCCGGTGTGGAGGCTTTTAAGGACCCTGCCGATAACATTGTGATGCGCAAGCCCGCTTCACCAGGTATGGAGAACAAGAAAGGCGTCATCCTGCAGGCCCACATGGATATGGTGTCCCAGAAGACACCAGAGTCGACCCACAACTTCGAGACCGACCCCATCCAGCCTTGGATTGATGGCGAGTGGGTAAAGGCCAAGGGTACTACCCTCGGTGCCGACAACGGTCTGGGTGTGGCTGCCATCATGGCCATCATGGAGGACAAGACGCTGAAACACGGCCCCATCGAGGCCCTGATCACCGCAGACGAAGAAACAGGTATGTTTGGTGCCAACGCCCTGCCCGCAGGCGAGTTGAATGGTGACATCCTCATGAACCTCGACTCAGAGCACTGGGGCAAGTTCGTGATTGGTAGTGCCGGTGGTATCGACGTCACCGCCACCCTCGATTATAAAGAGGTGGAGACCGATCCAGAAGATGTTGCTTTTAAAGTAACAATCAAAGGTCTGCGTGGCGGACACTCTGGTCTGGAGATCCACGAAGGCCGAGGCAATGCCAACAAGCTGCTGGTACGTCTCGTCCGTGAGGCCATCGAGGAATGCGAGGCCCGTCTGGCCTCATGGCAGGGTGGCAATATGCGTAATGCCATCCCTTTCAAGGCAGAGGCCGTGCTGACCTTGCCGAAGGAAAACGTCGCTGCGCTGAAGGAACTCGCCGTCGATTGGCTCTACGATTTCCAGGACGAATACAAGGGCATCGAGAGTGGCATCGAGGTCATCTGCGAAGAAGTTGAGACCCCAAAGATGGAAGTGCCCGTAGAGATCCAGGACAACCTCATCAATGCCATTTATGGCTGTCACGACGGTGTGATCCGTATGATTCCTTCCTATCCCAGCGTGGTGGAAACCTCTTCCAACCTCGCAATCATTAACATCGGTGAAGGAAAGGCCTCATTGAAGATTCTCGCTCGCTCGAGCCGTGAGGATATGAAGGACTATATCGTGAAGACCCTCGAGAGCTGTTTCAATATGGCTGGCATGAAAGTAGAGACAGCTGGTTCGTATGGCGGCTGGGATCCCAATCCCGAGTCTGAGATCCTGCACCTGCTATTGAAGGAATACAAGGAACTCTTCAATGCCGATGGCATCATTCAGGTTGACCATGCTGGTTTGGAGTGCTCTATCATCCTCGGCAAGTATCCGCAGCTTGATGTCGTCAGCTTCGGTCCCACGATGAAGTCGCCTCACACCACGACAGAGCGCGCCCTGATTGCCACCGTCGAGCCCTTCTGGACCCTCCTGAAGAAAGCCCTCGAGGATATCCCCGAGAAATAGTTTATAGTTGATAGTTTATAGTTTATAGATGATTACATGAAAGGCAGAAAGGTTTGCCAGGTAATCAGCTATAAACTATAAACTTTAAACTCTAAACGAAAAAAAACAGAAAAAACGTCAATGGTTTTAAGTTTTTTTATTATCTTTGCACCCGATAAACCAAATTAGTAACAAATTATGGACGATTACCCGGCGGAAAATTACAATTCGTAAAGGCGGGGGACGAGTGGCAAGGCTGCTAATCCCTTTGCCGCTAAAACCATTTCAAACGAAAAAAGGATTAGCACAATGAAGACTTTCTGGAACACCCAAG
>JAFZCU010000075.1 GCA_017556145.1 Prevotella sp. | reverse complement strand
TCCTCCTTGTTTTACTTCATCAAATCGGTTACGTAAGGCAGCAGAGCAATCTGGCGGGCACGCTTCACGGCCTGAGCCACACGACGCTGATACTTCAGAGATGTTCCGGTGATACGACGGGGAAGAATCTTACCCTGCTCGTTGAGGAACTTCTTAAGGAACTCGGGATCCTTGTAGTCGATGTACTTGATACCACTCTTCTTGAAGCGGCAGTACTTCTTCTTCTTCGTGTCGATAGAAGGAGCGTTGAGATAACGGATTTCTGTGTCCTGCTGTGCCATAATTAAGCCTCCTCTGATTTTGCGCCAAGCTTGTTGCGACGCTTCTCAGCGTACTCCACAGCATACTTGTCGAGTTTAACTGTCTGGAAACGGATCACTTTCTCGTCACGACGGAAAGCGGTCTCCAATGTCTTGATCACTTCTGGCTCTGCCTTGAACTCTACGAGGAAATAGAAACCTGTAGACTTCTTCTGAATAGCATAAGCCATCTTCTTCAATCCCCAGGCCTCTTCGTTGATAATCTCTGCACCCTTATCGGTGAGGACTTTCTTGAACTTTTCGGCCGTTTCCTTTGTCTGGTCATCAGACAAAACGGGAGTCAAAATGAAAACGGTTTCGTATTGATTCATACTTTTAAATAAATAAAAATTAATAATGTGCTTCGAAAAGCGGGTGCAAAGGTACTAAGTTTTTTTGAGAGGTGAGAGGTAAGAGGTAAGAGGTAAGAGTTATTTAACAAGATTTAATACTTTTCGCCTGATTTTGCGTATTTTACATGCAGAATGAGGCCTGCGAAAATGACTAACAGGCCCAAGAGCAGCGCCAGATTGCTCGATGTCCAGGCTGCCAGATATGCAATGATCAAAAAGAGGGCGCCGGCCATCACCAGCGCCACTCCTATCCATTTACTCATCTTCGGGGGTGATCAGTTTGTATCCCTTACCGTGGATGTTGATAATCTCAATCTGAGGATCGTCCTTCAGATGCTTGCGCAGCTTGGTGATGTAGACATCCATCGAGCGGGCATTGAAGTAGTTGTCGTCGATCCAGATGGTCTTCAGGGCGAAGTCGCGCTGCAGGATCTCGTTGGCATGGCTGCACAACAGGGCCAGCAGTTCGTTCTCCTTGGTGGTCAGCTTGCGCTGTTCGTCACCCAGGCAGAGCAGCTGCTTCTGCGTATCGAAGGTGAACTGTCCGATACGGTAGACGGTGCTTTCCTTGTTCTTCTTACCCTTGGTACGACGGATGATGGCCTCAATACGGAACACGAGCTCCTCCATCGAGAAGGGCTTGGTGATATAGTCGTCGGCACCGATCTTAAAGCCTTCGAGGATATCTTCCTTGAGCGTCTTGGCGGTCAGGAAGATGATAGGAATATCCTGATTGGAATTACGGATTTCCTTCGCCAGCGTGAAGCCGTCCTTCTTTGGCATCATCACGTCGAGCACACAAATGTCGAACTTCGTCTTCAGGAAGGCCTTGTAGCCAAGCTCACCATCGGCACAGAGTTCGGTAGTGAATCCCTTTGCCTGCAAATACTCACGGAGCAACATTCCGAGGTTCTCATCGTCCTCGCAAAGTAAAATCTTCAGTTTCTCGTCCATAATCTTAATCTTTTATAGTTTAACAATAATATTTAATTCGTATCTTCTCGTAGGATGGGAAGGGTGATCGTGAAGGTGGTGCCTTTGCCGAGTTCGCTCTCGCACTTGATCTCACCCTCGTGCAGGTTGATGATCTTCTTGACGTAGGCCAGACCGAGGCCGAAGCCCTTGACGTCATGCACGTTACCCGTATGCACACGGTAGAACTTGTCGAAAATCTTCCTCACGTTCTCCTTCTTGATACCCAGACCTGTGTCGCGGATGCTGAAACAGAGACGTTCCTTCTCGTTCCAGGTACGGATGTAGAGGTCGAGGGGCTCATCAGGCTTGCGATACTTCACCGCATTATCCATCAGATTGGTGATGGCATTCTGGAAATGCACCTCATCGACATAGATGGCGGAATCGACAGCCTCAATCTCTGTATAGATCTTACCGCCCGTATGCTCCACACGCAGGGAGAAACTGGAGGCGACATTCTCCAGGAGTTCATTCAGATCGAGCTCCTTTTTCTTGAACGAAGCCGTCTTACGGTCGAACATCGACATCTGCAGCACCTTCTCCACGAGGAAGCGGAGGCGCTTGGACTCGTCGTTGATAATACCGCCAAGATGCTTGAGGATGGCAGGCGACTTATCCACAGAGTCGTCGTTGAGCATCTGCGCAGCCAGAGAGATACTCGAGATAGGCGTCTTCAGCTCGTGCGTCATGTTGTTGATGAAGTCGTTCTTAATCTCTGAGTAGCGCTTCTGCCGGAAGATGACCACAATCGTGAACACGAAGGTGATGAGCAGCACAATGGTGAAAATCATCGACGGAATCATGAACCGCACACTCGAGAAGATATAGGAGTTCATGTCGGGGAAGTGGATCTTCACCACGCCCATCTTCGGTGAGGGGTCGTTGTGGAACAAGTCCTGCGTATAGACATTCTCCCTACCCTCGTCGGTGAAGTCGGGACAGCGGTACACCTCGCGACCATCGCTCGTCTCAACCGTAAAGTGATAAGGGATGTTGATGCCGTTGTTCAGCAGCTCCACCTTGATATCGCGATCGAGCAGGCGGAAGTTGATGCGCTCCTTCAAGGGCTTGTCAGAGGCGGTATAGAGGATATTATAGACCACTTCGTCGAGCAGGGCCTTCTGATAGACATAGCGATTGCGGACAATCTCCTGAAGCGACTTCGAGGCTTCTGAGATGCTGCTCTTATCAGTGCGCAGGATCATGGCCTTGGGAACGCTGGCGGGCTTGATGGCAAAGGTCTTCAGCTCGAAGCTGGAATATACCGTCCCGTCATCGGCAGCGACCGCAAATTCGTGCGACTGCTTCACGGTTCCGTTCAAGCCATCGACCATCATCGAGTCCTGACTATAGGCACGACGCTCTGTTTCCTTGACATCCTTCTCGAGATAGCGCCGTGTCTCATTCATCTCCAGATTGCGAGAGGCCTGGTAGAGGCTGCGGTACACCGATTCGTCAAACTGCTCCTTCTTCATCTTCGCCATCTGCTCGATGTAGGAGAGCTGCAAGAACAGGAGTCCCAAAAAAGAGAGACCCATGATCGTTGCTATAATCCAAATCGTACTTTTCTTCATCTTATTTTCAATTGCCGGTGCAAAGATAGCTGATTTCTTAAAATCCTTAATGCGTTTTGTTAATTATTTGCGGTGATTTTAAGATAATTAACAGATTGTATCATATTTAATTGCAATATATTAATCAACAAAAAATAATGAATCAATAAAAAAGCCCCGCTCAAGTGAGCGAGGCCTTAACACGTATCCACTTCGTTCTGACTATTGTTCAAGCGCCATGAAAGTCAATTTCTCATAGCCCTCAAAATCATCGAACTGAATCTGGAAGTTGGCATACAGATAATAGTTACCACCTGTATTGTGAGTATCCTTAATCGAATTACTCTTGGCCAGCGCATTCAGAATCTGATTGTAGACCACCTTGTCGTTGTTGTCGTCGGGAATCTGAATCGCCATCGAGGTCACCACACCATTCACAATCTTGTAGGTATAGTCACCAGCAGCATACAACTGGAAGTTTTCTGTTTCCAGAATCGTCTCCAGCTCACCAACCTTGGCCTCCAGTTCCTCTTTCGTCAGATTCACATAATTAATGGGCTCAAGATTCTCGTCGAGCTTGATATAGGTGGTATCTACCGCCTCCTTATCAGCGGCATTCTCTGTGGCGTTCAACGTCAATGTACCCAGGAGAAACATCATTCCTGCAAGTACCAATTTCTTCATATCTTTCATCTCTCTCAACAATAAATTAACCATTTCCGGCTGCAAAGATAGTAATTTAATAGATATGCACCAATATTTTGCCACATAAAAAAGTATAAAAAACGATTATTTATTGCGCTATTTGACAAAAATCAACCGATTTATCTTTCATTTTGTAACCGAACACTACTCTTTCAGCGGCTTGATGACGAAGGTGAAGTCGTAATCCTGATAAGGCATCTGATACTCCCTACGAGGCCATGCGCCCCACGAATTCACGCAACCCAGACCGAACTGACGCTGCTGGATGTGCACCTGTGTGAGCGGACGCTCGATAAGGTCGCCGGAGTGATGACCCCACGACTTCTCCTTGCGAGGACCGTCGTCGAGATCGGCCACCAGATAGTTCAGCGCACTGCACTCCATCGGGGCATTGCTGTAGAACTCGAGGCCCCTACCCGCTCCGTTGATGACGCGGAACCAGCGAATGTCGGTATGGTTGCCCGACTCCTGCGGACGGACATAGCTGTAATATTCATCAGCCACCTTATTATTATATACGCCAATGAACTCGCTGTTGTTCCGGTCGCAATAGTTCTCCACAGGACCGCGACCATAATACTGCACCTCATTAAACTGCTTTGGCATCTGGAGCTGCATGCCATAACGGAACATTGCGCTTATCTTGGCCTCCTTGTCGGCCTGCAGCTGCTCGCGGACGATCACCTCGCCCTCTGCCGTCAGCGTGTAGGTCATCGTGAGCGTCGCCTTCACATCGGGCATATCATAAGTAGCCACCACTTGATTGCCGTCAACCTTGAACTCCTTCAGTCGCATCTGCGGATTCTTCCACACAGCGAAGCGGTTCTGAAGACCTGCACCGTAGTCGTTGTCGGTTGGAGCGCGCCAGAACTCAGGCGTGATACTCTCACGATCGAGAAGCATCGGCTCACCGTCGACATCGAGATAATCAATCCAACCGTGACGCTTGCCAAAGGTCAGCGCAGTACCGCCTGCCTCGAGCTTCACATAGCTCTCGACCTCTTCCTTGGAGATATCGGAATTCTCGGATTTCTCGGAGTACTCGGAGAGATTCGGGAACTGGTAGGGATTCAGCACAAACTGCTGACGGGCCACCACCTGACCTTTCTCCATCAGCGGTTCAGCCTCTTTCAGCTTGAACTCGAAGATGACAAAGAGTTCCTGATCGCCATGATGGCCAAGCACGCGATTGATGACCTGCTTCATGGCATCGATCGTCACCGTCTTTCGCTCCTGAGGCGCAATGCCGTCGACCGCAAACGTGCCTCCGTGTCCGAAGGTCATACCCTCAGGACGGTTTCCCTCGTGATGGCTGTCACCAGCGCCACCCACGAACCAATTCAGCTCGAGATTGTCGAGCGTCTTGAAGAAGTTCTCATTATAGATCTCGACCTTGCCTTCCTTCAGGCCCTTGTCCGTTACCCATACATTCTGATAGTAATAGCGAACCTCGAAGGCATGCGGATTCAGACGACGGTCGGGGGCGATGATACCGTTACAGTTGAAATTATAGTCGGAAGCGGGATAGCGTCCATAGTCGCCACCATAGGTAAAGATCTCCTTACCCGTGATGGGGCTCTTGTCGCGCAGACCCTGATCGACGAAGTCCCAGATATAGCCGCCCTGATACTTCGCATTCTTGCGGATGATGTCCCAGTACTCCTTGAAACCACCCATCGAGTTACCCATCGCGTGGGCATACTCACACTGGATGAGCGGACGGGGATTATCGGTCTTCGAATATTTCTCGCAGTCCTCATAGCCCATGTACATCGGACAGAAGATATCGGTCTTGCCTGCATGTCCGGCCTGCTCATACTGCACAGGACGGGTACTGTCGTAAGCCTTCACCCAGTCGTAGGCCTTCTCGAAGTTCACGCCATAGCCAGCCTCATTACCCAACGACCATACGATGATGCTCGGATGGTTCTTATGGGAGCACATATTTCCCTCCTGACGCTCGATATGGGCCTTGGCAAAGGCCTCGTTCTTGGCCAGCGTCCCCTCGCGATAGCCCATACCGTGACTCTCGAGGTTAGACTCGGCCGTCAGATAGAGACCGTATTCGTCGCAGAGGTCGTACCAGCGGGGATCGTCGGGATAGTGACAGGTACGCACGGCATTGATATTCAGATACTTCATGATCTTGATATCCTGTATCATGCGCTCCACGCTGACGATATAGCCGCCATCGGGGTCGAGCTCATGACGGTCGGCACCCTTAATGAGAATCGGCTTTCCGTTGACGAGCAGCTGTCCGCCCTTGATCTCGATATGACGGAAGCCCACACGCTGACGGATCACCTCGAGCACCTTGTCGCCCTGCTTCAACGTGATGAGGACGGTATAGAGATGCGGATTCTCAGCGCTCCAAGGCTTAACAATGTTCCAGTAGATCTCGTGTTTGGGCTCAATCTCGTCACTCATATGACCATCATCGAGAATCATCTTCGCTGTGGCTTGGGCCTTACCTTTGATCTTCGCATCAAATGCCAGAATGCCTTGTCCGCGCTCCAGCCAGTCCTGCGTCATCGTAAGGTCTTCGATATAGGCCTTTGGACGGGCATAGAGATACACCTCGCGGGCGATACCCGTAAAGCGCCAGAAGTCCTGATCCTCGAGATAAGAGCCATCGCACCAGCGCATGATCTGCATGGCGATGAGGTTCTTGCCGGGCTTCAGGTACTTGGTGATGTTGAACACCGCTGCCACCTTCGAATCCTCCGAGTAGCCGACGTACTTGCCGTTGACCCAAAGGCTCAGGTTACTGGTGGCTGAGCCCACGTGGAAGAACACCTCCTGCCCTTTCCACTCTGCTGGCAGATCGAAGGTACGACGATAGGAGCCTGTGTAGTTGTTGGTCTCACCGATATAAGGCGGATCGTTCTTGAAGGTTGTGCTCCAGGCGTAGCCGATGTTCTTATAGATCTTGTCGCCATAGCCGTTGAGTTCGAAGAGTCCTGGCACAGGGAAGTCCACCCACTTCGAGTCGTCGTACTTCAGACCGAAGAAGTCCTTCGGGGCATCTTGATGGTTCTTTACGAAATTGAACTTCCACATGCCCTCCATCGAGAGATAGCGCGACGACTTGGTCTTGTCGCCTTGTTTAGCAAGTTCCTCACTCTCGAAAGCAAAGAAATAGGCATGTCTCTGCTCACGATTCACCTGGTTCACATTGGGGTCTTTCCACACGGGTGTCTTGTCAGCAGCAAAGCTCTGAAACGCTGCCAGACAAGCGATAGATAACAATAGTTTCCTCATATTCTTTAGTTGGATTAGTTTGCTATAGGTTATTATTGGGCACAAAGTTAAGCATTTTTTGTTGAATTTCCAAATAATAATTCAGTAATCGTTGTTTATTTCGTTTTTTTTCGTAACTTTGGCTCCGCAATGAGAAAAGAAGAACGATACGAAAGGATTCTGGCGCATTTCCGCAAAGAGATGCCCAACGTAAATACAGAACTCGAGTTCGGCAGCGTGTTCCAGCTGCTCGTGGCCGTCATACTGAGTGCCCAGTGTACGGACAAACGCATCAATCAGGTGACACCCGAACTCTTCCGCCACTACCCTGATGCCAAGACGATGGCGAAGGCGGAGCCGGAAGATGTGTTGGAATACATCCGCAGTGTCTCCTATCCGAATGCGAAGGCAGAGCATCTGGTGAAGATGGCAAGAGCGCTCGTCGAGAAACACGATGGTGAAGTGCCCTCTGACATGAACCTGCTGCTGGATCTTCCCGGTGTGGGCCGTAAGACGGCGAATGTGATACAGAGTGTGGCCTTTGGCAAGTCTGCCTTAGCTGTCGATACCCACGTCTACAGGGTAGCCCACCGCTTAGGACTCGTCAGCAAGCGCGACAACACACCATATAAGGTAGAGATAACCCTGACGAAATACATCCCTGAGGCTGATATCCCTGATGCCCACCATTGGCTGTTGCTGCATGGCCGCTATGTCTGCACCTCACGGAAGCCCCATTGCGACAAATGCGAACTGGAACCGCTTTGTCCCAAGAACCTCGAAGGCTCCAAGCTGGAATAAAAAACAATACCGCTGCTCCGATATAGAGCAACGGTATTCACATTTCCCCTTTAAAAACTCATCTACTTCTTCGTATTGGATTGGGCCTTTGGCTGTTGTCCCTGCCCTCTTTGCAGGCCTTGTCCTCGCTGAGGGAAGGCGCCAATAGGACCTCTACCCATACCACCCATATTCCTGAGCAATCCGCGATGGTACTGATCCTCAGCCTTAATGACATCAAACACCTTCGAAGCAGGCATCACACTAAAGAACTTGTTGTGATAGGTCTGCTGGATGCTCTTCAGTTCCAGTTCCACCTGGTCGCGCTTCTGGATCATCTTCTTGCAAGCAGCCTCGTCAGTAGGTTTGATTCTCACATCTTCACGCATCTTGTTATAGAGCGCGCGCTGCTTCTTCTGCATCTCCCTGAACAAAGGGAAGAAAGCGGAAGCTTCCTTCGGCGTAAGACAAGCCTCCTTGGTGATATACTGCTCCAAGTCGGCTTGATACTTCTCCGGCGAGAATCTCTGTTGCTGTTGCTGGAAATTCTGCTGAGGGAATCCCTGTTGTGGGAAACCCTGTCGGGGGAAGTTCTGCGCAGATGCTCCAAGCGCACTCAAACACACCAGACCGATGATAACAAGTCGTCTCATTACTTACATCAATTAATAGTCAGATGACAGACAGGCGTAGATATCCTGATTGTCAAGCATCACATAGTCTGCAGCCTCATCAAAATAGCTATCCATCACCATCTGATTATTGGCCACGACATTCTGAGCGGGTGCTGCAACGCCTTGTTCAGAATAATTCTGATAGGCGACAACACTGATGAACAATGCACATACACTGGCAGCTGCATAAAGAACAGGACGGAGCCACACGGTCTTGGCGCGCTTTTCCTTGCCCGTCTTAATGTCTCTGGCCTCGACACCCTCTGCTTCTACTTTAGCCATGATCTGACTCGTGAGCGTGTCGAAATAGCCTTCTGGAACCCTGAAAGGATTCTCTCTGCCGACCTTCTCTATAAGATATTTTTCTTCCATCATACTCTTTTGACGTATTTAATAATAAAAGGTTTAATCATGTGACTTAAAAAATTCAGATATCTTTTTGACAGCGATGTGGTACGAGGCTTTCAGGCTGCCTTCCGAGGTGTTGAGCCGCTGACTTATCTCGCTGTATTTCATCTCGTCGAAGTAGCGCAGGGTGAAGACGGTTCGCTGCACCTCAGGCAATGAGGCGATGGCCTCCTGCAGCAGCGCCTCTGTCTCATTGCCATCGAAATAGTCGTCTGCCATCAGCGTATTGGCCACGTGGGCATCCTCATCGTCGGCACTGACGATGGAAAGATTCTTCTGACGGCGCACGAAGTCGATGCTCTCATTGATGGCAATCCTGGAGATCCAGGTGAAGATCTTCGCGTCGCCATGAAACGACTCTAATCCATTCCAGGCTTTGATAAAGGCATTCTGAAGAACATCGTTGGCATCCTCATGCGTCATCACGATACGCCGCACCTGCCAATACAACTGTTCGCTATATTGTTTCACAAGCAGTTCGAAACCCTTATGCTGGGTCTCGGCCTTCAAAAGCAACTGCTTGATATATTGATCGTCATATTTGTCCATTATCACACTCTGTTTGATATCACTTAGGCAAAAAACACTCTATGGCAGAAGCGATTGCCTTATCATAGCCATACAGGTCGGGCCATGTCTGGACGATACCTGTGGCCGGATTCGGATAGGCTGTATAATAAATAATGTACACGGGCACGCGAGGCGACACCTCGTGATGGGTCATCAGGCGGAAAGGGCGCGGTTCTTCCGCATTTTCCTCCAGATATTCCTTCCCGCGATCCGTCTCTGGCGGGAGGTCCATCGAGATACGCAGACGGTCCTGATCCCACTCATCCAGATCAGGCAGCAGGAAACGGGCCAGGTCGAAAGGTTTTTCCACACGGATACAACCATGCGACAAAGTGCGCCGCTCACGGTTGAAGGCCGCACGGTTATTGGTATCGTGCAGATAGACGGAGAACTGATTATTGAAACGGAAGACGATACGTCCCAGACTATTACCCGGCCCCCCATGCTGTCCTACGCGCAGCGAACCTGACGCCAGCTGGTCAGAAGTCACATGGGCAACGTCGAGCGTGTCGCCAGAGCGGCGTTCCACGATATAGTAGTGGTGACGGGCGAAGTAGGCCGTATCGCCTGCATGGCGCAAGATATCCGACTTCACGATATTCTGTGGAATAATCCAGTCGGGATTCACCTGTATATGACTGATGGCACTATGCAGCAGCGGACTCTTCGTCGTGGTTGCTCCGCAGCAGATTCGCATATCGAGCACCGAGTCGGTACTGACGGCCCATAACTGCTGGGCTGGGATATTCACCAGCACCGTCTTCTCATGGTCATCAGGACGGCTCATCTGCCAACGGCAGCGCTCCATATTCACTGCCAGACGTCTGCGAGCCTCCTTTCCTGTCGCCGTCGTGAGTTCTTGCTGCAAGGTCTTATACAAGGAGGATTTGGGCGCGGATGCCGTCAGGTATTCAAGTCTTCCGTCAGACGCCAGCTGTGCAAGTGCCTCTTCACAGCTTGGTTCCTTCACCTCCTCATCGAAGAGTCTGGCAAACTCGTCACTGTCGGCCTTCTTGAAGAGCTTGTTCATCAGACGGGTAGGACGCACGAAACCATAGCGCTGCCCAACGGCATAACGCACGTAAGCCTTCGAGAGATGATAGTCCAGCCGAGGCAGCAGGTCGTTGATATTCTGTCCTACGGAGTCGAAGGCAAGGGTACGCACGATACCCAGATCTTCGGCAATATCCGGAAGATAAAAGGCAGTGGTGTCGAGACCGCTCTGAGGCAGTTCGCGGCGCAGATAACTCAGTAGGGAGTCTGCTTCAGCAATCACGCCCATCCGTGAATACCACAACGGGGTATCCTCAAACTTGCTGATATCGGTGTAGCGTTTCCTAAGGGCCTTATCAAACACCCAATGCGACGTGTCGGCAGATAAAATATGCTTCAGACTCTGTTCCAACCGAACAGTATCCAAAGCATAGACGTATTTTCCGAATGTGGAAAGTTCATCATCAGATGGCACACGGTTTCCCGTCGAACAGGAAACCAGCAGTGCGCAGGCCATCAATAGCGGGAATGCTAACGAATGGAAACCTTGCGCACAACGTTGCCAACCTTGAGAACATAACACCCTTTGGTCAAATTAAGTTCAATACGCTGGGCAGGGCTTTCAATCTGATACTCCGCAACTTGCCTGCCTGTGAGCGAGACCACGATGAGTTTCTGACCCTGGGCACCGCTGATGGTGACGGTTTTCCCGTCGATCGTCAGGGTGATGGGTTCGTCGATCATCTCGGCTACGCCACGCTCCTCCCACATCAGCGTTTCAGCGGCTGCAGGAACGGCAAGAAATGCCATCATGGTGATGATAAGTATATTTTTTCGCATACGCATATGTCTATAGTTGTTGCAAAGATAGTGTTTTTTGGTGAAACTACAAAATTTTTCTTAAGAAAAATGCATTTAAACCCCAAAATTAGACGTCAAACACGTCCATTTCGTTCGTCAGATAGCAATTTTCGAACTCTTCCTTGGCTTCTTTGAGCAAAACTGTCTCATCCTCATAGCGCGAACTGTAATGTCCCAACAGCAACTTCCCCACCCCAGCCTGACGGGCCACCATCGCTGCCTGTCGTACAGTCGAATGACAGTATTTCGCCGCCTGCGGAAGGTGGTCGTCGCCATAGGTACTCTCATGATAGAGTGTGTCAACTCCCTGCAGCAGCTGCCACAGATCGTCAAGATAACGGGTATCGCTACAATAGGCATAGCTGCGCACAGGATCCGCAGGGGTCACGAGCCGTTCGTTGGCGATGGTCTCTCCCTCCGGTGTCACCCAGTCTGCGCCATTCTTGATATTGTTTCGCTGACTGACGGGAATCTTATAAAACGCCATCATCTCCGAACGGATGTGAGGCAGCGTGGCCTTCTCGCGGATCAGATAGCCGCAACAGGGCATACGGTGCTGCAAGGGAATCGACTCCACCGCCACACTGTGGTCTTCATAGACGACGGCATGCTGCGTGGGATCAACTGCATGGAATATCACCTCAAAGCCCAGGTCGTGGGTGAAGAAGGCAATCTGACCTTCGAGGATGGGACCCAGTTCCTTGGGGCCATAGACATGCAAAGTAGCCGTACGCCCAACGAGACCAAAAGTCGAGATCATCCCGATGAGTCCGAAACAGTGGTCGCCATGAAGATGGGTAATAAACACATGACTCAGTTTCGTGAAGCGTATCTTACTGCGCCTCAGCTGCATCTGCGTGCCCTCTGCACAATCGAGCATGAACATCTTTCCCCGCACCTCGACCACTTGCGACGATGCGTTATGACGAAGGGTGGGAAGCGCACTTCCACACCCTAAGATATGCACTTTAAACGGTTCCAAACTAGTATCCGCGTTGATTAAAGGTGGAACTCATCAGCAGCATCCTCCAGTTGCAGACCGTGAAGATCCAGTTTCTCAGGTTCTTTCCAACGGCTGTACTCGAAGGTTTCCATCTCCTCTCTGGGCTTGTTCAGCGTACGATAGACCAGGGAGTCAGGACCCAATTTCACAAGTTCATAAAGGTTGAGTTCTTCCTCATCGCCACCGCCATCACGCTGCGAGAGGATTTCCAGACGACCATTGAAGATCTTCCAGGTCTTGTAGATAATGCTGCTCTGGTCGATGCTCTCTGCTACACCGCCTTCCTTGATGCGGATGCCGACCTCAGAACTGCCGTCGATGGGATTGGGCATCACCCAGTCGCCAAGCAGATCATTCTGATTAATCACGATAACGGCCTCCGAACCGGTAGCATTGGGAAGAACGGCAAGACGGTCGCCCACCAGCAGACCGCCAAACACCTGACCCGACTCTACGGCATTCGTGATGCTCAACACCAGCGTGTCGCCGTTGTCGCGCAGCAACTGAAGGGTATTCATGGCCGTACCCTCGCCACAAAGACCGTAAAGGGTCTTGTCAGTAGGAATCATATTGACTGCCGTACTGTCTTCTTCCTCCTCAGCCACCTGCTGCTGGCCACCTTTCCCACCACAACTCATCATGATGGTCATACCGGCTGCTGCCATACAAAAAAACAAAATTTTTCTCATATTTCTTTCATTTACTTCACTTTCTTACCTCTATTCCCTTCGCTTCTTCCCAAAGTCGATCCATTTCCTCTAACGACATCGTATTCAATGGTTTACCCATCTTGATACTATGTGCTTCGATATAGTTGAAACGATTGATAAACTTACGGTTGGTCATCTCCAGCGCATTGTCAGGATTCAGCTTATAAAGTCTGGCGGCATTGATCACCGAGAAGAGGAAATCACCCAGTTCCTTCGTCGAGTTCTCCTTGTCTTCCTTGCGCAGTTCCGCCTCGAGTTCATCGAGCTCCTCACGCACCTTCTTCCACACATCCTCTTTCTGCTCCCAGTCGAAGCCCACATTACGGGCCTTGTCCTGAATACGATAGGCCTTAATCAGACTGGGCAGCGCTTCAGGTACACCCGAGAGCACACTCTCATTACCATCCTTCTCCTTCAGCTTGATCTGCTCCCAATTCTCCAAGACCTGACTAACCGAGATTTTCGGATTATTCTGATTATTCTGATTACTCTGAATACTCTGAATACTCTGATCCTCTGGCACATACGGTAGCGGCCTGGGGTCTTCGGCATCGATCTGCGAGGGATGATACACATGCGGATGGCGGGTAATCATCTTCCTCGTCAGCGCATTGCAGACATCCGCCATATCAAACTGCGCCTTCTCCTCGGCAATCTTCGCATAGAAGCAGATATGCAGCAACACGTCGCCCAGTTCCTTGCAGATGTCATGAACATCGTTTTTGATGAGGGCATCGCAGAGCTCATAGGTCTCCTCAATGGTATTGGGTCTCAGGCTCTCGTTCGTCTGCTTCTTGTCCCACGGACAATTGGCCCTCAACGCATCAAGCACATCAAGGAACCGCCCAAAAGCCTGCATTTTTTCTTCTTTTGAGTGCATATTCTTTAGTTATTTGGGGCAAAGATACGAAATAATTCATAATTCATAATGCATAATTCATAATATTTTTATAATTTTGCAGCGATTTTTTGAGATTTTACTGTTTTTGAGCATAGAAATAACAAATAAACATATGGAATTAGCAAGCAAATACGACCCTAAAGAGGTCGAAGGCAAATGGTACCAGTACTGGCTGGACCACAAACTATTTTCGAGTAAGCCCGACGGACGCGAGCCCTACACCATCGTCATTCCACCGCCCAATGTGACGGGTGTGCTCCACATGGGACACATGCTCAACAATACCATTCAGGATATCCTCGTTCGCCGTGCCCGTATGGAGGGCAAGAACGCCTGTTGGGTACCAGGCACCGACCACGCCTCCATCGCTACGGAGGCCAAGGTGGTGAAGAAACTCGCCGAACAGGGCATCAAGAAGCACGACCTCACCCGCGACCAGTTCCTCGAGCACGCCTGGGACTGGACCCACGAGCACGGTGGCATCATCCTCAAGCAGTTACGCCGCTTAGGTGCCAGCTGTGACTGGGACCGTACCGCCTTCACGATGGACGAGACGCGCTCTGAGAGTGTTATCAAGGTATTTGTCGACCTCTATAACAAGGGCCTTATCTATCGCGGCCTACGCATGGTGAACTGGGATCCGAAGGCCCTCACCGCCCTCTCTACCGAGGAGGTCATCTATAAAGAGGAGCAGAGCCATCTGTTCCACCTGAAGTATTATGTAGCCGACGCCAACGGTTCAGTATGTTGCGATGGCATCGCAACAAACGAAACGGAGGGCAACATCATTCACAAGGATGAGAAGGGCTATTACGCTGTCGTAGCCACCACGCGTCCTGAGACCATCATGGGCGATACCGCCATGTGTATCAACCCCAAGGATCCGAAGAACCAGTGGCTGAAGGGCCGCAAGGTCATCGTACCCCTTGTGAACCGCGTCATCCCCGTCATCGAAGACCGTTACGTCGACATCGAGTTTGGTACGGGCTGTCTGAAGGTGACACCCGCCCACGACACCAACGACTACATGCTGGGTAAGACCCACAACCTTGAGACCATCGATATCTTCAATCCCGATGGCACCATCTCCGAGCAGAGTCCCATCTATGTAGGCATGGACCGTATGGACTGCCGCAAGCAGATTGTAAAGGACCTGCAGGAAGCCGGACTCATGGAGAAGATCGAAGACTATACCAACAAGGTGGGCTATTCAGAGCGTAACCCAGATACCGCCATCGAGCCGCGTCTCTCACTGCAGTGGTTCCTCAAGATGCAGCACTTTGCCGACATCGCCTTGCCGCCCGTACTCAACGGCGAGATGCATTTCTATCCGCAGAAGTACGTCAACACCTATAAGAACTGGCTGGAGAACATCCAAGACTGGTGTATCTCGCGCCAATTGTGGTGGGGTCATCGCATTCCCGCTTACTATTATCCTGATAAATCAGATAACTCCGAGGACTCCGAGAACTCCGACAATTTCGTGGTCGCCGAGACCGCTGAGAAGGCTCTCGAGCTTGCCCGTGAGAAGAGCGGCAACGCCAACCTTCAACTCTCTGACCTCCGTCAGGACGAGGATGCCCTCGACACCTGGTTCTCATCATGGCTCTGGCCCGTCTCACTTTTCGACGGTATCAACAAGCCCGGCAACGAAGAGATTAAGTACTACTACCCCACTTCCGACCTCGTGACAGCGCCCGACATCATCTTCTTCTGGGTGGCCCGCATGATTATGGCCGGTGAGGAATATATGGGTACCTTCCCCTTCAAGAATGTCTATTTCACGGGTATCGTCCGCGACAAGCTCGGCCGTAAGATGTCGAAGTCGTTAGGCAACAGCCCCGACCCCATCGAGCTCATCGAGAAGTTCGGTGCCGACGGTGTGCGCATGGGCATGATGCTCTCCGCGCCTGCTGGTAACGACATCCTCTTCGACGAAGCCCTCTGTGAGCAAGGCCGTAACTTCAACAATAAGATCTGGAACGCCTTCCGCCTCGTGAAGGGCTGGAAGGTGGCCGATTCTAATCAGAGTGCTCAGAATACTCCGAGTACTCCGACTAATAACACCATCGCCACAGCCTGGTTCGAGGCCAAGCTCCGCCAGACAAACGCCGAAGTCGACGACCTCTTCAAGAAATACCGCATCTCGGAGGCCCTGATGGCCGTCTACAAGCTCTTCTGGGACGAGTTCTCCAGTTGGTATCTCGAGATGGTAAAGCCCGCCTATATCAATGGTGAGCAGCAGCCCATCGACCGCGAGACCTACGACAAGACACTCTCGTTTTTCGAGATCCTGTTGAAGATGCTCCATCCCTTCATGCCGTTCATCACCGAGGAGCTCTGGCAGCACCTCTACGACCGCAAGGAAGGTGAATCAATCATGCGCGACAGCCTTTCACTGCCCGCTCCTACCGAGGCCGACAACCAATTGGCCGTTCAGATTGAGAATGTGAAGCAGATTGTATCGGGTGTCCGCATGGTACGTTCTTCAAAGAACATCGCCCCGAAGGAACAGCTCGAACTGCAGGTCGTTGGCAAGAACGACTACGAGCCCTTCAATGCCGTCATCAACAAGATGGCTAATCTGAGCGCCATCAATGTTGTGGCCGAGAAGGACGCTACCGCTGCTTCCTTCATGGTAGGCACCGACGAGTTTGCAGTGCCTCTGGGCAATATGATTGACGTCGAGGCCGAGATTGCCAAGATGGAGGCTCAGCTGCAGCACCTCGAAGGCTTCCTGGCTGGTATCCGGAAGAAGCTCTCCAACGAGCGCTTCGTACAGAATGCCCCTGAGGCCGTCGTTGCCCTCGAGCGCAAGAAGCAGAGCGACTCTGAAGAGAAGATCGCTGCTCTCAAAGAAAGCATTGCTGCTCTCCGCGGAAAGTAAAATAAAATACTACTCAAATAAAAAGCCTCGGATCATCTCCGAGGCTTTTCTATTTCATGACACTTACGCCCATCACTTCTTAATAAATTCCACGCGGCGGTTCTTGGCGCGGCCGGCTTCTGTCTTGTTGTCGGCCACAGGCTCGTGTGAACCCTTACCCACAGCACGGAGGTTGAAGCCGTCGACACCCATACCTTCGAGGGCTTTCACCACAGCCTCTGCACGCTGCTGAGAAAGCGGATCGTTCACGGCATCAGAGCCCTGATTGTCGGTATGGCCCTGCACCTCGAAGCGCACGCTCGGGTTCTTCTTCATGTAGTCGGCCACCTTCTGAATCTCAGACATCGACTCGGGCTTCAGCGCAGCTTTTGCGGTTTCAAAAAGAATATTGTTTGTCACAAATTTTCCCGTCTCAGCAATCGCCTTCTCAACGGCGCTCATGTCAGTAGCATTGCGCTCATAGAGCTCATTACCACCTTTAGCAAATCGGAAATTGGTCAGATAATTCTTGTTGCCATGGAAGCCGCCCCAATCTGCCTGATGAATCTTCACACGATCGGCAGCCTGACTATTGGGAATATTGATAACACGTTTACCATTAATATAAATCTTGATGGCACGCTTGTTGAACGACAAAGCGAAGTGGCTCCAATCGTTCTTCTTCATTTCCCATGTCTTACCACCACCAGAATCACGCCAATCGCCAGACACTGATTTGTAACGGCATGTCACCTCAAGTTTGTCATAGCTCTCACCGATTCTGATTGCATAAATATTCTCATCATTGCTCTTGTTAAACTCGAATTCGTAGCAGTTATTAAGTTCCGTCTTTGGGTCGTTCATCCAGAAATCACATTCCAACGTGAAGAAATCGGGCAGATAACTAGACTGATTGGTCATCAAAGGCTCAATCCTCGTACCGGGCTCAAAGTGAATACATTTCTTTCCCTTCATATTAGCCACATCGGTCGAGCCATCAATCAGATCCCACTTAGAGGGGAACTCACCCATCTGCTCGCCCTGCAGATTATCCTCGAAGAATACTGCGTTTCCTGGCACAAAGTCGGTCTGCTGATACTCAGCTTCTGTATCTTGCGGACCTTCTTCCGCATCTTCATAGTCAGCATCATTGCTCTTCGAGTTCTTACTCTTTTTCTTGCCGTCGAGCACATTGTCCATCGCATCGTCGGTCTCGCGCTCCACCTTATTCGCCACTTTGTTCTCAACTGCATTCTTCGCGGCATTCACAGCCCTATCCTTCAAACGGCCAAGGAATCCCTGTGCATCAGCATTCACTGCAAATGCCAACATCACGATCAAAGCTAAAACAATTCTTTTCATACGATTCTTTTCTTAATTTAGTTATTCAATATCAATTATGGTTGCAAAGATATATGTTTTTTTCGTAACTTCCAAATTTTTTACGGTTTATTTCAGGTTAAAAGCCATAGCCACGGGCATTCAATAAGGCAATCCCATATGGTGACAGATTCTTCAGTTGACAGTTGACAGTTTATTGATTGAGGATTACGGAATAATGCTCGTAAACTGTCAATTTTGACGTCCAGGCTTAAAAACG
>JAFZCU010000074.1 GCA_017556145.1 Prevotella sp. | reverse complement strand
GATATTTGCATTGGGTTTGCTGAGTTGTTTCCTGACGGAAGTCATTCTGCGATACGTTGTCCGCATGCCACGCTCCTACGATCGTGGTGTCAGCTATATCATCAGTCGTAATCTCCGTTTCCAATGCATTAACACGCCGTTGGTGTCACTGCTCATCTGCCTATACCGCCATTTTGCGATGAGCGATGTAGTAGATGGCAATAAACTCTCATTGAGCAATTATCTGGAGACATTGGTGATTATCGCCTTCCTCTCCTTCGCCATTGGACTCTACTGGCGCTTCAAATTCCGTAGCCGATATCTGTCTGCAGAGCTGGAGGAAACCCGTCAGCTGAACGAACAGCTGAAGAAATTGCAGACTTCAATCGACGAACGCAGCAAGAGCAAAACGGAGCTCGCTCCAGTTATGCCTTGCAAGGAGGAGAAAGACAGTAAGTCAAACGCAGGAGTCCCACGACAAACTGAGGATGACACTCCAGTAGGTGGTACTGATCAGGATTCACAGGTAACACTCGAGGGAACCACCAATGAGCACGTGAGTCTTGATATTTCCGACCTGTTATATATAGAAGCTGTTGGGAATTACGTTAAGGTGACGCAACTGCACGATGGCGAGGTGAAGACCAATATGCTTCGCGCCACGATGAAACAGATGGAAGACGCGCTACAAACTTATCCCATGATAGTTCGTTGTCATCGTGCTTTTATGGTTAATCTTGGTCAGGTGGAACAAATCTCCTCCAATTCTCGCGCCATGCAACTCGTGATGCGCCACAGCCACGATTCCATCCCTGTTTCGCGCAGCAATGTCAATAAACTGAAGGAACTCCTGAAACAACAAAGGTCACTACATTGATGCAAATGAGATTATATATTATCGTTTGTGTCATACGTTCATTTCCTTATGAACTATTTCAATGAGATCCTCGATTCTGTCAATAATGAAGGTGGCACCTGCTTCATCAAGTTCTTCCCTACTTCCGTTACCCCACGTTACACCACAAGTCTTGGTTCCTGCATTGGCACCCATCTGGATGTCTACAGCCATATCGCCGACTACGAGGGCTTCTCCAGCATCAAAATGCATGTCAACAAGGGTCTTCAATACTGGCTCCGGCTTTGGTTTTGCCTCTTTTACATCATCAGCACCAAGTATATAGGAGATATAGTCGGCAATGCCCATGTTGCGAGTCAGTTCTGTTAGGGAATTGCGTGAACGTGAAGAGGCAATGGTAAGGGTAAAACCTATTTGATGCAGGACAGACAGTGTTTCTACAACCCCTGGGAATGCCTCTGGCTGGATGGTTTTCAGATTCTCATTGAAAAATCTTCTGTAAGTCTCAGCGCATCGGGGAATAAGCTCTTCCTGTATGTCAGGAAATAGCGTTTTGAAACACTCTGCTAGCGGCAGTCCTATGGTGGCTGCACATTCTTTTTCGCTACGATTAGGTAAATGCAGCTCTTCTATAGTCATCTGCATGGTTTTGACGATATTCCGTCTGGTATCGCCCAACGTACCGTCAAAATCGAATATAATCAGTCCTTTGCTCATCGTTTCAGTTCATCTTTGTCATGTGATAATCCATTCGCTTCAGCTGCATGGCGGCTCCCATCAGATAGAGCTGGTGCAGACAGACAACATATCCGTTGAATGCCTCTTTCGTGCCTGGCTCCAGATGCTGGTGCATCAGGGAATTATAGACTCGTGAGGCACACTCGCCAGTCACCTTTTCCAGAACAGTGTAGTCTATGCCCTGCAACAAAAGCACTTCCTCTCGGATGTATTCATCCATGCTGTCATAGCCCCGCTTGTCACGCATGTAGGCGTAGAGATCCTCTATCTTGGAATATATCTCCCATTCCGTGTCCCACATCTTGGCAACGGCCATGCCGATATACATCATCCAGCCGAGGGATGCCGATGGGTAGTCCTGAAACTCTCTGATACCATCGGGAATGTATGCCTTGGCGATACTTTCCCATTTCTCTTCGACATCGGGACATTCCGGCAACCGCTCGTCCACCTCGTTCATCGACAGCAGGAACTGGTGTAGGTCTCTTCTCAGTATCTCTTCAAAATTCTCCATATATCTTCTTATAACATTTTCTCTAATCTTTCAACAGCCTGAGTAATATCCTCTCCAAACCGTTTGTGGTCTCTTAAGAAATCAGCCCTGCCGTCAGATATGGCCTCATAGAGTTCCTGGCTCATATCGTCCACATAGCTGCCAATGGCCAGTTCTATGTCATCCTTCTGGCAGTCGAGGGTAGAATGGATATAGACGTTCCGTTTCTGGTGCAGAAAGCTATATGCGGTCTCTATGCTGTCCTTGAGCAATGCTCTTCCTCGCTCACGACTCGGCATAGCCCGAACAAGTTCGGCTCTGCTCTCACTGTTCTCTCGTTTCGTAATCATTGGTCGTAGCCGATGGGCCTGAACTGTTTCTGTTGCTCACTCCAGACAAAGCCTCTTTTGTAGAGCTATTCCTTTATCTGCTTTGGATCTCTGCTAAAGGAATAGCACAGTGCTTCCAGCGTGTCAAACTCCTCGTCTCTCAGGAGCATATTCACGCTCGAAACCAATATGGCAGGGTCTTTTGGCAGGAAATCCATTATTTCACAATTTATTTGCAAAATTATGAAAAATCCTCCATATCGTGGTGATACGGAGGAATCTTTTGTGTTTTATTAGGAGAATTGTCTCCTTCCTTACAATCCTTCTACCCAGCTTTCTAATTCCTTTTTGCTTGCTCTGTTCAGAAGTTTTCCTTCCTTCCAGTTTACATCAGGGTAGGTTGCTTTCAAGTCTTCGCAAGCTTTCTTGATGCTGCTGCCGCCAGATGTGGCAAAGGGAATGACGGTCTTACCCTTGAAGTCGTAAGCCTCCATGAAGGTGTTGATGATTGTCGGACAGGTGTACCACCAGATGGGGAATCCGACATAGACCACATCGTAGTCCTGCATGTTTGCCAACTTGTTAGTAATGGCAGGACGCGAGTTCTTATTCTGCATCTCAACAGACGAACGGCTCTGTTTGTCACGCCAATCAAGGTCTGCATCCGTATAAGGTTGTTCGGGCTGAATCTTGAGCAGTTCTCCGCCCGTCACCTCTGCCAACTGCGTGGCTACGCCCTCCGTCACGCCAGAGGCCGAGAAATAAGCTACCAATACTTTTTTCATTTCTTTGTTCTCTTTTGTTTTGTTTCCTTGTGAGCAGGCACTCAGGCTTATAGTCAACAGTGCTGCCATTGCTAGTACGACTTTCTTCATATCACTTTAGTTTGTTATATACTTCGTGAGTCACAGGCTCCAGCCACTCATTGGTGGCTCCCTCCTGCACATCCTTATGATAGGTTAGGTGCTGCATCCATGAGTCCTTGGCGGCTCCGTGCCAGTGCTTGACCTCGGCAGGGATGGCAATCACTACTCCAGGCTTTAGTTCTACGGCCTCCTTGCCCCATTCCTGATACCAGCCGCGACCTGCGACGCAGATGAGCACCTGCACGGCCTTATGGTGGATGTGCCAGTTATTACGGCAACTAGGCTCGAAGGTGACATTATGTACACCGCCACCCACGTCGGCCAGATAGCTGTTGCCGACGAAATACTGGGCGTAGGCGGTATTTGGTTCGCCCTTGGGCCATTTACTGCGCAGGGTATAGCCCTCATAGTCGAGCCAGGCACAGAGTTCATCAACCAGTTCCTGGCTATTCCCCATGTTTACGGCTCCACGCTTGTGGGCTGCGAGTTGTGGGTCAACGCCTTCGAGACCACTCAATGCTGCTACCGTTACTATCTCGCGGTCGGCATGAGAGAGTTGGTTGCCAGCAAAGATGTCGCCAAAGAGGTGTGACTTCAGATAGTAGTCATCCTGTGGACAGAAATCGTAGTCGAACGCACGGCCTGAAAGCTGTGTCTGGTTCTTCTTGCCCAGTTCGTAAGCCGCCTTTGCATCGTCCCACTCGGCAGGGCGCGTCCAAGGCTTGCCCTCCTGCCATGCAAGGTTCTTGTTCTCTAATACCTTGTTCAATACTCCCAACGCATTCAGCGAACGTGGGAATCCCGTGTAGGCATAAAGTTGCGAGAACGCCTCCTTCAGTTCGTTGATAGTCACGCCATTGTCGAGTGCCATCTTCACGGCAGGCTCCAACCGCTCCAAATCACCCTGTGCCATCAGGCAGGCACATGCCGCCAATCCTTTCTGACGCTCCGTCAGCGTCTGAGCTTTTACTGTTGCCATAGTCAATATTGCAATTATGATGGTTACGATATGTTTCATCTTATTTCAAGTTATCTTTGAAAAATGCGTCCAGTTTATCCCATGGAATCATATTCTTGGGTTCGCCCTTGCCAACCAACTCAGTGTATCCACCATCATAGAGGTCGCAATGTGAGGCACCAGGGATGATGAGCAACTGTTTGTTCTCTGGAACGAGGTTGGGCTTACCGACAATATTATAACCTTCAGCTTTACCTTCCACCATATATTTGTAGGCAGCCTCGCCAAAGTAGCGTGAGTGAGCCTTTTCGCCATGCATCACGAGGACGGCAGAACGAATCTCGTTGATGTAGTAAAGGAAGCGAGAGTTTGCGTAGGCCTGAGTGCCAATGACACGCCAACCGTCGTTGCTGTTGCCAGAGCGTGCATGATAGCCTCTTTCGGTTTTGTAATAATCATAGTAGTCCTTGACGAACTGGGGCGCATCGTCGGGCAGCGGGTCGATGACACCGCCAGCCATTGCCTTGGGGTCGGTGAGGCGCTGCTTAGAGAGTGCTTCACGGGCAGTATGACGCGACTCATCCTTGTCCTCACTATCGTAATAGCCGTTACCGCTGACGCGGGTCATGTCGTACATCGTGCTGGCTACCGTAGCCTTGATTCGGGTGTCGGCAGCGGCAGCATTCAGGGCGATGCCTCCCCATCCACAAATGCCGATGATGCCAATCTTCTCAGCATCTACATTATCTTGTTTCGACAGGTAATCGACGGCAGCCATAAAGTCCTCAGTATTGATGTCGGGCGAGGCTGTGCGACGGGGCTCACCACTGCTCTCGCCAGTGTACGACGGGTCGAAGGCCAATGTCACAAAACCACGCTCTGCCATCCGCATGGCATAGAGTCCGCTCGACTGTTCCTTGGTGGCTCCAAACGGGCCGCTGACAGCAATAGCGGGCAGCTTTCCCTCTGCGTTCTTGGGCGTGTACAAGTCTGCCGCCAATGTCAGGCCATATTGCGTTTCAAACGTCACCTTCTTGTGATTCACTTTCTCGCTCAGCGGGAACACCTTGTCCCACTCCTGCGTCAAATTCAATGTCTGCTCCATATCCTTGTCTGTAGTTTGTTTGTTACTGTTACATGCTGCCAGCGCTACGGCTGCAAGCATTGCAAATATTACCTTTTTCATCTGATTATCTTTTTGAACTTCGTTCGAGTTTGCTCACGCTCGGAAATGATAGTCAACTCTCATTTCACTCGCTTAATCGCAACCTTTCCGTTTTGAATTACAATTCCCTTTTGTCCGGCCTGTGCGAGAGTGCCCGTCAACGTATAAGCCTGAGACTTAGTTTCATCACCCTTTACTTTACTGATGCCCGTCGGTTCTGAGATGGAGAGCGTCACGCTGACGTTATCGCCACCTGAATTCACCCACGTTTTAATTTCAGCTTGCGTCATATTATCAAGCTTACCGATACGGGTGAAGTTCCACGAGTTCGTGTCGTAGTAGATGCAGAGGTTACTGCCTTGGTACAGAATTAAGTCACCCGGTTCGGTAGTAATCTGAGTGTTGTTCTCAGGG
>JAFZCU010000009.1 GCA_017556145.1 Prevotella sp. | reverse complement strand
TATTGACGCTTTTTTCTTGCAAAGGTAGGTCGAACCCAGGCAATGGTCAAGTACCGTGTACTATTTGGTAACATATTTTTCAGCAGCCTTCGTAGATTGCGCACAATCTATGTATTCCGAAAAATATGTCAGCAAATTCCTTGCCCTATGCCCTTTGATGGTTCGGCCTGTTAAGTAGGCAAGAAAAAGGCTATAAGGCGACCGATTGTCGATGCTAAAAAAAAGTTCAGGTCGGACACATGATACTTGAACAAAATAAAAAGGCTTCAGGTTCACTCATGCCGATAAATTTTTGCAAACACTCAGACCGTAGGCGGCGGGATATAAACAGCCAGTACAGAAATGGCTTTCATAGGCTTCTTTGACAACGACGACTTCATCATCAACTACGACGCTCCCCTGTTCGAGTGCCGGCGTAAGATCAAGGCATACAAGCGAAAGGACAAGCGTAACGAGATTTGGAGGTAAATATCAACAAACAAGTAATACAACTATGGCAACAGTTAGAACAAAACAAGACATCGACCACTGTTGGGAAGTGGCAAACGAGGCTTACAAGCAACTCTTCTGGTCAATCGACATGATGACTTTCCTGAGTTGGGGAGTATCCAAGAAATGCTACGCTTTTTACCATAATATGCCCACACTGATTCTCAGGGTCAGCGGGATGGTTCATAAGGGCTGGGTGTATGTTTCCCTGGATGAAGCAAGCGACGCATATATCATCACACTTCTCAATATCAGACGAGAGGTGAAGAAAACCATGAGCGATATTTATTGTGACTCACTTGGCAGTGTTATTGATGAACTCGTGGAAAAGCCTGCAGACATGAATGACAAGGTATATCACCAGAAAGCAATACGCGATTCACAGGAAAAATTCAACAGAGTATAAACAACTTATGGCAGGGATGTCCTCGCAGATGTCCCTGCCACATAAAGACTTATTATTATGAAACAGAAAACCTACAGATTTCTCAACAGGCTGGTAGATAAGATTACCAGCAAAGACTGCCCCAACAACGACTACTTTGAATACTACGGCCACAAAGTCACCTTGCAGTCTGGCACCCATGATTTCGTAGATGTGACCATTTCAGACATGGACAACCGAAATCAGATTACCTTCTCCTTCGATTTCTGGACGAAAGAACTATGCTTCGATGGCTATAACAATTACGATGAAAGGGACAGTATCGTCAAGGCCTTCCGCTCTATTTACAGGCATATCTCTATCACAGATGAGCCTTGGGAAGAAGATGAAAAGATCTATCTACCCATGCTCGATAATGAGGAATACGACCAAGAGACCGTTCGCAGTGAGTACGAAACCCTGCTTTCAAGGAAAGTGGCATAACACATTACAACTATGATACAGAAAGAAATCAATCAGACACAGGAGTTTGTGCGTATTTCAGAACTGTGCTTCGTTTACGCAAAAGCCAAATGGATGCGAACTTTCAAGGCATTCGACCTGGACGGCTTCTTCCCCGGTAAGTTGATATACGCATCCATGATACGCGACAACGACGAGAACAGAGAGAAACTTCAGCAATTGGCAGACCATAACGCCTATGCCTGCCTGCAACTACAACTGAGGAAAGGCGACAACGTGGTATTTGAAACAAGACTGACAGCATAAGAGATTGCTAAAAAATTGGCGGTGTAACTTCCTATCAATGGTTGTTGCACCGCCAGTTTTATTATTCATACTTCATTTGATACCTATCATCTTTTCCTGCCTCTCTTCTACTTTCATTTGGCGGTCGTAGTTCTCCTGAATCGATCGCTGCTGCTCGTCGTATTTACGGAGAACAGCATTGGCGAGGGTATTCAAGGGTAGTACACCCTGATAGTAGGCATCAACGGCATCTTCATTGAGGGTGATGACAGAAGGGATGTTATCGATGGTGGCCACAAGGGTATTGCCCTTCATGACGGGCTGAGAGATACGGAGGTCGAGCGGTTCATCATCGTACTTGCGATACTGTCGGATAGGTTGGGGCTTCACCCCGTCACGATTCTCCAGCGCTTCATGGCCAGCCTTATTCAGAAGATTGGCACCTCCAAGGCCCACCAACATCATCTTCAGGAGCGGATTCTTAACGAACATGCCCGCAAAGATGGCTGCTATCGGCATCATGTTATCGCCAAACTTCAGGTTACGCGACTTACCCGTGAACATACCTACAAGCATGTCCGGCAGCATGGCTAACACATAACCGAGGTTCTTGCCGACATCGCCAAAGCCATTCAGTCCGAGAGAATCGAAAATTCCTCCCCAGCCAGATACAGAAAAGTTCCCAATTTGTGGCGCATACTGTTGCTGCAAGGGCTGGGCGGCAGGCTGTACATTTTGAGAAATGTCACGTTTCTGTTCCGATTCTTTGGTAACCTCCTGATTATCAAAATGCTCACGAATGGCGAAGTGCATTTCACCTGCACGACGTAAATCGGCAGCATAATCAGGTATTTCAGGCAATTTAGTAACGCCAAGACCTAACTTCGGCTTCAGTTCCTTCGCATCAAAAAGCGACGCAGAATGATGCACTATCTTCTTTCCCAACTGGCTATCGGTAGCTTTAACCACCTCGCTGGAATAGGGATTTACACCCCTCGTCTCTTTGCGAGCCTCCGACAGTACATCCACATCGGAACTAAACAGTGCAGCACTCACCATCTGACTGACATCCATCTGCTGCCCCGATTTTCCCATCAAGGCATCACCAGCTAAACCAAGCCCCAAGTCTACCGCCACAAATTTGGACAGTCCGGCAAAAGAACTCACGCCTGTAACAGGCAGCGTCAGGGTCAAATCCGTCAGCGAACCAAGGGCTTTACCTGCTCCTTTCTCCAATAGTCCTGGATCATACCGCTCCACTATTTTCTTGTCGATATACTGCTGCAGTTGGGTAGTCGGCGCACTGACAAACGACAACAACGACGAGCGATGGGCTTCGTCGAGAATATAATCCACAGAGCCTTTGATAGGCGTCTTCTCCACCTCATAGTCCACCATTCGCATCGTCAGCCGATGGTTGACATACGCCATTGCAAGGTCACCACCCAGCTTCTCTGAAAGCTGCTTATACCGCACCTCGCCCACCTGAGCGACTGCCGCCGTGCGCCAAGCCTTTGCCAGCACCTCGATGTCGTGGCTCAGCTGCTTGTCCCGCGCCATCTCGGCACCCAGCTTCTCGATGTCCTTGGCAGGAACGTTCAGCGTCACACTCGTAGCATAGTCCTCCGATGGAGCCAAGGCATTCGTCAGCCCAAAGCCCGTAGAGCGCCCCGACACCACGGCAGCATTTCGACTGTCAATATAGAAGTCCAGCCGCTTCGTCAGGTGCCTCTCGAAATACTTGTCGATACAATACTCCGCATCTATGAAATTCTGTAAATCCATACATATAGATATTATAGGCCCAGCAACTGTTGTCGCGTCTGCTCGATGGCCTTGTGATAGACACTCATCTGTTTGGGCCAGAAACGGGTGAGCCAGGAATCCTTTGAGATCTGGTCACTGATAAAAGCTATAGCCAGCTTACGGGTTATCTCAATAGCCGGCTCACCCTTCTCACGCCCATTAAACCAGGCCTTCGTCCAGCAACGGTTGCCCTCTGAATCGAAATACACCGAGGCAATCCGTCCCACATCGAAGCTCTTCACATCGACCTGAAGGCCAGCCAACGGGTCTATCACATAGCCGTCGGCTGCTGCCTGCTCACGAAGTTTTTTTTTACGTCGTCACCCCACGTCGAGAGATAGGTATCATGACGCAGGGCCATATAGTTCAGGAAATCACCTATCAGCAGGTTCTGCACCTTCGATGCCAGTGGCGCACCCCGACTGCTCAGTCCCAGCGGATTCCCATAGTTGGGAATCGTCTCGAAGAAGTAACTGCGGTCTGCCGACTGTGCGAAGATGTTCCTGAGCGACTGTTCCATCCTTGCAGGAGGAACATAGCGCCCCAAGCGGATGTCGTTCATATACACAGGCAGCCAACGGAGCATCATCTGCAGCAGTTCCTCCTGATCTGCGTCGTAGTCCGTCTGCACCTTCACACCCATGTTGGCCAGCCGATAGTGTCCTTTAATGCCCATCGCCTCCAGCTGGGCAATGTTGCCGTAAATCATCGCCAGAAACTCCATCGGGTCAAGTACCTGACCCTCACAGTTCACCTCGAAATGCAGGAAGTTTCCACTCCTGGCAATCTGCTGTCCGGCGGTGACGGGCATACCGTAGGTGAGATACGCCTCACTCACATGGCCGTACTTCACCTCAAACTTGCCATACTTGGTGATGATATAGTTCTCGTGGACGGCATCCGTTCCGACGCCCACCACCGTACCTGTCGCCAAAGCAAACAATGGCAGGTCGTGGGCAGCAAAGTCCACACCCCTATGGTGAAAACGCTCGCCTGTCATGGGATGCGTCTGCTCACCAAAGCCCAGGCTCACCTGTACCTCTTCCTCCTCACTCGCCTCGAAAGGCATCATGAATCCGCTTGCGGACTCCAATAATATATCTTTTGTGTTCATCCTCTGCCTCTTCTTATAGTATATTCATTCTCCTCACTTTCATTCTGGGCCAATTGCGGCTGATAATGCTGCTGCACAGGCTGTTCAACAGGCTGTACCTGATAGCCCTGACTATACGGTATCTGTTGCTGGGGTATTATCGTCTGCTGCATCCGCATGTTTTTCATGGCTAAAGAGCCAAGGAACAGCGAAGCGATCTTTCCCATCCAACCGAAGTTGCCGAACATCAGAAATGCTGCCGGTATCAGGGCTGCCAAGCTCATGCCAGAACCGCCATTCCAGAAGCTGTTGGCCAACTGTCCGATGCTGTTAAACGGGTTTAGTGCAGAAAACAATCCCCCACCCTGCTGTGGCATGATGGCCTGCTGCTGGTAGCCCTGCACTATCTGGCCAGCACCCTGATAGGCATTCTGCAATCCCTGTCCGGCAGCATGGATTCCGTTCTCTACCGAATCAACGGCATTGCCTGCCGCATGAGTGATGTGGTCGTAGGTTCCCTCGCCTACCACGCCATCCACCACATTCTCGCCAATCGACTTGTCGGCACCATCGGCACCAAAGGCGAGACCTTTCAGTCCACCTGTGACACCATTCTCCTTCAAGCCTTTCGACGCATCATCACCCAAGGCTACCTCCGTAGCCTGTTCCAGAAGCGACTCGTCATTAACGAAATACTTCCAACCTGCAACAGATCCTGCCGACAGTCCCAAGAACGTCTTGGGGTTATGGCCTGCGAATCGTACTACTCGCCCGCCCATGTTCAATGCTGTACTCCAACCTCCCATATCTATAACGGATTATATTCTACAATTAGTCGTGCTCTGTAACAGTTGGTCTTTGGTGCCTTATGTCGGCTACCATCTGCCATCGAGAAAAGCCATGCCTGGTTCATCTTGTTCTGTTCCACCTCCGTACTGGTCCAATACCAACAACCTGCATTCTCAGGACTGCGATTCACAGGTGTCCCACCACATCGTTCGATGATGGGGTTCACAATCGTAAGTGTACTATAGAGCAATCCCAACTCCGCGACACTCGGCACATAGTCACTCTGGAAGAACCAGTGATGACGGAAGGCCAACAAGCCCAACGGCGACGTGTAATAGTTTCGTGGATCTGCCTTGTTGTCCTTCACCACCAAGCTGTCTCTATCGAGATGCGTTGTCTGGAGTGCCACCGTATTGACATAGCCGTCATACTCCGTCTCACTGCCACTGGTTTTCTGGTCAAAACTCAACGTATCAGCAAAGGCCACTGGCGCAATCTCATCGAGCAGCACAGCCAATGCCTGATGCTTGTCTGTCTTTTCAGCAAACACCACCGCCACTGGCGTATGAACGTCACTATTGAAAACCGAAGGACTCACTATCTGACCATCCGAACAGAGGATGTAACCTGGATGGATGTCGAGGTCTATCGGCTCATGTTCATCGCACGATGTCAACACCATCGACAATGCCATCATTATTATTAAAGATAAATTCTTCATATTTCTTCTTTATTAAATATTAAATAGATAAGTTCTTTATTTACAGGACTATAAAGGAAATTTTAAGCCAACGGAACCGCCCGTTCTCCAACTCAGACCTGACCCGATGATTACATCTTCCTTCACCTGAAAGAACAGTTCCCAGCCACCCTTCAGGGCATAGGTGTGTTCATATCCGAGATGTATACCGCCTACGAAGTCATGCAAGTCTGAGCCGCCACTGGCACCTATCCTGACATTTCCATGATGGTTACGCCCACGATTCACACATGGCTTATAGACAATGCCCAGATGCCAGGAGTTATAGTTATGCCAGAAACTCTTCTTTGTCACATGCCCCGCATTGGGGTCATCGTCATACTGAAGATAGCCCGTTGCGAAATACTCCCAGGCATTATGATACTTGCTGCCATGCTCGTATGCAATGGTCGCATCCAGCCCTTTCTCATACAAAGCTCCCACCCCAAACATCAGATGGTTGCTATTCGTCTGTGCATTGGCAACAAGACCTATCGAGGCCACTGCCAAACATAACATCATTCTCTTCATCATAGCTAATCTTCAATTAAAAGGGAACTGTCAAACGCATCAGCACTCAAGATATCCTCATAGTCTATCGTCATCGAGATAGTTCGACCACTTATCTGTTTCTCACTCAGTTCGATGGTCAGCACCTTGTCATTAGGGAATGTCATCTTCTTCAGCACCGCCACATTCCTATAACCTCGTTGGAACGACATACTCCTATCGAGTAACAATGTTGGTTCCAGCATCAGATCCTGAACGTTCGTAGCCTTCTGCTGCTTCTTGTCACAGAGTTTAAAGCGTAGTTCATCGATGTCGAAGCGTAGGTTAGTCTTGTTCTCCACACTGAAGTCGATAAAGAAGTATTCCCCCACTGCATAGACATTGTTCAGTCGCATCGTCGCATGGTCCTTATTGGTCCTGGTACTGTGATACTTCGCCGGACTATTCCAGATACGACGGGCATAGCGTACCATATCCTGTGTACTCATACTCACGGCAGGGTTATGGAAAGCATTACGCTCATCCATCTGTACCTCCTTGTCTGAAACGGCTTCCTCCAGTCTGGTAGTATAAATCAGTGCATACTGAGAACGGTAACGTTCTGTCACCACTGTCACAATAGCCAGCACGGCTCCATCCTCATGGCCACCTTCCTTCGGCTTCACTCGGATGACATTCTCAATGGGTTTGTCACCCACCACCTTGTCGGTACTGATGTCCACCAGTCGGATGGGTTCTGATGCCGTTATCACTGTGGTGACGTTCTCATTCACCGTCAACTGCTCCATCTCGTTGTAAGTCTGCTGGGCTGAAGCACTCAAAGCAGACGCGGCGCAGAGAAAAAACGCGCCCAATTTGGTTCTCGAAATTCTTTTCATGATGAATATTGTCAAAATTTTTTATTTCTTAAACATCTTTAACATTTCCACAACAACTAACGCTTGCGTTGTTGTTTGGAATTGACCAAGAACACTTGTGTTCCGTACTTCAGGCGGACACGGTTCTTCTTAATGGCCTTGCTGATGGCATTAGAGGTCTTCTGATAGGCATTCTGCAAAGCCTGACCTGCCCACTGACTGACAGAAGTACCGCCACTGGTCTGGTTCAGATTCATATTACCCTGCATAGCTGTACTACCAATATCCTTCGCTGTTTCACGGAACTGACTGGCAGGAACATAAAGACCTTCCTGACCATCCGTTACATCATAAATAGACAGTCCTATCTTCAGGATCTCATCACCTACAAGCACACTCTGTACCTTACCCTTTACACGCTGCTGACCGAATCCGCTCATCGTAGCATACAGATAACTGCCTTTGGGCAACTGTGTGCCATTGATGTCGATGGCATCCAATAGGCGTAGACGTACACGACTACCCTCTACGGCTTTTACCTCTTCATCGATGATAGCCCTTATCAGGTTCGAGTTAGGCGCATTCTCGCTCAGTGTATTGAAATACTCCGATTCATCCTTCGATACCTTCGTCACGATATTGTTCTGGGCATCATCATCGAGTTCACGCACGGCATTGGGTGCTTCATCTGCTACATCCCTTGCCGCTTTCGCACCCTTGGAAATAATACTATCCTGGGCATCTGCCACAGCACCTATAGCTGCTGCACCTTGCGCACGGACATTATTTAAGTCACGGTCGAGTTCTGCCATCATGCCCTGACGACGCATCGCCAATGCCTTGGCACGCTCTTCGTCTGTCATTGGCACCACATAATCGTCGCTACTCATGCTCTCACCCTTCTTGGCTGACTGTGCAATTCGGTTATTCAAGTCCTGAAGGTTCTTGATTCTTGCCTGCTCCTGGGCCTGTGCATCCAACAGACGCAACTCCTCCTCAGAATACTTCGACTCAAAATCTTCCTTCTTATTCACGGTGTCCTGGTTCTCCGTAAAGTCCTGCACGGCACTGCGGTCAGTAATCTCACCAAACGCATCGCGCATATTCTTTCGCTTACTGCCAATATCCTTAGAAACGTTGGCTGATGGCAACTGAGCATTCAGATACTCGGTCGTCTGCAGGTTGGCGTCTTTCTTATCCTCTATCTCTACATCGAATACCTCCATGAATAGATAGGGTATCACCAGCGACCCGATATAAACCAATGTCGGAATGACGTACTTCGGTTGTTTGAAATTAATCTTCTTCATATCTTCACTTTACTTTGTTTACTACTATGTGGTGACCTTTCGACTGCATCGCACTGTCAACACGTTCGATGGCTGTCGCCTTTATCTGCCCCTGATGTTGCATGACATCCATCAGATAGAACACATTCATCATAAAGCACACCATCACGAATCCGAACACGATAGCCAGAAATGCCATCTTATGCTCCTGACCGACCTCCTGCAGCCGTTTTGCTCCCCAGCTGATGCCGCACTTATCGGCAAATCTTCTGCCTGCTTCTACCTCGCGCTCATAACGCTCCTTATACTTCGGATCGTTCTTGTCCGGCATCGGCTCTCCTACTATCAATCTCTTCCAGCCCATAGCTTAATAAATGGTTTTTTGTTTCTGCTCCAGATCCTGATTCAGGAGGGTTCGCCAGTTTGTTATCAACAGTCCGTGAGGATTATTCTCAGTTCTCGGCACACGTTTCAGTTCTCCAGCTGTTACGAGCTTTCTCATCAGGATGTTTGTACGTCGCTCGATGCGCTGACGGCCATAATAGGTGAAGGTCATCTGCTGCTTGTCAAACTTGATACTGTCACAGAAGATTGAGAATACAGCACTCGTACCCATGATGTTGTTATAAAAGCCTTTTTCCTTCAGGGCATTATACTGAGCCAGTCCTGTCTCATCGACCAGATACATGGCCTTCTCCATCGTATAGTTGATGTACTTGTCATCAGGCGCAAGGGTGAAGAAGAGGTGGTGGAACAGTTCCACATGACTCTTGGCTTCCACGTCGAGCGTCTCATCCATCGTTGTGCGCTGCACCAGGATAGGCACATTGCCGTCCAACACATACACTTTCTTGTGGGCATCGTCCACCATGCCTTTGGCGGTGAAGATGGCCCCCAGCGAGATGATGATGCAGCCCACCATGAACAGGCAACTCACTATCATCACCAACTTAATCTTATTCTCCAGATTCTTTATTACCATATCTTTAACTTACTTTTATCGCATTACTGACATTGCACTTGTCTTAGCCTGACTAGCCACGCCCTCGCCGAAGTTTCTCGTTGAGAAGGCTGTGTCACCCTCTGGTATCATCCACGCGGCCAAGTCCGGCACGAGGTTCAGGCACTTCAAGGCCACCAATGAAGCTACCAACAGATAACCCGCCGTCATGAAAGAGTTCTGCAAATACCCTGAGAATCCTCCGTCGAGTATCGCCTGCAGGTTCTCATACTGTATGCTCAGCACAATGTCGAACAACAACAGCACATAGAATCCCACGAAGTAGAGCATTGCACCATAGAAATGCACGGTGAGATACCTCGTAATCCACTTCGCCCAGGCTCCCTCCCATTTCGGCAATAACGAAAAGGCCCATTGCAGCGGCCCGAAGATAGTCAGCATGCCCAACAAGATCTGCTGACAGAAGATAGTCCCCCACCAGCCAATGCGGAACACCACAAGCGACAGTAGCATGATTATCTTATCCAGTCCTATCATCAGCCCCGTATAGGTACTTTGCAGATAGAACTTACAGGCTTTCTTCTCCGAGTCCGTCAGCGTCTGGTAGCCCACATACTGCGTGATGTCCGTGACTCCGGCCTTCTGCATTCCGTCCACGGTCACCTTCGCTATCGCCATATAGTGGTCGATGCTGTCCTGACGCTGTTTCAAAGGCTCATGCAGATTATCAAATTTCTGCTGTACCTGCGCCGCCTCTATCTCATAAAGGTCATGCGTATAGGAGCCGATACAGTTAGGAATATAGGCCAGCACGCCCAAAACCGATGCCCCGCTGCCTCCATGAGGATACCACCAGAACATCACAATGGCAATGGCCAGTACCCGTAGCACCTTCAAAACGTCGAACGGCTCGCCCTTCGTCATCATCTTATACGCCATGCCCGCCGCCATGATGATGGCAAACATCGCTCCCAGGGCCATGCAACACTCCAGTATCCACCAGAACGGCCCGCTT
>JAFZCU010000073.1 GCA_017556145.1 Prevotella sp. | reverse complement strand
TCGAAGCCCCAGATATTGCCAAAAGGCGCACCCATGTTCGTCACAAAACTGATCATCGCGAAGATGAAGCACATGGTGATAATGGCAATCAGTTTGCTATTATTTTTCTCACTCATAATGTTAATAAATAGTGTTGGTTAAACGGATTTGTTATTCAGCGATTCCAAAGCGATAAATCGTCTTCTGCTTGTAGCGCTCGCCTGGTCTCAGTACGACACTGGGGAAGTACGGACGGTTTGGAGTGTCAGGGAAGTGCTGGGTCTCCAGACAGAATGCCGAGCGACGTGGGAACGTGCAGCCGTTGGCGCCCTTGTAGCCTGTTGCGAAGTTAGCTGTGTAGAGCTGCATACCGGGCTCTGTGGTGTAGCACTCCAGTGTACGGCCGCTCTTGGGCTCCGTTACTCTGGCGGCAAAACTCAATTCGCCTTCCTCGCGCTTATTCAGCACATAGTTGTGGTCATAACCGTGACCAAAGATAATCTGCTCATTATCAGCATCAATCTCCTGTCCGAAGGTCTTAGGCTTGCGGAAGTCGAACGGAGTGCCTTCTACCTTCAGAATCTCACCGGTTGGGATAGCGGTGTTGTCGGTAGGCAGATAGAAGTCGGCATTGATCTCGCAGATTTGGTCCTCAATCGTCGGTGTAGGATCAGCGGTTCCTGTCAGACTGAAGAATGCGTGATGCGTCAGGTTCACGATGGTCTTCTTGTTGGTGGTGGCCAGATACTCAATGATCAGTTCATTGAGGTCGGTGAAGGTGAATTCCACCGTGATGTCCAACTCGCCTGTGTAACCTTCCTCTCCGTATGAGGAGATACGGTGGAGAGCCAATGCGCGAGGTCCCATCTGGCGGGCATCCCATACTTTGGCGTTAAAGCCTACAGCACCGCCATGAAGGTGGTTGGGACCGTCGTTGATTGCCAGTTGATAGTCCTTGCCATTCAGCGTGAACTGTCCCTTGCAGATACGGTTACCCCAACGGCCAATCAGTGTCGAGAGATAAGGCTCGTTGCCGCTCATGAGCTGCTTGATGCTGTCATGACCCTGAATGACGTTAGCTACTTTACCATCCTTGTCAGGCACCATAATAGCACAAATGGCACCGCCATAGTTGGAGATTGCCACTTCATAACCCTTACGATTCCGAAGAATGTACAAATCGGTTTTCTTACCGTTGATGGTGGTCTGGAAGTTTTCTCTCTTCAGACCACACAGATTCGCTGTTTCTGTTGTTGCCATAATTGAATTGTTTTTAGTTACAATTATTTTTTGCAAAGTAACAGAAAAAAATTCAAATGGGCAAAGGAATCAACGAAAAAAATGTTGTGGATGTATTAAAAAAACCTAAACGCAGTTTTTCAGGAAGTCAGCAACCACGTAACTGCTACCTCCAATAAACACAAAATCGTCTGTTTTTGCTTTTGATTTTGCAGCCTGGTAGGCTTCAACAACACTCGGATAGGTGTCGCCAGTCAGACCCAATTGCTGTCCCATCATATGGAGCACATGCTCGGAAACGGCACGCTGATTGTTGGCTTTTGTGAAGAAATAGGTTGCATGCTTGGGAAGCAAGGCCATGATGCCGTCAACGTCCTTATCCTCAACCACACCGAATACGATATACATATTCTGGCACTTCACCTGACTGAGTTGCTGGCTGAGATACTGCCATCCAGCGGTGTTATGGCCCGTGTCGCACACGACAGTGGGGTCCTTGCTGACCACCTGCCAGCGACCTTTCAGACCTGTTGTCTCGCAAACACTCTTGAAGCCGGCCTTTATCTCATGTCCCTTGGAGGGTGACTTCAAGCCACCGGTGAAACGATAAAGGTAACCGGCATCCTCCAGTTTCCTGATGGCCCAAAGGATGGTGTTGGCATTCTTCTTCTGATAGAGTCCGCAGAGTTCACCGGTAATCTTGCCATAGCTGCGTGTGCCGTAGTGCATATCAGAGAATTGCTGTTCTGCATACAACACTTCCGGCTGGTCTTCTGCAAAGACGATAGGCGCCTTGTTCTCTTCGGCCATAGCTTCAAAGATAGGACGTGTTTCAGGTAGTGCCTCACCAATCACCACAGGTACACCTTTCTTTATAATGCCTGCTTTCTCCATCGCAATCTGCTCGAGCGATTGCCCTAATAGCTGCGTATGGTCCAGGCTGATGTTGGTGATGACTGATAGGATGGGGGTGATGATGTTTGTGCAGTCGAGTCTGCCTCCGAGTCCTACCTCGATGACGGCAATGTCGACCTGCATCTCACTGAAATAATTGAAGGCCATAGCTGTCGTCAACTCAAAGAAGGTAGGTTTCAAGGGTTCGAAGAATTCCTTCTCTTTCTCCACAAACTCTATCACGTAGTTCTCAGGAATGGGCTGTCCGTTGATGCGGATGCGCTCGCGGAAGTCCACCAGATGGGGAGAGGTATAAAGACCTACCCTGTATCCGCACTGCTGCAGGATGGCTGCGATGGTGTGGGCACAAGAACCCTTACCGTTGGTACCCGCAATGTGGATACTGCGGAAGTTTCTGTGCGGATGACCGAGATGCTTGTCGAGGGCAAGCGTGTTCTCCAGGCCTTCCTTGTAGCCGCTGACACCCTGCTTCTCAAACATCGGTGTCTGCTTGAACAGATAGTTACAGGTCTCTTGATAGGTCATGTCAATTTACAATATGACAAATTGCAATGTATTAATTTAATTGAAGTAGTTCTTGAAACGTTGGAAGATGGAGTCCTTCGTCTGCTTGTCGCCCTTGAAGTTGTCAGAGTCCTTGAACTTCTCCACCAGTTCCTTTTCCTCACGACTGAGGGTCTTGGGGATATACACACTGATATTCACCACGAGGTCACCTCTGCCAGAACCGTAGCCCTGTACAGCGGGCAGTCCTTTGCCCCTCAGACGGAGGGTCTTGCCAGGCTGTGTGCCGTTTTCCAACTTCACTTTCAGCTTTGTACCGTCGATGGTGGGCACTTCCACTTCACCACCCAGGGCTGCTGTGGGGAAGTCGAGTAGCAGGCTGTAGATCAGATCGTTGCCGTCGCGTACGAAAGTATCGTTCTCTGCCTCTTCGATAAACACCTGTATGTCGCCAGCGATGCCGTTGTGCTTACCGGCATTTCCCTTGCCGGGTACATTCACCACCATACCCTCAGCGACACCTGCGGGAATGTTGATCTCCACCACTTCCTCGCCTTTCTCGACACCAGTACCACCACAATGCTTACACTTGTTCTTGATGACCATACCCTCACCGTGACAGTTCGGGCAGACACTCTGCTGCTGCATCATACCGAAGATGCTCTGTGTGGTGTGGGTGATAACACCGCTACCGTGACAGGTAGCACACTGCTCCTTGCCGCTGCCGGCCTCTGCACCCGAACCGCTGCAATGGGGACAGGTGATATCCTTACGCACCTTGAACTTCTTGGTGACGCCCGTATTGATTTCCTGCAGTGTTAGTCTCACTTTCAGACGCAAGTCGCTACCACGATGCTGCTGCGGACGGCGCTGACCGCCGAAACCACCAAAACCATGACCGCCGAAGATATCGCCGAACATCGAGAAGATGTCGTCCATGTTCATGCTGGCACTACCGAAGCCGCTGAAGTCGAAGCCGCCGGCACCGGGACCTGCAAAGCCGAACTGGTCGTATTGTTGACGCGTCTTCGGGTCATGCAGCACATTGTATGCCTCTGCGGCCTCCTTGAATTTCTCCTCGGCTTCCTTATCGCCAGGATTACGGTCGGGGTGGTACTTGATGGCTATCTTCCGATAGGCTTTCTTGATCTCGTCTTCCGAGGCGGTCTTCTCGACCCCAAGCACCTCATAATAGTCTCTTTTTTGTGCCATGTGTTGTTATTGTCCTACGGCCACTTTCGCGTGGCGGATTACTTTGTCGTTTAGTTTATAGCCCTGCTGGAGACAGTCAATCACCTTGCCCTTCTTGTCATCGCCCATACCGGGTACCATCGCCACAGCCTCATGCACATCGGTGTCGAAATCGGCATCTGTCGTCTCGATCTTGCTTACACCCTGCGACTCAAGGGTCTTCATGAATTTCTGATGAATCAGTTCCATACCTTCGCGTAGTACAGCAGGATCATCGGTCTTGGCACCATTCTCAATGGCGCGCTCCATATCGTCGAGTACGGGCAGGATGGCTGTGATAAACTTCTCACCGCCGTTGAGAATCAACTCTGCACGCTCCTTGAGGGTACGCTTGCGGTAGTTCTCAAACTCTGCCACCTTGTAGAGCAGCTGATTCTTCAGATCGGCAATTTCTTCCTCGGCTTTCTGCAGGGGGTCCTTTTCATCAGATCCCTCCGAATTGTCAGAGTTCCCGGATTCTTCTGCTGCCTCATTGGCAGTCTCTTCTGAGGGATTCTCGTTCAGAGTTTCCTCCTCTTCTTCAATATGAATATCTTTTTCTGTCATAATAGCGTTTGTTTAATTCTTCTGTAGATCTTCAAGCAAATACCGTGCCACTATTCACTGATTAGGCATACATTCTGGCTTTTTGCTCCTTGATGGCCTCATCGTAGATATAGTCATCGTAGGTCATCAGCTTGTCGATGGTGCCTTTAGGCGTCAGTTCGATAATGCGGTCAGCAACGGTGTTGATAAACTCATGGTCGTGTGAGGCGAAGATGATATTGCCCTTAAACTGTATCAGGTTGTTGTTGAAGGCCTGGATACTCTCCAGGTCGAGATGGTTCGTGGGGGTGTCGAGAATCAGACAGTTGGCATTCTTCAGCTGCATTCTGGCAATCATACAGCGCATCTTCTCACCACCGGAGAGTACGCACACCTTCTTCTGGATGTCCTCATCCTTGAAGAGCATGCGTCCTAAGAACGATTTCATCACTACCTCATTGCCTGGTCCCCATTGTGAAAGCCAGTCCACGAGGTTCATCTCGCTCTGGAAGAACGACGTGTTGTCGAGTGGGAGATAGGCGGTGGTGATTGTGACGCCCCACTTATAGGTGCCGGCTTCAGCCTCACGGTTGCCGTTGATAATCTCGAAGAGAGCCGTCATCGCCTTGGGATTGTGGCTCAGGAAGACCGTCTTCTGCCCCTTCTCAATCGTGAAGTTCACATTGTCGAAGAGCACGGTACCATCCTGGTCTACGGCCTTCAGCCCCTCCACCTCGAGAATCTGTGTGCCAGGCTCGCGTTCCATTGAGAAGATGATGCCAGGATACTTACGTGTTGAAGGCGTGATTTCCTCCACATTCAGTTTCTCCAGCATCTTCTTGCGCGATGTGGTCTGTTTCGACTTTGCCACATTGGCAGAGAAGCGGCGGATAAACTCTTCCAGCTGCTTGCGCTTCTCCTCGGCCTTCATCTTCTGGTTCTGTGCCTGACGCAGGGCCAGCTGTGAACTCTCATACCAGAACGAATAGTTACCCGAGAACAGCGTCACCTTGCCAAAGTCGATGTCGACGGTCTGTGTTGAAACGGCATCAAGGAAGTGACGGTCGTGAGAGACGACAAGCACACACTGCTCCAAGTTCGAGAGATATTCCTCCAGCCACTGTACGGTATCGAGGTCGAGGTCATTGGTAGGCTCGTCGAGCAACAGGTTGTCGGGGTGTCCGAACAGTGCCTTTGCCAGCATCACGCGCACCTTCTCGTTGTTCGAGATATCCGACATCTGCTTATAGTGCTGTCCCTCGGCCACACCCAGATTCTGCAACAGCTGGGCAGCCTCGCTCTCTGCCTCGTAACCGTTCATCTCGGCGAAAGCCATCTCCAGTTCAGCGGCGCGGTTACCGTCTTCTTCTGTCATCTCTGGCTTGGCATATAGGGCTTCGCGCTCCTTCATATTGTCCCACATGGGCTTATGCCCCATCAGCACGGTGTCCATCACCGTGAAGGCGTCGTATTTGAAGTGGTCCTGCTCCAGCACACTCATGCGTTCGCCGGGCAGCATCTCCACAGATCCCTTGTTGGGCTCCAGTTCGCCACTGATGGCGCGCAACAGGGTTGACTTGCCCGCACCGTTGGCACCGATGATGCCATAGATGTTTCCACTTGTAAACTTCAGGTTCACGTCCTTGTAGAGGACCTTCTTTCCGAATTGAATAGCCAGATTTGTGACAGTAATCATCTCTTCCTTATACCTTATTTATATATATACTACTGAATCAGGCTGCAAAGGTACGCAAAAATTTCGATACTTCCAAGAAAATCCTCCAATCGTTTGGAGTTTCAATCGTTTTACACTACCTTTGCACCCAAAATCAGCAGATATGAGATACAACGCAGGATATAACCGTGAGGGTGAGTATGACCATTTCGTCGTCTCTGAGCCGATGCCGCTGCTTGAATGGCTCTATGCGAATGTGCCGCAATCGAAGTCGAAGATCAAAGCCACCTTGCAAGGACGAGGCATCAAGGTTAACGGCAAAACGGTGTCGCAGTTCGATTTTCCTCTGGAGAAGGGCATGAAGATTGCCGTGAGCAAGACCAAGCGCAACCAGCAGGGCTTCAAAAGCCGTTGGGTGAAGATTGTATATGAAGACCGTTGGCTGATTGTCGTCGAGAAGGCCGAGGGTATTCTCTCGATGTCTGGCGGCCATTCGACGCTGAATGTGAAGAGTGTGCTCGATGACTATTTCAAGAAGTCGCGCCAGAAGTGTACAGCGCATGTCGTCCATCGTCTCGACCGTGATACCAGCGGACTGATGGTCTACGCCAAGGATATGGAGACGGAGCAGATTTTGGAGCATAATTGGCACGACATCGTTTATGACCGTCGCTATGTAGCTGTCTGCTCTGGAGAGATTGCAGAAGACGATGGTACGATAGAAAACTGGCTGAAAGACAACAAGGCCTACGTCACCTATTCATCGCCCGTCGACAATGGTGGTAAATATGCCGTTACCCATTATCACGTGTTGGCCCGTACGGCTGAGCATTCGCTGGTGGAGTTCAAGTTGGAAACGGGGCGTAAAAATCAGATCCGCGTGCATTCTGCCGATATGGGGCATCCCGTCTGTGGTGATCCGAAATACGGTAATGGCGATGGTCCGCTTCACCGTCTCTGTCTCCATGCGTGGCTGCTCTGTTTCCATCATCCTGTAACGGGTGAGCCTATGGAGTTTGAGACGCCTTTACCGACCGCCTTTAAGAAAATGTTCTGATTATGGAGAATATAGGAGTTTATATTTTTATTCTGGTGGCTGTCATTGTGGCCTTCCTGATTATCAAGAAGGTGACGACATGCCTCATCCGCTCGATTGTGCTGATCGTGCTGGCTGCAGTGTTGGGATATATCTATTGGATGTATCTGAGATAAGGCGTCAGGCTTCACGTGTCTCTTCAGTAAAGATCGTATCAAAGGTCTTACGCAGTTCCTGAGGATTGGCAATGAGCTGGCGCAGTTCGTTGAGGTTCTTCTCATTGGGCGAGTGGGGGAGCCACAGACGGATATAGCCGTTCACCGAGTATTTCTCGTCTAAGTGCTGCTTGAAACGTTTCCAATGCCCTTCCTTGTCGAGTTGCGGATAGTTGCTAAGACCATACTGGATGGTGCGACGGATGACGATGTCGACGCTGATGTCCCTGTCGGCTTCCGCTACAATCTTGCCATAGAGACTTCTGGGTGAATGGCTGGCTGAGGCGCGATGATCCTCTACCGCCTCTTTCATGATCTTGATCTGTTCGGCAGAAAACCATTTCTTCAGTCTGGCATCGCTGGCGAGTATCTTTCCGCTCGTGATGTGGTGTACGGCCCTTGGACCCGACATCCCTAAGTCGTGATAGGCTGCGATGACGTAAGCCATGTTGATGTCGGCACCGGTGGTCTTTACCATTTCGAGCGAACGGCGTATCACACGGGTAACATGCTCCATGTTGTGAGCACGGTCAAAGTCAGCATAACGGGGCAAAATCTGGGTCTCGACAAACGCCACCAAATCGAGGCTTGGGCTATTGGTTATCATAGAAAAGTCTGTATTTTGATGCAAATATACGAAATAATTCATAATTCATAATCCATAATGCATAATTTTTTGTATTTTTGCACGAAAATAGTGGAAATTATGTTGGAAGAGAAGAGAATCAAGACCAATTCCATGAAGGCTTGGCTTTTGGCTGCTCGTCCTAAGACTTTGTCTGGTGCAGCCGTTCCCGTGATAATTGGAGTGGCACTGTCCTATGTCGATGCGAAGATGTATGGCGATGATGTGTTCAGTTGGGTAGCTGCTGTGCTATGTCTTCTTTTTGCTTTCATCATGCAGATCGATGCCAACTTCATCAACGACTTCTTTGATTTTGCCAACGGTACTGACAATACAGAGACGCGCATCGGGCCTCGTCGCGCCTGCGCAATGGGCTGGGTGACGCTCGACTCCATGAAGAAGGCCATCGCCATCACCACTTGTCTGGCCTGTCTTATCGGCCTGCCCCTCGTATATTGGGGCGGACTGGAGATGATTCTCATCGGTGTCGTCTGCATTGTGTTCTGCTTCCTCTATACCACCCATCTGTCGTATATGGGGCTGGGCGATGTGCTGGTGCTGGTATTCTTCGGCATCGTGCCCGTCTGCATCGTCTATTATATCCAGTTACACACGGTGACGTGGGAGGTGTTCCTTGCCTCATTGGCCTGTGGCATGGTGATCGATGCCCTGTTGTTGGTGAATAATTTCCGCGACCGCGATACCGATCGTGCAGCGGGTAAGAATACACTTGTGGTGAATTTAGGCGCCAAGGCTGGCTTGCAATTCTATCTGGGAGTGGGCATCGGGGCGATTATCTTAGGTTTCACCTTCCTTATGAACGGCCATCCGTTAGCGTTCTTCCTGCCCTTTGTCTATCTCATCTTCCATGTGTATACTTATCTGAAGATCAAACGGATAGACAGGGGAAAGGCACTGAATATCTGCTTGGGCGATACAGCGCGCAATATTTTCATCTACGGACTTTGTGTGACGATTGGTCTTCTGCTGGTTTAGTTGAAGAAGGGCCAGGATACACCAATGTGCATTACACTGCCGTTCATCGGGTAGTGTGGTGTGGTGAAGTATTTCCTGTTAGCAGAGCTGTAGAGCACGTTACTCATCGTCACGAAGAAACGTACGCCCTTCAGCTTCAGGTTGGCATAGACATCCACGAAGGGGAACTCTCCTAATTCCACACGGCTTTCAGCATTCTTCTGAACAGCAAACTGGTTGATCATCGGACAGAAGTCCGGGGCTTCATACTTGGTAAAGTAGGTCACGTTGCCACCTAGTTCCACATCGAGCACGCGGGCAATCTTGAACTTCAGATAGAGGTTCGAGAAGATGTTGAGGGAAGGCAGGGGCAGCACATCGGAGTTGCTGGAATTCTGATAGGTGATGACGTTTTCCCAATTCAGTGGACCAAGACGGAAGTCCTGGAACAGCTGCGCCGTAAGCAGGTTGATGTTGCTGCCTTCCTGATAGACGTTTGCTGTCATGTTCTTACGTCCGCTGATGAGGCCTTTGGCATCATAGGTAAGGTCGTAGTTCATGCCGAAGTAGGTGTAGTTCTGTATCTCCTCGATGGCCAGGCGCAGACGGGTGTTCGTCAGCGAGTACGACAGATTGCCCTCAATCCTGGTACGCATCTCCTGCTTTAAGTCATCCTGACTGTCCCACCACAGATGCTTCGAGTGGTATCGGCGATAGAAGAACGAGGGGTTCGTACGATGGAAGAAGGCCTTGGCGGCCACACGAACGGTATCCTTGAAGAGTCGGAAATTCAGGTCGGTATTGAAGTCGAGTTTCAGCTGACTGGCATCCTCACCGGCCACCCAGAACTCACCCGTCAGGTTGAAGTGCAGGGTTTTGCCCTCAGTCTTGTTGAGCTGGCCTCCAATGCTGATGTTTTGTTCCGTCCATCGCTGCTGGATGGGTTCGAGGTCGAAGGTGTCGGGCATGATATACCGGCGGTACTCGTGGGTGACAAAGGCTTTCAGTCCCGCCTTCATATATTTGTTGAAGCCTTCGAGCAGCGCCAGTCCAAAAGTGTTCTTCACTTGAAAGTGCTTGTTCACATCCTCGATGCTGTCGTTACCTAAACTGTAATACTTGTCGAAGTAATAGTCTTGAGGGGAACTATAGGCCTGATAGATGCGCTTGTAGTTATGCAGCTCCAGGGTGTGGATGATACTGGTCACAGGTACGTATTCCTGCTTCATCGTGGCGTCGATGGAATCCTGGATGGCTTGCAGATGGTTCAGACTGTCGAGCTTTTCCTGACTGTCCACCTGGATGCGGGTGGTGTCCACTACTTCGTCGGTCTTCTCCTTTGGGGGCTCTATGCCTGCAATGAGGGCACCATCCGGACGTCCCTTCGGGGCTGACTCACGTCCTTTTGGGGCCTCAATACCTTCTTTCTTCAGTTCCAGCTCTTCTTTCTCCAGCTGTGAGGCCTTGGCAAATTCGCGGGCCTTGATCTCTTCTTCTGTCATCGGTACCTTATGGTAGAAACCGATGTTGTAGCGGTGACTCAGAAAGACATGCTGGTTGTCGTTGCGGTTCCAGTTCTGTGTCAGCACCGTGGGAATCTCATCGTCAGAGAAGGCGTCGGTATAGGATTCCGGGTGTACGATATACTCGTCGTTAGTGATGCCGCCGTTCTCAGACGCTTTTTGGTGGTTTGTCGAAAAGAGGAAGTGCATGTTATATCGGTCGCCTAAGTAGGTGGCGAAGAGCGAACCGTTGAAGTGCGACACGCTCTGGCTGTTATAGTAGCCTCGGGCGTAGTCGTATGTCAATTGGAACCCGAACCCCAAGCGCTTGTTCGCATTCACGGCGAACTTTGCGTCGAGCCTGTCCTCACCATGCAGCTTGTCGCCGCAGTTGTCGTAGGTCAGATAGGTGAGCGGCGAGAGGGTGTTGGTATACAGAAACTCGTCGGGGTCTACCATAAAGAAAGAGTAGGGGTCGGTGAAGATGAACGAGCTGCTCTCCTTACGGTCGATGAAGATACGGTTCTGTCGGGCGGAATAATTGTTGCCGATAGTGTTGTATTGGCCATAAGTGCCTGAGTTGGAGAGGGAGTTTGGGAAAAGATGGTGGAGGGTGTCGGGCGTCGTGGGAATCACGTTGCCGAACTTCCGGTCTATTGTCCACACCCGCAGCCCCTTTGGCACTTCCTTGTTCTTCGAGGTGGTGTCGTTGTCGTGTATGTTGAAATTTTGGTTGTGCTGCGTCACTTTGCCCGTCTCGTCTATCTGATTATAGGTGTCTTGGGCGGATGCAGTGAACAATGAACAGTGAATGGCGAAAAGTGTCACCATCACTCTCAATAGTCTTGTATGGACGGATGGTCTTGACTTCATTTATTAAACATTCTCAGTGAGGCTTCCGCCATCTTGAAGCACATGGCGATAAGAATCACGTAGGTACCCGTCATCTTGTCCTTGGTGAGGTAGATGATGACACCTATGACGGCCATGATCATAAAGATCAGATTCAGCACATTGCGAATGCGGTCTTTGTTCATTTCTCGTTCAGGAGTGAGGTGAACTTGTTGAAGATGTAGTCTTTACGGTCGATGGACTTCCTGCGGAACTTAGCCGAGAGTTTGAGCAGCTTCGTATGTTTCTTGTTTACAGCATACTTGTCGGTGATCCATTCCTCTGCGGTGTAGTGGGTGGGGTCGCGCTCCAATTCGTAATCATAGCTGATACGCGTCATCTGCACATCAGCCTTGCCGTCGCTGCAGTTGATGATAAGCTGGTAGTTGAATACGGTCTGGTCGAGGTTCAGGAGCGTGTTCTTGAAAATGAGCCATTCGTGGAATGTAGCACCCAACTGGTGGTTGGCCTGATCCTGAATGGCCACCTTGCTCTTCTCCATCAGCTGGTTCTCCTCGCCTACCATCTTGTTGAGCTGTGCCAGCAGGATGTCGTAGATCTGTGAGGCCGTCTTGCCGGGGGCGTCGATGACTTTCTGCCAGCATACCTTGCCGTCCACCTCGGGAACGGCGTTCACTACCAAGTATTTGGCATCGGGGTTGGTGCTCTCGGCTGTTGACGTTTCTACTCTCTCCCAAGAATTGTCCTGCGCAGCGGCCATCAAAGGTAGCACCATCAGCAGGGTTATCAAAAACTTTTTCATCCTTCTTTTCTTTACCTTATTTATTTTGGCTGCAAAAGTACAAAGATTTTTTCAATCTATAGTCCCTTTCACTTCCCTTTAACTTCCTTTTAACTTCCCTTCAGATCCAATTGCTCCTGCAATTTGAACACCTCGTCGCGATACTGTGCAGCCTGTAGGAAGTCCAGCTGCTTGGCAGCCTCCTTCATCTTGCGTGTGGTTTCAAGCAGCAGCTTTTGAAGCTGTTCGCGTGTCATCTGTCCTATGATAGGGTCGGCGGTCATCATCGCACCTGCATGACCGTCTTCCGCAGCTATACCGATGTCGCGCAGCATCTCCTTCGTGTCGGCTCGGTTCTCCTTCCGGAGGGCACTCACGCTCAGGTTCTTCACAATCTGTGTTGGGGTGATGCCGTGTGCCTCGTTGTATTGTATCTGCTTGGTCCTACGACGTAGCGTCTCGTCGATGGTTAGCTGCATCGAGGCAGTGATGGTGTCGGCATACATGATCACCTTGCCGTTTACGTTTCTCGCAGCACGGCCTGCTGTCTGGGTAAGACTGCGGTGGTTGCGCAGGAATCCTTCCTTGTCGGCATCGAGGATGGCCACGAGCGATACCTCGGGCAGGTCGAGACCCTCGCGCAGCAGGTTCACGCCCACAAGCACGTCGTAGGTACCTTGTCTCAGGTCGGTGAGTATCTTCACACGGTCCAGGGTCGACACGTCGCTGTGGATATAGGCGGTGGCGATATGGTGGTCGAGCAGATAGCCGCTCAGTTCCTCGGCCATACGCTTTGTCAATGTCGTCACGAGCACACGCTCGCCGCGATGGCTGCGGGTGAGTATCTCGTCCATCAGGTCGTCGATCTGGTTCTCACTCTTGCGCACCTCAATCTCAGGGTCTAGCAGGCCTGTGGGTCTGATTACCTGTTCCACCACTACGCCTTCGGCCTCTTCCAGCTCATAGTCGGCAGGTGTAGCGGAAACGTAGATCACCTGGTTCACCATCTCGTTGAATTCCTCGAAGGTCAGCGGCCGGTTGTCGAAGGCGGCTGGCAGACGGAAGCCGTATTCCACGAGGTTTGTCTTGCGGGCTCTGTCACCGCCGTACATCGCACGTATCTGTGGCACCGATACATGACTCTCATCGATGATCATCAGGTAGTCATCGGGGAAGAAGTCGAGCAGGCAATATGGCCTCTCGCCTGCCTTGCGCCCATCGAAGTAACGGCTGTAGTTCTCGATACCCGAGCAGTGGCCCAGCTCCTTGATCATCTCCATATCATACTCCACGCGTTCCTTGATGCGCTGCGCCTTGATGCCGTCGCCCAGTTCCTCGAAATAGGCCACCTGCTGCATCAGGTCGTCCTGTATCTCGCGGATGGCAATGTTGGTCTGCTCCTGCGAGGTCATGAAGAGGTTTGCGGGGTAAAGCTTGTATTCTTCAAAGCGTGCCAGCCGGTCGAAGGTCAAGGCATCCACCTCTTCGATGGCGTCGATCTCGTCGTCCCAGAAGGTCACGCGGAGCACCACCTCGCTGTATGCCATCGCAATGTCGACGGTATCACCCTTCACGCGGAAGTTGCCACGCTGCAGATCCACGTCGTTGCGTACATAGAGCGCGGTTACCAAATTCCTTAACAGAGCATTGCGGTCCAGCTTCTGTCCTACATGCAGGGTGATGACGTTCTCCTGCAAGGCTACCGGACTGCCCATACCGTAGATGCATGAAACGGATGACACGACGATTACATCCTTTCTTCCTGACAACAAATTAGATACGGCAGAAAGTCGCAGACGGTCTATCTCCTCGTTGATGGCGAGGTCTTTCTCGATATACAGGTCGGTGGCGGGCAGGTATGCTTCTGGTTGGTAGTAGTCATAATAGCTGACATAATACTCCACGGCATTCTCGGGGAAGAAACCCCTCATCTCGTCGTAGAGCTGGGCTGCCAGCGTCTTGTTGTGGCTCAGGATGAGGGTAGGGCGGTTCACCTGGGCGATGACGTTTGCCATCGTGAAGGTCTTTCCCGAACCCGTCACACCGAGCAGCACCTGCGACTTGTCGCCGCGCTGCAAACCTTCCGTCAGCTCCCTGATAGCCTCAGGCTGGTCGCCGGTAGGCTGATAAGGTGAAGTCAGTATAAAATCACTCATAACAAAGTGCAAAGATACAAAATAATTCATAATTCATAATGCATAATGCATAAATTTGGAAAAAAACTTTGTTATTTTGCCGAAAAATCGTAACTTTGCACCCCGATATGAAAAAAAGTATCATAATAGGTTCGTGCGCGATGCTGCTTCTGAGCAGTTGCGCCGGAGAATTCAACAGGGTCTACAAGTCGGCAGACGATACCTACAAGTACGAGTATGCCAAGGAGGCCTTCGCCAATAATAAGTTCCAGCAGGCTACGGCTTTGCTGGAGCAACTCGTCACTATTAAGAAGGCGAGCGACGAGGCTCAGGAAAGTCTCTACATGCTGGCTATGGCGCAATACTGCAACGGTGACTTCGAGGCTGCCTCTGCCACTTTCAAGAAGTATTGCAACAGCTATCCCCGCGGCACCTATGCCGAAGCAGCAGCCTATTATGTGGGCCAGGCCCTCTACGAAAGTGCCCCCGAGCCCCGTCTTGACCAGTCGCCCACCATCGGCGCTATCAATGCCTACCAGAACTTCCTCGACCTCTACCCCGATTCGAAGCTGCGTCCCGCTGCCCAGAAGCGCCTTTACGAGCTGGAAGACAAGCTCATCATGAAGGAGTATCTCTCCGCCGAACTCTATTATAACCTCGGCGGCTATTTCGGCAATATCAACAAGAACGACGAGAGCAACTATACCGCGTGTATCATCACCGCCCAGAATGCGCTGAAGACTTATCCTTTCTGCTCCATTCGCGAACAGTTTGCCCTTCTCATCATGAAGAGCAAGTTCGAGTTGGCTGAGAACAGTACCGAGGACCGCCGTCTCGACCGTTACCGCGATGCCGAGGACGAGTGCTATGGCTTCATCAACGAGTATCCCGACTCGAAGGACGTACGCACCGCTGAGAGGTTCATCGCCAAATGCAAGAAGGTCATAAAGGACTAAATATTAAATGTAAATTGTCAAATTGTAAATATACATTATGGATTACAAGAAATCAAAAGCACCGGTTAATACCGTGACCCGCAACATTATGGACCTCTGTCGTGATACCGACAATATCTACGAGAGCGTAGCCATCATCGCCAAGCGCGCCAATCAGATCAGCGGCCAGATCAAGGAGGACCTCTCCAAAAAACTGGCTGAGTTCGCCTCTTACAACGACTCCCTCGAGGAGGTGTTCGAGAACCGCGAGCAGATCGAGATCTCACGCTATTACGAGAAGCTGCCGAAGCCCACGCTGCTGGCAACCCAGGAGTTCATCGAAGACAAGGTCTACTGGCGTGACCCCTCTCGTGAGAATCCCATTTACGATTAATCACGTTAGGGCTCCGTTCTTATGTGGCAACGTAAACAGACCATTTATCTGATAGTGGCCGTCATCCTGACGGTCATTTGTCTCTGTATGCAGATTGGTGCCTTCAACCTTGGAGGCGTTGATGTGGCAAGGGTGTATAACCTCTGGTTCACCGATCCTATCGGCAAGCGTCATTTCGACGTGTGGCCCCTGCTGGCCATCCTCTTGCCTACAGCCGCCCTCGGCACCTATACCATCTTCATCTTCCACAACCGCAAGGCGCAGGCCCTCTTCTGTGCGCTCAATGCCCTGCTCATCATAGGATGGTATGTCTGCTTCTTCGTTGTGGCCCAGACGGCCGGCAACAAGTCGTGGGGCACCGTCGATTTCCGTCCTCACTGGCCCGCCGTGCTGCCCGCCATCGCACTCATCCTCTATCTCATGGCTCGTCGCGCCATCCGTGCCGACGAGAAACTCGTCCGATCCCTCGACCGCATCCGCTGATATTCAGCCTGCCGTCGCATCATATACACAGTGGCCTTCCACTGTGTTTTTTTTGTCTCAATATTTCAAACAACACTGTCTTGACTCGTTTTTGGCTTTGCCGAGGAAACATTTGCCTGCGCGCCATGCTATTTTTGTTACCCAGTTAGGCCGCAAATAAAGCCATTTCTCTTTGATGGTGCAAAGGTACACAATTTTCAAGGCGATTCCAAATTTTATCCCATTTTTGGCAAAACCGTGTTTTTTAGCGATGGCACTCATCAGTAGCAGACAAATCTTCAGTTTCTTCAGTTGACAGTTGACAGTTTCTTCAGTTGACAGTTGACAGTTTGCTTAAGAAAGGTGATACTAATTTTTATCTATATA
>JAFZCU010000072.1 GCA_017556145.1 Prevotella sp. | reverse complement strand
TCTCTATGCATCGGCCATGCTGGAACTGAAGAAGACGATGGCTTTCCCCATGCAGGATACGTTGTTGCTGTCAGTCCGTAACGTGCGAACTCTAAGTCCGTCAGGTACGAACTCAGAGTCCGCAACGTACGGACTGGGACTTGTACAAGAATTGAATCCAGAACTACAGGCTGCCCAATATCAAGTGCAAGCCAGCAAACATGAGTGGCATCAGGCCCGCGCAGCCTTTTATCCATCTCTCTCGTTGAGTGCGGGTCTGAACACCACTTACTATCATACGCTTCATTCCGATGTTGGAGAGTCATTCAGCAATCAATTCAATAACAATATGGGTGAATATGTGGGTGCCACATTGAGTATTCCCCTGTTCAATCGCCTGCAGACCATTACGAGCATACGGAAGGCCAAGAACAACTATCGTATTGCCCAGGAGACATACAAGCAGAAACAGCTGGAGTTGGAGAAACTCAGTCGTGAGGCTTGGCAGGACTGGCAAGGCTATCTGAAACAGACAGTGCAGATGGTGGAGAAAGTAGAAGCCGACAGCATCGCCTATCAACTGACGAAACGCCAATTTGAAGAAGGGTTGAGTACGGCTATCGACTTGCGTACCACTTCAGCACAATTGCTGAACTCAAAGGCAACGCTGCTGCAGTGCCAACTGATGGCGATGGTGAAGGAACAATTGGTAAGATATTATAGAGGAGAAGCAATATGGACAGAGTAATCGAAAAGACAAAGACACAACGGCTGATGAAGTATTGGCCATATATGGCAGGGGCCTGCTTGGTGCTTATCGTCCTGGGCTGGCTGGTGTTTGGAAACCACGCATCAACGCTCAGAGTCAATAAGGATGAGTTGACCATCAGCGATGTGTGCCAGGCGGAGTTCAAGGACTATGTGCGTACCAACGGACAGGTATTGCCTATCCAGGTGGTACAGATTTCGCCCGAGGAAGGTGGCATCGTCATGGAAAAGGTGGTTGAAGAAGGAACGATGGTACATAAAGGCGATGTCATCGTTCGTCTGAGCAATTCGAACCTCGACCTTCAGATTCTGAATGCTGAAGCAGAACTGGCCGAAAAGCAGAACCTGCTGCGAAACACACAGGTAGCCATGCAGCAAGACCGTCTGAACAACCAGACGGAGCAGGCCCAGCTCGACATGGACACCCAGCGCAAGCAACGGACCTTCGAGCAGAACAAACGACTTTACGGTGAGAAGCTTATCAGCAAAGAGGATTACCTGCAGTCGCAGGAGGACTACCAGCTTTCTGCCAAGAAACGTTCGCTGGTGACGAAGCGCCTGAAGCAAGACTCTATCTATCGCACTGTTCAGATGGACCAGATGGAAGACAATCTTCAGAATATGCGTCGTAACGTGGTACTCGTGCGTCAGCGTAAGGATAAGCTCGAAGTACGCTCTGCCATCGACGGCGAGTTAGGTCTGCTTGATGTGGAGTTGGGACAGAGCATCAGTCCTGGACAGAAGATTGGCCAATTGAACGACCTCTCTGATTATAAGGTACAGGCTCAAATCGATGAGCACTATATCGATCGTGTGCGCCAAGGACTCACGGCCACCTTTACGCGTGGCGACAAGACATACCAGTTGCAGGTTCGCAAGGTCTATCCGGAAGTTCGCGAGGGCAAGTTCCGCTGTGATTTCATCTTCAGTGGCGAGCGCCCTGAGAACATCCGCACAGGCCAGACGTACTATATTGATTTGGAGTTAGGTCAGCCCGAACAGGCCATCATCATCCCTCGCGGCACGTTCTTCCAGACCACGGGCGGCCAATGGATCTTCGTGCTCTCCGCCGATGGCAGCAAAGCTTATCGCCGCCCCATCCGCGTAGGCCGCCAGAACCCACAGCACTACGAAGTGCTTGAAGGTTTGGAGCCAGGCGAACGTGTCGTCACCAGCGGCTACGAGGCATTCAAGGACAATGAAGTATTAGTAATCAAATAAGAGATATGAAGACTATTATCAGAAACTTTACATCGATATTCAGGAAGTTTGTTACGGCGAACCTGTTAAATATGCTGGGGCTGAGCTTGGCCTTCGCTTCCTTCTTCGTCATTATAACGCAGGTGAACTACGACTTAGACTATAACAAAAGTTTTACTGAGCACGAGAACCTGTTCCGCATGACGATGAAATTAGGACCTGGTGCGGAGGACTATGGCACTCATCTGCCTCGTCCTGTGGTAGAGCAACTGGCGGCAGCTTCGCCTCACGTCACAGGCTATAGCATCGGAAACGGGTGGACAAACTTCGACCAGTTTGTGGTAGATAATCAGGAGTATTCACTGAATCTTATATATGGTGAGCGTGACTTCCTCAGTGTATTCAAGCCTACAGTCATTGATGGCGATGTGAAAGGTTTGAATCAAAATGGCAATATCGTATTGCCACGCTCTGAAGCGATACGCATTTTCGGTACTACTGATGCGGCAGGCAAGACGATGAAGTACAAATGGGATGACAAGACTATCTACAATGTATGTGCTGTGATAGAGGACTATCCTACTAACAACCTCCTGCATGGAGTTTGCTTTATTGGCAGTAATTCCAATGAAGACAATTACAACAACTGGAACTACGACGCTTACATCCGGGTGGATGATGCCGCGAACCTGTCAATGGTGCAGAATATCTTGCGTCAGACAGCCATCGAGCTCTTCAAGGAAAAGTTCAACCTGACTACCAAGGAGGAGGAAGAAGCCCTGCAAGTGGTGCTTACCAGCGTTGCTGACGCTCATTTCTCCAAAGTCCTTGACAAAGCCGCTCCGAGTCGCAGTTCTATCTATCTGCTCATCTGCTTCTCTCTGCTGATAATAGTGATAGCAGCAGTCAACTTCATGAATTTCACTTTGGCCGAGACACCTATGCGCATTCGCAGCATCAATACCCAGAAGGTGCTGGGTGCTACGACGACAAAACTGAGGAGCAGTCTGTTGGCAGAAGCAGTCTTGATTAGCCTGATTGCCTTCGTGGTGGCTATGGCATTCGTGTATCTGGCTCACGACTTGGGCTTGCAGGAACTGGTGCAGGGCAGCATCCTATTGAAAGATCACCTCTGGCTCATTGGCGCCACCTTGTTGCTCAGCATCGTAGTGGGTCTGCTGGCAGGTTCCTATCCGTCATATTATGTCACTTCCTTCCCGCCAGCCTTGGTGCTGAAAGGCTCGTTTGGTCTGTCGCCCAAAGGTCGTATGCTGCGCACCATCCTGATTTGTTTGCAATTCATCATATCCTTCATGCTGGTGATTGGCGTGGGCATCATGTACTTGCAGAGTTATCTCATCTATCATACTGACTACGGCTTCGATAAGGATGAAGTGATGGTAGTGCAAACTGCACCTGATACCCGCAACAAGGCTGACGCCATCGATGCAGAGCTGCGTAAGATTCCTGGGATAGAAGGTGCAAGTCTGGCTATGACCGTCTTAGGCACTGGTGACAGTTATATGACGTGGGGCAGAGGCGAAGGCGACAAGCACATGAACTTTACTTGCATCTTTGTGGACTGGCGGTTCCTCGATGTGATGGGCATTGACATCGTTGAAGGTCGTAACTTCAAAAAAGGCGATGGCGATATGTACATCTTCAACGAGTCGGCAAAGAAACAATATCCCTGGCTCGCTACCGACCAGCCCATCACCGATGGCGATTATCCTGTCGTTGGTTTCTGCAAAGACATCAAGTATGCCACCCTACGAGTGGATGACAGCCAGCAACCCATTGCTTTCTTTGTACCCAGTCCGAATGGCCGTTATTGGAGTAATGGCTCCTGGCGCAATGTATTGATGGTACGAGTGGCAAAAGGTATGGACAAGCGCGAAGCCAAACAAAAAGTGATGGAAGTTGTGAATAAGTATGAGAAAGGCCAGCCTCTTGACATCAGCGGCCTGCGCTATATGGACGTGGAGCTGGAAAAGGCTTACAAGCAGGAAGGCCGCTTCACCAAACAAATTCTGCTTTTCTCTCTGCTCGCCATCTTGATAAGCATCATTGGTGTGTTTGGCATGACGATGTTCGAGAGCGAATATCGTCGCAAGGAGATTGGTATCCGCAAGGTGTTCGGCAGTTCGACACGAGAGATACTGACCATGTTCAACAAGCGCTACCTGTATATCCTGCTGGGTTGCTTCGTGGTGGCGGCTCCCATCGGTTACATGGTGGGCGTGCATTGGCTCGAAGACTTTGCCGTCCGCACCGCCATATCGCCCCTGTTATTCTTGGTGTCCTTCCTGCTTATCGCCCTTATCACGATGCTGACGGTGACATACCAAAGTTGGAAGAATGCCAACGAGAATCCCGTCAACAGCATTAAAAACGAATAATGATTGAAAATAGAGAATGATATGAAGAGTTATTTCAAATTCCTGTCGCGCAACAAGGCCTATACCTTTATTAATATAGCAGGCCTGGTGGCATCTCTGATGTTCATTATCCTCATGGGCGACTATGCCTGGAGGCAGTACAGCATTGATTCGTGGCACAAGAATGCCGACCGCATCTACCTGACGGGTAATGATGAGGATTTCTTTATGTGGCCGCAGGCTGCACAAGAGATAAAAGAGATGTGCCCAGAAGTGGAACAAACGTGTTGCGTGATGAGTCAGAGAGGCCGTATTAAATATGGTCAGCGAGAGGTGAAGGAAGGATATAAGGAGAATGGCATCATCATGCTCACAGACTCTACATTCTTCCGTTTCTTCGATTTCGATCTGCTTGAGGGAGATAAACTGACAGCCCTCGATGCACCTGATAAATGTGTCATCACGCAGAGACTGGCCAAGCGACTCTTTGGCGAAAAGAATCCCATCGGTGAGGCCTTGCAGATTGTTGGTCAACGCTCTGTCTTCATGAACAATGAAGATCCGTATGACTCGACGCTGGTCTATATCGTCGGCGGCATCGTGAAGGATTTCGACCGCACAGTCCTGCCCAATGAGACGCAACTCATTGCCAGCATGGAGCGTTTTCCTCAGGTGATGGGCTATACGCTTAGACCTCATTCCTTTGCTTCTGGGCAGACAGGTGCCTGTAAGGCATTTCTCATGCTGAAATCAGGCGCTTCACTTGATGCCAAGAAAAAAGTGATAGAAGACTATCTGGCCAAGAATTACATGTGGGCACATATGGACAATCATGAGTTCATCGCAACACCACTGACAGACATCATGTTTGCACCTCAGAACAATGGCTATGGCATGCAGAAAGGGGACAAGACGAGACTTCACATCCTTTTGGCAGCCGTTTTGGCCATCCTATTCTTTGCCGTCAGCAACTACATCAACCTGACGGTCGCGAATACAGGCTTCCGCGCCAAGGAGATGGCTACGCGACGGCTATTTGGCAGTAGTCAGTGCCAAATCTCGCTGAAACTGATTGCAGAATCGACGTTGATAATAACCGTTGCCTTCCTCTTGGGTCTTGCTTTGGCATTCGGTTTTCAGGACGATGCTGCAGAACTCTTCAGAGGCAAGATAGCCTTGCTCAATGATGTCAGCGTCAGCACGGTGAGCGTCTGCCTAGGTTTCATCCTGCTCGTAGGCATTATCTCTGGCATTATGCCCTCGTATCAGATTTCCCGCTTCCAACCCATTGACATTGTGAAAGGCAACTTCCGCTACCACTCCAAGATGGTAATGGGGCGGTTGTTCATCATTGTGCAGAATGTCGTTACGGTCACGATGCTCACAGCAGCCTTCGTCATCTGGCTACAACTAAATCACCTCATTCACGCACCCTTAGGCTTCAATACAGAACGACTCTATTATGTGAACGTGCCAGAGGGCAAGAGCCAGACAGTCAGGAGCCAATTAGAGAAGATGCCCTTCGTAGAGCGTATCGGTGAGTATAGCGGAACAACCTTTGTCACCTACAGCAGTAGTATAAGGAGTATCACGAATGGCGACAAACTGACGAGCCTGTTTCTGACCGATCTAGACTCGACAGCCTTTGCCCTCTACGGGCTGGACATCCTCAAAGACTACGGAAACACCAGCAACGGCTACTATTTGAATGAGGAAGCTATGCGCAGGTTGGAGTTGAAGGATGAAGACCGCGAGATGGTCTGGGGCAAAGACGAGAAAGCCTCTATCAGCGGCATCCTCAAGGACTTTCACCGCATCAACGTGCTGACGACAGCAGAGCCTTTCGCCATCCGTGTGCAGGAGCATGTGGACGACCCGAATTTCCTTGTCAAGACAAATGGAGACAAGCAGGCAAAGGCAGCCCTCATCAATATGATAAGAGAACAGGGTGTTTCAGAGGAAGCAATAGAGTGGTACGTCACCAGTTTGGAAGAAGGCATTGCCGACACCTTCGAAGATCAGCAGAACACGCTGAAGATTATCACGCTCTTCACCATCATTGCCGTGATTATCTCCGTGATGGGCTACGTGGGTATGTCGCTTTTCTTCATCCGTCAGCGCCAGAAGGAGATTGGCATCCGCAAGATTATGGGTTCAACATCGGGCGAGGTGATGGTACTGATGCTGCGCATTTTCTGTTCGCCGCTGCTGCTGTCGTTCGTCATCGCTATACCTCTCTCATGGTATATCATGCACGACTGGCTCACTAACTTCAGCTACCGCATCGAGCTCTCGTCCTGGATCTTCGCAGCCACCTGTGCTTTTGCCCTGTTGGTAGCTATCCTCTCCGTCGGCTTCCAGATCATCAAGGCCGTCAGAACCAATCCCGTAGAAAGTAT
>JAFZCU010000071.1 GCA_017556145.1 Prevotella sp. | reverse complement strand
GAGACCAACATCCTCACCAGTGCGGTAGTCGGTAATCTCGTTATAGAAGGTGGCCAACTCAGGGACTTTCACAAAGTAACGGAAACGCTCCTTCTGGACAACAGCATTGGTCACGGAGAACTCATAGTCTGAGGTCTTCTTGGCATAAACTGCCGCCCAGGCATCAAAGCTATGGATGCCCTGCTGCTCCATCGCCTTCGGACGGAGGTACTTGAACAACAGGTACAGCTCCGTCAGTGAGTTGCTGATGGTCGTACCACTCAGGAAGGTCGCTCCCAAGTCTTTTCCCGTTCGCTTCTGGATAGTTCGCAGGGCATAAAGGAGATTGAGCGCTTTCTGACTTCCCGCAGGATTACCCAGTCCAGACACGCGCTGATGACGGGTCGTGAACATAAGGTTCTTGAACTGATGACTCTCATCAATGAAGATATGGTCGATACCCATGTTCCCGAAGTCCACAAAGTCATCCTTCCGGGATGCCATGTCACTCTGGAGTTCCATGATCTTCACCTGCAGGTTCTCCTTGCGCTTCTCCAGTCCTGTGAGCATACGCCCGGAGATATTGCCCCCCTGCTGGCGCAGGATGTCGAGGGCTTCGTCGATGTCACGCAGCTCATCCGACAGGATTTGCTGCTGAATATCCATCGACTGCGGTATCTTGCCGAACTGGTCGTGCGACATGACAACGCAGGCATAGTCGTTGTTCTTGATGCGGTTGAAGAAGTCCACACGGTTTGCCGGTGAAAAGTCCTTCTCACTAGCATAAAGAATTTTGTCGTCAGGGAAAGCGGCCTGATAGGTGTTGGCTATCTCGGCGACATTGGCCTTCAGCGCGATAATCATCGGCTTATTGGCCAGTCCCAGACGGTGCATTTCGTGGGCAGCCATACACATGATGAGCGTTTTTCCTGTACCCACCTCATGGTCGCAGATGCCACCACCGTTCTGGAGGAGCATCCATACACAGTCCTTCTGGGACTTGTAGATGTCCTTCACATTGAAACGACTGCTGCCCAAGGCCTTCATGTCAATACCGGGGAAGGTCTGGTGACTGCCGTCATACTTCGCCTTGACAAAGCAGTTGAACTTGCGGTTGTACATCTCCTGCAGCTCATCGCGCTTATCCTTGGGCAGGTTGGTAAGGTAGTCCGTGAAACCCTCACGGATTTCCTGAATCTTCGAGCTGGCCAACTGAATTTTCTCCATGTCCGGCGCCTTTATGTCGTTGCCGTTATCGTCGGCACCCACACACTTCTGAATATCAGGTGTCGTGTCGTGGAAGGCATGCTGTAACAGTGCCATGCCGTCATAGTCCTTATACTCGCCACGCACACAGTATTCCTCGCGGATTTTCAGGTTATAGCGGTTCTCGGCCTTGACAGAGTATTCATCGATATGCTCGGCATAGTGAATCTCCATCTTCGTGTCGAAAAGCTTGCCGACATATTCCTCGTAATACTCCGTGGGAATCCATCGCTCACCGAACTGCAGACCGATGTCGTCAAAGGTAATCTGCTGGGGCAGCGACTGCTCCAGTGCGGCCTTGGTCTCTTGCAAGGCGGGAACGATCTTGGGGTCATCGGCATGTTCCTGAGCCAGTTCAATGGCATCATTCACATAGGCCAGCTTATCATAGACATTGCCGGAGAGGGCCTTGCTGCTGATTTCGTAGCTGCCATCGGGCATGTAATAGATACGTCCTTTCAACTCATTGACCAAATCGGTCTGCGTATGGCCAGTGATACCGGCCATATACTCCAAATCCACCTGACCATAGCGGTTCAGCGAGGCAAAGAGGGCTTCCTCCGGGGTATCGACATGACTGATTTCGTAGGCCACAAAGGACACGGGACGCTCGAAGATGTCGGCCTTGACAAAGGTCTTGTCAACGGCATTCTCCAGCGTCAGCACGTCACGTCCCTTGCTATCGTTCATGATGGCACGGGCATTCTTGCGCTCGTTGAGATAGCCGAACTTCTCTACAAACTCCTCGTAATACTGATTCAGCTTCGCACGGAGTTCCGGCTGGGCTTCACGCGACTGAGCCTCGGTGTCATAGAGTTCTTCGTAGGCATCGCGAATCTGATAGTAGAGCTGCAT
>JAFZCU010000008.1 GCA_017556145.1 Prevotella sp. | reverse complement strand
TCAACCTGAGCGGGCTGAGCCTGCTGGCCACAAGAAGCGAAAGAGATAGCTGCAACAGCTACGAACATAAATACTAATTTCTTCATTTTTCTAATGCTTTTAAATCTGTAAAACAATCATTTGTTTATTAAAACGCTGCAAAGTTAGGCATTTTTTTAATAGGTCGTATCATTTTTTTTGTTTTTTTTTAGGTCTTTTTTGTAACTTTTTTGCAAAATGCTGATAATCAGTTGATTACGAAATGTTAAAAATAGTGCAATTTTTGCACAAATATGAAAATATGCCAAAAATGCACGTTTTTTGGAAAAAAAACAGTACCTTTGTGCTCGCAAACATGAGGCTTTAGTTTATAGTTTAGAGTTTATAGTTTATAGATGATTGATACTTCGGCTTTTCAAGGTAAAACGGCAGCTTATTTCACACTGGGATGTAAGCTGAATTTCTCCGAGACTTCCACTTTCGGCAAGATGCTCCAGGCGATGGGTGTCAGAACGGCCGAGAAGGGGGAGAAGGCTGACATCTGCCTGATCAATACCTGTTCGGTGACGGAGGTAGCTGATCAGAAGTGCCGTCAGGCCATCCGCCGTCTGGTGCGTCAGAATCCGGGGGCCTTTGTGGTGGTGACTGGCTGCTATGCGCAGCTGGAGGCTGAGGAGGTGGCAAGGATTGAGGGCGTGAGTCTGGTGCTGGGATCGAATGAGAAGGCGAATCTGATTCAGTTTCTTTCAGAAACTTGGGGAGACAGGAGACAGGAGTCAGGAGATAGTAGAGATGTGATTTTTCGAGAGAAGACGAAGGATATAAAGACGTTTGCACCGAGCTGTTCGAGGGGTAATCGCACGCGGTTTTTCCTGAAGGTGCAGGACGGATGTGACTATTTCTGCACCTATTGTACGATACCGTACGCGCGAGGGTTCAGCCGTAACCCGTCGATAGCCTCGCTGGTGGCACAGGCTGAAGAGGCGGCTCGCGAAGGGGGCAAGGAGATTGTGCTGACGGGCGTGAATATCGGTGATTTCGGTAAGACGACGGGTGAGCAGTTCCTGGATCTGGTGAAGGCACTGGATGACGTTGAGGGTATCAGCCGTTATCGCATCAGTTCGCTGGAGCCGGACTTGCTGTCGGACGAGTTGATTGACTATTGCGCCAAGAGCAGGGCCTTTATGCCGCATTTCCACATTCCGCTGCAGAGCGGAAGTGACACGGTGCTCAAGCTGATGCACAGACATTACGACCGTCAGCTGTTTGCGGATAAGATTTCGAAGGTGAAGGCGGTGATGCCCGATGCCTTTATCGGTGTCGACGTGATGGTGGGCTGTCGGGGAGAGACGCCTGAGTGTTTCGAGGAGACCTATCAGTTTCTGGATGCGCTCGACGTGACGCAGTTGCATGTGTTTCCCTATTCGGAGCGGCCAGGCACCTCGGCGCTGAAGATTCCCTATGTGGTGAGTGAGCAGGACAAGAAGCTGCGTTCGAAGCGGTTGCTGGATCTGAGCGATGAGAAGACCATTGCTTTCTATGAGAAATATATCGGCCAGGAGGCAGAGGTGCTCTTTGAGAAGGCGCCTCGGGGCAGGGCGATGCATGGATTCACCAAGAACTATATCCGTGTGGAACTGCCAGCGCAGATGGCCGATCCGTCATTGGACAATCAGATTGTGAAGGTGAGGTTAGGTGAGCTGACGCACGATCGGCAGGCTTTGAAGGTTTATAGTTTATAGTTTAGAGTATAAATAAGGTACGCGCGCGATGGAGAAAGTGGCAATTGTAATCTTGAACTGGAACGGACGGAAGATGCTTGATCAGTATCTCTCGTCGGTTCTGGCGTATTCGCAGGACGAGGCAACGGTGTATGTGGCGGACAATGCCTCGACGGATGACTCGCTGGCGATGCTGCGGGAGCAATATCTGGCAGTCAGGCTGATTGAGCTGGACAAGAACTGGGGTTTTGCCGAGGGGTATAACCTGGCGCTCCGAAAGATTGAGGCCGAGTATTATCTGCTGTTGAATTCTGACATCGAGGTGACACCCAACTGGCTGACACCGATGATTGCCCTGCTGGACAACCATCCTGAGGTGGCTGCCTGTCAGCCCAAGTTGCTGAGTATCTATGACCGCGATGCTTTCGAGTATGCGGGGGCGAGTGGGGGATATATCGACCGTCTGGGTTATCCCTTCTGTCGCGGACGTGCCTTTGAGACCATAGAAAAGGATCACGGTCAGTATGATGATCAGGTGGATGTGCATTGGGCCACGGGTGCCGCACTGATGATCCGCTCGAAGGACTATTGGGCAGCAGGCGGACTCGACGCACGGTTCTTTGCGCACAACGAGGAGATAGACCTTTGCTGGCGACTACGCATACGCGGACGGCGAATCGTTTGTGTGCCAGAGAGTTATGTCTTCCATGTGGGGGGCGGTACGTTGCCGAAGGGCAATCCGATGAAGACCTTCCTGAATTTCCGCAATAACCTGACGATGCTGTATAAGTGTCTGCCTGAGGCGGAGTTGAAAGCGGTGATGCGCTGGCGCTGGTGGCTCGACTATCTGGCTGCCTGGGAAACACTGATCCTGAATCGTAACCTTGGCGATTTCAAGGCCATCTACCGTGCCCGTCGTGCCTTCAAGCAGTGGCGGAAGGATTTCGAGGCCGACCGTCAGGCGATTCAGGCGAGTCGCGTCAGAAAAGAAATACCAGAGCGAAAGATGTTCTCTCTGCTCTGGCAGTATTATGTGAAAGGGCGGAAAACCTTCAGTACTTTACCTGAATAGGCTTCTCGACCTCTTTCTTCCATTCCTTCAGGAACTCGAACCATTCCTTGGCACTGTGATAGCCGAAGGACTCGTTGTCGGAACAGTAGATGACCTTGTATTGCAGGTGGTCGTCGGCTGTGCCCACCACGAAGGCATAATTATCTTTATTGGCCGGCTCCTCGCTACGGATATATCTCATGGGGATGCAGATGCCCAATCCTACCGTTTCGCGCTTGAAGGCGATGGTGTCGCTCGACGGCCAGTCGGTACCCCAGCAGGCACGCAGACCTTTCTTGTCGCTGAACTCCACAGAGTTCTTGACATTGATGATGCCCGTAGAGAACTGGTAGTCGGCTACGGGACGATTGAAGAACACATCGACGTCGGTATCGCGATGGCCCGCGTACTGCGAATAGCGGAGAGTCATGTTTAGAGGTGAGAGGTGAGAAAGGCTACGGGTAGGCGAGCTTTGCTCGGGAATGGTGAGAGGTGAGAGATTACCTTTCGGTGCCAACCAACCCTTGTCGACGACCTCGACGATGGTGCGCAGGGGGCCGTAGGAGATGATGCGCTGGGTGCGGCTCTTGACGGGCGACACCTGCGTGGGCTCGTTGCCGTTCCATCCCCTGAAGGCACCCAGGCCGAAGGTCTGTCCCACCCAGAGCACATCGTCGCCATAGCCTTTCGCCTTCTGATCCTGATCGGTATAGAACTGCGTCTCTTTCAGCTCCAGCTGTTTCTTGAACTTGCCATAGAGGTCGAGCGTCTGCCGTTCGTCGAAATAGATGCGGATGCCGTTGAGCTCGCTTTCGAAGTCGACACCATGGTGATGCTGGATATTGTAGGTATAGGCGGCATCGCCACGGGCCGTGATCGACTCAATGTAATTGTTCTGCTGGTTCTTCTTCAGGCTCTTGTCCTTGCTGTTGCCTAAGACCATTTCCGCGTAGACACGGGCAGGGTAGGTGCGCGGTTCGCCCTCTTGATAGAGCGTGACGCTGTATTGCTTCTTCTCCTTGCCTCGAAGATCGGCCAGGAAACAGAGCTCGTCGAAGGTCTCGTCCTGATTGAGGTCGTCGAGCTGACAGGGAATCTCCTGACCGTCAATGGTGACGCATGCAGAACGGACATCACCATAGGGGGCAAGGTTGATGACGACCGGTTCGTCGCTGCGAACCGATGCCGAGGGATTGCTCACACTGACCGTGAGGGTCTGCTGGGCTGCTGCTGCCAAGGGCAGAAAGAAAAACAGGTAGAGAATTCTTTTCATTTCCGTACTTCTTTGTTTTAGTAGATTACAAAAGTACACAAAAAGTCGGAAAACGGCCTTGGATTTTTACACAAATAAACAAATTTGTGCATTTTTGAACAAAATTTTTAAAATAATTAGGTTAAAATTTGGATTTGAAAATAATTTTTAGTAAATTTGCAGAAATTTTAAAGAATCGTAAAACTCAGACTGGCCGTTAGTGCGTAAGATATATTTTATATTGATGTTGACGATGCTTGGTTGTATCGGGTGTGAATGGCAGCTCAAGTCCGACGAGGCTGACACGGAGATTGTCGTTGACCGTTACGACCGTATCCAGAGCCTCTATCTGACGACGGGCGACTTCTCGGCTCTCCAGCAGATGAATACCGCCTATCCTACACAGACGCGCACCCTGATAGAGGATGTGCTCCGTATCGGCAAGGTGAATGAGACAGACATCAATATGAAGTTCCTGCGTTTCTATCAGAATTCCACGCTCCAGATGCTGATTAATGAGGCAGAACAGCAGTATGCCAACATGGATGACATCAACCAGGAACTGACCACTGCCTTCGAGTATCTGCTGAAGTATATGCCGAATATCGAAATTCCCGTGATCTATGCGCAGATAGGCTCGCTCGATCAGAGCATCATCGTGGGTAACGGTCAGATAGGCATCTGTCTCGACAAGTATCTGGGAGCCGACTATGCCTTGTATCAGAAAGAGGACTATGGCTATACGCAGGAGCAGAAAAACATGATGCAGCGCCAGTATATTGTTCCTGACTGTATCGGATTCTATCTGTTGAGCCTTTATCCGATGCCCTTCGACCGCCAGCTGTCACAAGAGGAGCGCGATGTGCACATGGCAAAGATACAGTGGGTGGTGAACAATGCGGTGGGGCGAACTGTTTTCAATAATGTTTTTGTAAGCCGAATCGATGAATACATGAAACACAACAAGAATATGACACCTGAAGGACTGTTGGCCAATAACCAGTATGAGTTGTTTCAATGACGGGCTATTCCAATAGGTCGCCTTGGTGGATGTCGTTTTCCTTCAGATAATTGTTCAGAAGATCCGTAAACTCATGGTTCTTGAGTCCCCAGTGGGGCGCAATGAGCATTTCCTTCGGTGACTGCGAGACGAAGCGCTCCAGCACGAGGTCCTTTCTGAGACGTTGTATGTAATGGGCAATCAGACGGATGTATTCATCGATGGTGTAAATGTGGAAGGGATGCCGTTTGAATTCTTCCGCCAGACGGGTGCCTCGGATAATCTGCATCTGGTGGATCTTCAGGATGTCGATAGGGAGGGCGGAGATGACGGGCGCCTGACGGAGAAGCTCCCGAGCATCCTCTCCTGGCAGTCCCAGGATGATGTGGGCACCTGTAAGGATACCGCGTTGGTGCGTCTTTTCAATGGCGAGGCGGGACTGTTCGAATGTGTGTCCGCGGTTAATGTGACGTAGCGTCTCGTCGTTGGCACTCTCGACACCGTATTCCACGATGAGAAAGCAGCGTTGATTCAGCGCCTCAAGATAGTCGAGAAGCTCGTCGGACACACAGTCGGGACGTGTGCCGATGACGATGCCGACAACATCTTCTACCTGTAACGCCTCTTCATAAAGCTGGCGGAGATGATCGATGGAGGCATAGGTATTGGTATAGGCCTGGAAGTAGGCCAGATACTTCATCTCGGGATATTTCCGCGCAAAGAACTGCTTGCCTGCCTCCAACTGTCGGGTGATGCTGTCCTGCCGCTGGCAATAGGCGGGATTGAAGGTGCGGTTGTCGCAGTAGATGCAGCCGCCCGTGGAGAAACGACCGTCGCGATTGGGACAGGTGAAGCCTGCATCGACGGAAATCTTCTGCACACGGAAGGGGAAACGCTGACGAATCCACGTGCCGTAATCATAATAATAAGGTGTATTCACTTTATTTAATCCCATCAGCGTGCAAAGTTAGGGAAAAAATCGCTATCTTTGCACAATCAAACAGAAAAATCAATTGTATCTATGGTAAATATAAGACTTTCAATGATTGGTGCAGTCCTGTTGATGTTCGCAACGAGCGTCAGGGCTGGTGAGAAACTGCGTTTTGGTGATCTTATGAGCGGAGAGTTCCGTCAGGAGACCTTGTCGGAGGTGCATCCGCTGGCTGACGGTGAGACCTATGCCCAGATCAGTGCCGACGGCAAGCGTATTGTCACCTATTCCTTCAAAACAGGTAAGCAGGTGGGCGTATTGTTTGACGCCACAACTGCGAGAGGGGCCAGCATTGCGCGGGTGCAGGGCTATATCGTCAGTCCGGACGGGCGCAGGTTGCTGATCCAGACGAACACCAAACCCATCTACCGCCGCTCGTTTACGGCTGAGTATTATATCTACATGATCCAGAACAACAAGCTGGAGCCGCTCAGTGATGGCGGACCGCAGCAGACACCGGTCTTTTCGCCTGATGGCAACCAGATTGCCTTCGTCCGCGACAATAATATCCACTTGGTCAAGTTGCTCTACGACAATGCCGAGAGTCAGGTGACAAAAGACGGCAAGCGTAATGAGATCATCAACGGCATTCCTGATTGGGTCTACGAAGAGGAGTTCTCGACCAATTCCTCGATGGTGTTCTCAGCAGACTCCAAGCAGATTATCTGGATCCGCTACGATGAGACTGATGTGCCGGAGTATTCCATACAGTATTTCAAGGGACTGGCTCCGGAGAAGGAAGAATACCGCGACTATCCCGGTCTGTATATTTATAAGTATCCCATTCCGGGCAAGGTGAACTCGAAGGTGAAAGTGCTCTCCTACGATATCAAGAGTCACCAGACACGCACCATCGACCTGCCTTTGGATGCTGACGGCTATATACCCCGCATTAAGATGACGAACGATCCGGAGCGCATCATGATCTTCACCCTCAACCGACATCAGGACGATCTGAAGATCTATATGGCCAATCCGCTTTCGACGGTGACGAAGCTCATCATCGAGGACAAGATTGACAAGTACGTGAAGGAGGAGACTTACGAGGATGTGCAGATCAGTGACAAGTATATCCTCCTGCCTAGCGAGCGCGACGGCTATAACCATCTCTACCTCTATAATCACAACGGTCAGTTGCTGCGACAGATTGTAAACGACCGCTATGTGGTGACGCACGTCTACGGTGTCGATGACGCAACGGGGGATGTCTACTTCGCTGCGAATCCCACGGGGGCCACGGAGCAGCAGGTGATGGTGGCCCATCAGAACGGCAAAATCGAGACGCTCTCGCAGAAGGCAGGTGTCAGCAATGCTATCTTCAGCACAAACTTTAAGTATTTCATCAACATCTGGAGCGACCTGGACAATCCCTTGCAGTACACACTTTGCCAGAACAACGGCAAGACATTGCAGACACTCATCGACAACCATGAGCTCAAGGACAAACTGGCTAAGTTTGACCTTGGCAAGAAGGAATTGTTCCAATTCAAGACTTCCGAGGGTGTGACGCTCAATGGTTGGATGGTGAAACCTGCCGACTTCGACGCCACAAAGCGTTATCCCGTTATCATGTACCAGTATGGTGGGCCCGGCAATCAGCAGGTGCTCAACCAGTGGGCCATCGGTATGAGTAATAACGGCGCTATCCTTGAGCAGTATCTCTGTCAGGAGGGTTATATCTGTGTTTGTGTGGATAACCGGGGGACGGGTGGCCGCGGAGCCGAGTTTGAGAAGTGCACCTACCTGCGCTTGGGCGAACTGGAGTCGCGTGATCAGGTGGAGACTGCCATCTGGCTCGGACAGCAGTCCTATGTCGACAAGGCGCGTATCGGCATCTGGGGCTGGTCGTATGGCGGATGGAACACGTTGATGTCGATGTCGGAGGGGCGTCCGGTCTTTGCAGCAGGCGTGGCCATTGCACCGCCAACCAACTGGCGTTTCTATGATACTATCTACACGGAGCGGTATATGCGCACGCCTCAGGAGAATCCCAAAGGTTACGACGAGGTGAATCCCATCGCCCGCGCCTCTAATCTGCATGGTACTTTGCTTCTCTGCCACGGTTTGGCCGACGATAACGTGCACTATCGGAATACAGCAGAGTATGCAGAGGCCTTGGTGCAGGCCGACAAGGATTTCAGGCAACTGGTGTATACCAATCGCAATCATAGCATCTTTGGTGGAAATACCCGTCGGCATTTGTTCCGACAGGCGATCAATCACTTTAACGCTGAGCTGAAATAAAAAACTCCCGCCAAATCTGGCGGGAGCTTTTATTATGTGGGATGATTAATACGCGAAGAGCGGATAATCTTTCATCTTCTCGTTCACTTTTGCCCGAACGCTGGCGATAACCTGCTCGTTCTCGGGGTCGTTGAGCACCTCTTCGATCCAAGCGGCAATCTGCACCATCAGGTCCTCCTTGGCGCCACGGGTCGTGATGGCTGGTGTACCAAGACGGATACCACTGGTCTGGAAGGCGCTGCGGCTGTCGAACGGCACCATGTTCTTGTTCACGGTGATGTCGGCAGCAACAAGGGCGTTCTCTGCCACCTTGCCGGTTAGCTCAGGATACTTCGAGCGGAGGTCTACGAGCATCGAGTGGTTGTCGGTGCCGCCGCTCACGATGCCGAAGCCGCGCTTCACCAGTTCCTCTGCCAGCACCTTGGCATTCTTCTGAACCTGCTTGGCCCACTCCTTGAACTCGGGCTGCAGTGCCTCACCGAAGGCAACGGCCTTGGCAGCGATGACGTGCTCCAGTGGTCCGCCCTGCTGTCCGGGGAAGACGGCAGAATTGAGGATGGTCGACATCATCTTCACAACACCCTTCGGTGTCTTCAGACCCCAGGGATTCTCGAAGTCCTTGCCCATCAGGATGATACCGCCACGGGGACCACGCAGGGTCTTGTGGGTGGTAGAGGTCACGATATGTGCATATTTCACGGGATTTTCCAGCAGACCAGCTGCTATCAGACCTGCAGGGTGAGCCATATCAATCATCAGCAAGGCACCCACCTTATCGGCGATTTCACGCATCCGCGCGTAGTCCCACTCACGGCTGTAAGCACTACCACCACCGATAATCAGCTTCGGCTTGTGCTCAAGAGCCAGCTGCTCCATTTCATCATAATCCACACGGCCCGTTTCCTTATTCAGGTTATAACCGATGGGATTATAGATGATACCACTGGTATTCACGTGTGAACCGTGAGAGAGGTGGCCACCGTGGTCGAGGTTCAGTCCCATAAAGGTATCGCCGGGCTTCAGTACTGCGAGCAGCACGGCAGCATTGGCCTGGGCACCGGAGTGAGGCTGCACATTGGCATACTCGGCTCCGAAAAGCTTGCACACACGGTCGATAGCCAACTGCTCTACCTCGTCGACCACCTGACAGCCGCCATAATAGCGGTGTCCAGGATAGCCCTCAGCGTACTTGTTTGTCAGGTAGGAACCCATGGCTTCCATCACTTGGTCACTTACGAAATTCTCACTTGCAATCAGCTCGATGCCTTTCAGCTGGCGCTGATGCTCTTTCTCAATCAACTCAAAGATTGCGTTGTCTCTGTTCATTGTCTTTGTTTATTGGGTTTATACTAATTCTACTTTGTTGATATCCTGTTCCTTCTCGCAATAGTGACAGGTCAGAATGCCGTCAGCCACGTGGAAGTGGGTGGCCATCGGTTCGTTGTTGGTCACACATTTCGGATTGTTGCACTTGACGATACCCTTGATTTCATCAGGTGTCTCCACAGCCTTTTTCTCCACGACCTCGTAATCGCGTATAATACTGAGGATGACATTCGGTGCAACGACGGAAAGACGTGAGATCTCATCATCGGTGAAGAACTTGTCAGACACTTTGATGATGCCTTTGCTGCCTACTTTCTGCGAGGGATAGTTGAAACCGATGGTGACGGGTGTCTTCAGGTCGAAAAGACCTAGAAGACTGGCCACCTGATAGGTCTTGGCGGTGGGTATGTGGTCGATGACGGTGCCGTGTTCAATAGCGGCTACCAAACGTTCTTTCTTATTCATCTTATAATCGTTTTGTCGTTCTTAACTTCATCCAATGTGATGCCGAGCACATCGCAGAAAATGGCTTCGCGGGCAAAGAGTCCGTTGCCGGCCTGTTGGATATAGTAGGCATGGGGGTTCTCGTCCACATCGTAGGCTATCTCATTGACCCGGGGTAAGGGGTGGAGAATCTTCATATTTGGCTTGGCGCTTCTCAGCATCTCGTTATTCAGCACATACACGTTTTTCACGCGTTCATATTCCATCAGATCAGAGAAGCGCTCTTTCTGGACACGTGTCATATAGAGGATATCTGCATCGGCAATGACTTTTTCATTGAAGGCTGTATGCTCCTGGTACTTGATACCGTGCTCGTCGCAATATATCTTGTACTCTTTCGGCATGGCCAGTTCCTTCGGAGCCACGAAATGGAAAGTAGGGTTGAAATGGCGCATGGCCATCAGCAGGGAATGAACCGTCCTACCGTACTTCAAGTCGCCCACCATATATATATTTAGGTTGTCGAGCGTGCCCTGTGTCTTATAAATCGAATAGAGGTCGAGCATACACTGAGAAGGGTGTTGGTGGGCTCCGTCACCGGCATTGACGATAGGGATGGGGGCAACTTCGGAGGCGTATACGGCTGCGCCCTCAATATAGTGGCGCATCACGATGACATCGGCATAGTTGGAGACCATCAGAATGGTGTCTTTCAATGTCTCGCCCTTTGTGCCACTGGTAATCTTGGGGTCGGCGAATCCGATGACACGGGCTCCGAGACGGTTGGCGGCAGTCTCGAACGACAGTCTGGTACGGGTCGAAGGCTCAAAGAAAAGCGTGGCGATCACTTTTCCTTTCAGCAACTCCCTGTTCGGGTGCTTCTCAAACTCTTCTGCCATCTCAATCATATAGAGAATTTTCTCTTTCGTGAGGTCGGCAATTGTCACAAAATTATGCTTTTCCATCCACTATTTTCGTTTTGTTGGCACAAAATTACATATTATTTCTGATTTCCGTGCGATATTTTCAAAGAAAATCGTAATTTTGCACCAAGATAATTAAAAGAGACGAATTTTTGGGCTTATGATGAAGTGGTTTGTGCGTTTTTTATGGACGTTATTGATATTGGTGGTATTGGGTGCTGCAACGGCATTTTATGCAATTGACCAAGGATGGATTGGCTACATGCCTCCCATCGAGGATCTGCAGAATCCTATCAACCGCTTTGCCACACAGGTGTATTCATCCGACGGGAAACTGCTTGGCACATGGAACTATAACCGTGAGAACCGTGTGCTGGTAGATTACACTAAACTTTCACCAGCATTGGTTCAGGCGCTTGTTGCAACAGAAGATGTTCGTTTCTATGAGCATTCTGGTATCGACTTCTATGCATTGGCACGTGCTATCATCAAGCGTGGAATCATGGGACAGAAGAGTGCTGGTGGCGGATCGACCATTACCCAACAACTTGCCAAGCAATTGTATTCGGAACATGCGAAAACTACGATGGAACGTGTGCTGCAGAAACCGATTGAATGGGTCATCGCTGTCAAGCTTGAACGCAATTATACGAAGGATGAAATTATTACAATGTATCTGAATTATTTTGACTTCCTTCATAATGCTGTCGGTATTAAGACAGCATCGAATACTTATTTCAACAAGGAGCCTAAGGACTTGACTGTCAATGAAGCGGCAACCCTGATAGGACTCTGCAAGAATCCGTCCTATTACAATCCCGTCAGGAATCCTGAGCGCAGTCGTGAGCGTCGGAATGTGGTATTAGGACAGATGGTGAAGGCTGGCTGTCTTTCTCAGTCGGACTATGAAAAATATAGTGCAGAACCTATTCAGTTACATTTCCATGTCAGCGATCATAAAGATGGCATTGCTACTTATTTCCGTGACTTCCTGCGTCGTTATATGACGGCTAAGAAACCTGAGCGAGCATTGTATGCATCGTGGAATATGGTGAAGTATCATATTGATTCAATTAATTGGGAATCAGATCCTTTATACGGTTGGTGCAACAAAAACAAGAAGAAGAATGGTGAGCCTTATAGCATCTATACCGATGGTCTGCGAGTCCATACGACCATCGATTCCCGTATGCAGAAATACGCTGAGTCGGCTGTGCAGAAACACGTGGCGAATTATCTCCAGCCAGCTTTCGATAAGGCAAATCTGAAGAAGCCCAATGCGCCATTTTCCAAGGATTTGTCACCTGCTCAAGTGAAGAATATCCTGATGCGCTCTATCCGCCAGTGCGAGCGTTATCGCGTGCTGAAAGAGAATAATGCCACTGATGAAGAAATCCAGAAGTCATTCCGTACACCGACGCGTATGTCTATTTTTACCTATCATGGAGAAGTGGATACGACGATGACTCCAATCGATTCGATAAAATATTACAAATCATTTCTTCGTACAGGTTTCATGAGTATCTGTCCACAGAATGGTCATGTGAAAGCCTATGTAGGTGGATTGAATTTCTCTCATTTCGCCTATGATATGGTTATGGAGGGGCGTCGTCAGGTCGGTTCTACCATCAAACCTTTTTTGTATTCCCTGGCGATGGAGAATGGCTTCTCTCCATGTGATGAGGCACCGAATATACAACAGACCTATATGGTAGCTGGCAAGCCGTGGACTCCGAGGAATAGCGGCCGGGCAAGATATGGCCAGATGGTGACTTTGAAATGGGGACTTCAACAGTCTAACAACTGGATTTCAGCATATTTGATGAGCAAACTGAGTCCTCAGGCTTTTGTCGATCTGCTTCGACAATACGGTATCAACAATCCGGATATTCATCCGTCTATGTCTCTTTGTCTCGGACCTTGTGAGATTACGGTTGGTGAAATGGCAAGTGCCTATACGGCTTTTGTCAATCATGGCATTCGTGCTGCTCACATGTTCGTGACACGTATTGAGGATGGTGAAGGCAATCTGATCGCACAGTTCCAGCCACGTATGAATGAGGTAATCAGTGAGGAGAGTGCCAACAAGATGCTCTATATGCTGAAGGCAGTCGTAGATGGTGGAACAGCAGGAAGACTTCGTCATAAGTACGATATGAAGGGTGAGATTGGTGGAAAGACAGGTACTACCAATAACAATAGTGATGCATGGTTCGTTGGAGTGACGCCTTCACTGGTCAGTGTCTGTTGGGTAGGAGGTGACGACCGTGATATCCATTTCGATTCGATGGATATGGGACAAGGTGCTACGATGGCGTTGCCTGTTTTCGCCTATTATATGCAGCAGATTTATGCCGATTCTCAACTCGGAATCAACGAGAGCGCCGTCTTCGATATGCCCGATGGATATAACCCTTGTTCGTATGTCGACGATGCACTTGGTGACAATGAAATTGAGGAAATTTTCGAGTAATCTTATATATTTAATAAGGTGTAAAATGTTGCTTTGTCAATAATCCCGAAAACTTTCATGTTTTTCGAAAAAAAGTTGCCGAAAAATTTGGAGGGTATTGAAAATAGTCGTACCTTTGCATCCGCTTTCGCGCAAAAATCTGCGCTGG
>JAFZCU010000007.1 GCA_017556145.1 Prevotella sp. | reverse complement strand
GGCTCTGCCCCCTCATACACCCCCGCGGCCTGTTCGCCTTTCCGTATTTGCCTCCTTCGTCGTCAAATACCCGGCCCGGCCGGGCGCCTGATGGCGCCTTCGCTTCGCTCCAGGTGCTCCGGTTCAGTGTAGGTGCAGTGCCAGGGATCTCCTTGGCACATATATTCATTGCTTTTTCTTTCGTTAATACCCTCGGGGGAGGGACTCGGCGGCAGAAGCCGCCGTTCGCCTGCAGGCGAAGTCGCTTCGCTCCGAAGGTGCTTCGGTTCAGGGTTTGTACAGTGCAAAGGCCAAGGATTCTGGTTCCTTTGCAAGAGGTTGGGAACCAACGAGTGTGTAAAATATTGTTTATCAGTTGATTATAAATCATAGAGTTCCGAACCCCAAATTTATGAAGTCGGTTCGGAACCCGTGACCTCATAATTGTCTCATTATCATAACCCTGAGACAGATGCGGTTCCCACCTCATGTATCGTCCTATAATATGTCTTTACGGGTCTGTGGATGTCCGTTTTGCAACTCACTGGTAATAAAATGGTTACAGTCCATTCCTCCGCAGACCTCTCAGAAAAACAGCAGGTCTGCGGACACGGGTTTTTGAATCGTATGGTTATCAACCAGTTACAATGAAAGCATCTGCAGGCCTTTGGTGAGTCTATTTCAGGATAAGACACTTTGTCTTCGGCGTAGTGAATCCATGAGAAAAACATTATCTTTGTGCAACATGAAGAACTGCATCCTCAAAATCAGTTTATTTCTCAAAGCGCTGGCTGTCTCATTCTGCCTGGCTCTTTTGCTCAATTGCTCGGGTCCAGTTGAGAAGAACACTCTTTACCTGGCGCCCACTGATGGTTGGGGTCATATTCCGAAAGGGTGGATGACTCAACAGAGGCTGGTGAGGAAAAGCAGCGATTCCGATCTTGATTCATTGGCACGTCATGCCAGCGAACCTGCAATCAGGGCACTCGCATATTGGTCATTAGCGTCAAAACAAAGTGAAAGATGCTACGACATCCTTCTTTCAGCGCTGAAGGATACAAGTTCATTCACGACAGCATGGGCCGATCTTTGGTTTGATACAAACGTGGCCTCTTTCTTTCTTGAAGAATCCGATTCTCTGCATTTTTCTGATACCCAAAGACGTATTATCGACAGTACGATTGTTTTCGGGTCCGGATATGACCATTTCTACAAGTTTCAACCTGCATCCAGGCTTGTGGGCACTGAAGGGTTGTATGAAAGAATCCATGAATTGATGGATGGTGGGGAAACTTATCTAATGCCCATTCTTGCCGAATTTAAGGATTCTGCCGATATTCCTCTGATCATCGAAGCGCTTCAAGCCAGTCAGATGGATGATGTCAAGGTTGATTCGTATTTGCAGACAGCCTATTACAAAAAGATCTTCGCCTTGAACACGGTCATGGAGTGGCAAGATGAAATCTTTATTCCCACTCTGGAAAAGATGCGGGATGAAGAGCTTGAACGCAAGAATAGCGTTATTATCCGCAATCTCTTTTCGGCCGTCATGTCCTATGATAATGATTGGGCATATGAATTCATCTTTGACATGTTCCACAACAGAGGAGCAAAAGAGAAAGAGGTTTTCTCTGAAGAATTATTCAGGGCATTCTATGAAGGGAAACAAAGTGAACGGTTTAAACCCTTGATTGATGAATACGGAGAGGAACCTTTCGATTGGAATTGGGGGAAATCCGAACTAGATTAGTTGTCCCGTTCTCCATTCGTAGGGTAATCTTGTTTCTTACTGAATACCAATTAGATATATCTTCTTCAAGTCCTCCTGAAAAGTTAGATATAAGTTAACGACCCCGTACTTCTATCTAACGAGGGGAGCAGCCCCCTCGAGCACCCCCGCGGCCTAAAACCCTTTCCGACTTTTGACCAGTCAAAAGTCCCGGGCCGGCCGTGCGCCTGATGGCGCAGTCGCTTCGCTCCGAAAGGTGTTTCGATTCAGAGTATGTGCAGTGCTAAGGCCGTGTTATTTGTGCTTCTCACAGGGGCCTGCGGATAACGGATTTGTAATTCGTTGATTTGCAACACATTGCGTTTTTTCAATCCGCAGACCACCCTTTTTTCTAGCGGGTCTGCTGATGTGTGTATTTGAATCGCCTGGCTATCAACCAGTTACAGTTTAATCTTCCGCAGATATGGTAAACCTATTTCAGAACAAGACACCCTGTTTACTTGCTCCGTTGCTTTCCCGCCCGATACTCTTTGGGCGTTATTCCGGTTGCTCGGCGGAAGAAGCGGCTGAAGAAGGTTGCGCTTTGAAAACCGAGCTGGTCGGCGATTTCATAGATTGGCAAGTCTGTATGTCGAAGCAGAACCTGCGCACGCAGGATACAGTGAGCGTTGAGCCAATCCATGACACTACGGCCGCTCTGCTCACGGACGACAGAAGAAAGATGATTCGGAGAAACGCAAAGGGAATCAGCATAGGCCTTGACAGTACGAGGGAGCGAGCCTTTCCGCCCCAATGCTTCCAGAAAACGCTGGAAGAGCTGCTGCCCACGGGACTGGGCCGCGATGCCGACACTGCTCTGATGCTCATGCATTCGCTTCAAATCATATAAGAGGGCCGTTTCCATATGCTCAATAGAACGCCTGTCGTAGGGACTGTGAACAATTTCCCAGAGCAGTTCTGCATAATGGCGCATCCTCCCGAAATCATTCTCCGACAGTCTCAGACGAACGCCCTTCTCAAAATCGACGGGAAGCCTGCCGAAGGAAAACATCTGCCCGTCATAGTCATTTGACAGAGAAGAAATGCTGATAAGGTTATTCTGCGGAATGACCAGCACGTCGCCGGCCTGCGTCTCAAAAGGGACCAGATTGATGTGATGGGTGGCCGTTCCTTTCGTTACCAGCACAATGCGCCCCAATTCTACATACTGCGGCGTATGAAGAATATCTGTAGCGGATGAATCCTTCAAAGGCCCCAGAGAGTGGAGGATGGCAATATCTTCCGATACGAAGACCTCTTCACTTGCACCGGTCTGTTCCAGCAAGAAAGAAGGTGTGAGCGCTTTTGTTTTGATCGGCATGAAAAGAAGGTTTTCAGTGCAAATATACCATAAATTCCGCCAGAAGGTACCATTATCAACAATAATCGTAGGAATCGTACATTTATTCATTGAAAAAGACACATACGAAGACCGCCGCCCTTATTATCTTTGCCAAAGAATATTACCTCTGACAGTATGAAAGCTTTCAAGTTCTATCGCAGGTACTGGGCCGCCATCGGTGGAGGTCTCTTTGTCGCACTGGCCTTTTTCATCGGTTTATGGGGACAGAACCTTCCCGATTTGCAGCGTTTTATGGTCCTGATGTTCATGGCACTGCTGTTCCATCAGTTCGAGGAATACATCTTCCCTGGCGGCTTCCCAGCCGCTGCCAATATCGGCCTGTTTGGCGAAAAACAGGATTACGGGAAATATCCGCTGAACGAGATGAGTGCCCTCACGGTGAATGTGTTCTGCGCCTATCCGATTTACATTGCCGGGATCTTCTGCTACCAGTGGATCTGGTATGACATCTTTATCGCCTATTTCACGATGGCGCAGTTCTTCATGCATTGCTTCAAACTGAATCTGGCGCTGAAGTCCTGGTATTCTCCGGGATGCCTGTCGGCCTGTACTGTCATGCCGATAATGGGAGTTTGGTTCCTTGTCTATCTGGCCGGGAATTACACCTTCCCGTCCTACTACTGGTGGGCTCCCATCTGCGTATTCCCGGTCGTAGCCTTCCTGACCATTCTCCTGCCTATTCTGAGTTTCCGCAGGCGCGACACGCCCTATGGCTTTGCCAGCCATCAGGCCGATGAATTTGCAGTCAGGCACGGCATCGCATCCCTTTACAGAAACACCAAATAGAAAGATATCATGGGAAAGTTTATCAGACGTTACGCTCTAGAGATTTACACCGTTCTGGCCATGCTTTTCATGGTGGTAACCTCTTTCATGATCGTTCTCTCCACCATCAGGCTCTTTGTTGTGGTATTCAATTTCCTGTTCATTCTGCATGAATGGGAGGAAGGAGCTTATCCGGGAGGTTTCGTTGACTTAATTTCATCGTTGATCGAGGTCGATCTGACCGATGACCTCCGCCGGGCCAGCCGCATTCCCACTGGAGTCTTTCTGGTTGCAGTTACGCTGCTGCCCTTCATTTTCGACAGTATTCCACTGTTTTCCGTGACCATCGCCGTGTTCGGCTGTTTTGAAGGATTCGTCCACGTGATGGGCATCAAGATCTTCGGCCTCAAAAAGAAGTATACTCCCGGGATGGTCACGGCCCTGATGGAAGCCGTCGTGGGCATTGGCCTGATCTGCTATTTAGCGGTGAACCATCTGGCGGCATGGTATGACTATGTGGGCGGCATCCTGCTGTTCTTTATCTGCTTTGCCTCCATGCAGAAGACGCTTACGCTGATGGTCGGTATCCGTTACCGGGATATGCCGAAGCTGATCAAGAAACAAATCAAGAGAATGAGGGAAAGATAGCTACAGGATCAATGGCCGGGTTTTCGCGTACCCATCGAGGTCTGCGAACACGAGTTTTTGAATCATCTGTCTATCAACCAGTTACAGTTTAATCTTCCGCAGACATGGTAAACCTATTTCAGGAGAAGACATGTTTACCGTGGCTTTTACCCCAGATCGGCAAAAACAAGCCAGTCGGGATAGTTGTACGTCAGATAGCCTGTCAGAATAAGTTGCACGACGACCAGGACAATCCAGAGCGGCCAATACTTCCGAACCAGGTTGCTTTGTCTCCAGCGCCTTGCCAGCAGGACAGCGCCGACCATGGCCGCCAAGTAGATAATGATATCCAGGAACATCAGCTCGTGATGGACGAAGATCCAATAGGAAAAGAAAGCGCCTACGATGGCGGGTACCACGGTCAGTCCGGCCAGGATGGGTGCGCCAAATTCCTTGATATCATGACGGCTGAGTACCAAATACAGGCTGAGCAGCAGCATCGGATAGAATACCATCTTCATGTGCGCCATTACGCTTTCCACCACGGGAAAGATGTAGCCCAGGAAATGATTGAAGAAAGGTAGATGGTGCACGAAATGCATGCTTGTACCCAAGATGGTAAGCAAAATGATGGCGGTTATGGTTTCCTTCCGGGACATGGTGGTCGTAAATCACAATCTATCAAGTTGCAAAGTAAACAATTTACAAATGCAACCCGGTTGCAAATCAAACCGTTTGCTTCAGAAAGTCCGGGGATTATCACACTTCCGTCTGAATACCAATTAGATACACCTTTCTAAGATTATCCAAATTGGTTCGATAATCGTTAACGATTACGTACAAGACTATTTAACTAATTGATTTTCAGAGATTTAGATTTCTGAGAAAAGTCGATTCCTGTGAGAATTCCGATGAAAAACCCCGGCATTCAATCAAAACTATCGACGAGTTCTTACAAGCAACTTGGCAGACTGGACAGACAACCAGAGAGTACAGAAATCCAGAAAATAGACACTTGTCGAGACCGCCAGGATATACCTTTTAGAATCATCGGCATTAAAATTCCAGGCCGTAAAGGCTGTAAACAATAAAAGAGGATAAATACTCAAAAATGCAAGACAAAGGTAAACGGTGGCGATAACCCTTTCAGTCTTGTACTCTTTGAATTGAACCCGAAACAAACGGCAAAAGCTGATGGCGATAGAGGCTATAAGACTGATTAACTGGAATAGGAGGAACAAGGCATCCAGGACACCCAATGATGAGAAAGACTTATCGAAAGACCAGTTGAAAGACACTGTTTCCACATAGTTGGTCAAAAGGTTCCAAATGAATCCATTGGCAATGACGAAGATACCAAGCGCAATGATCATGATGCTGACGATATCTCGAAGTGTTTGTTGTGTCTTCATAATGGGCAAACAGTAAATAACTCGTAATACTCCGGCATATCGGGATAGATCTAACAAACATACGATTTCCACGGCACAATAGCAAACTCAGAGACAACTTGGTTAACGGTCACTTACGAAACCCTGCCCGGCTTTGATGGCCGGGCGGTTTATTATTGAAGGGTGGTCAGATGTGTTTTCTCGATTACATATTGTACATCTTTCTTGTTTTGTAATGTATTTTGCATTATATTTGCATTATAAATAGACAAAGAACAAGAAGAATGACATCTATCACAATCAGAGTAGACGAACAGCTGAAGAAGAACTTCGACTATATGTGCGACCAGTTCGGACTCAGCAACAGCGCGGCGCTCAACCTGTTCATGAAGGCGGTCGTGCGGGAACGTCGTATTCCTTTTGAGATCAAAGCGGATTCCGAAGCGGAAGCGAGGCAGAAGGGATGGGAGGCTTTCC
>JAFZCU010000070.1 GCA_017556145.1 Prevotella sp. | reverse complement strand
TTGAAATCGTCATTAGCAACAATCATAAAGAAACATTGATATGGAATACATACTGATTTTCATTTCAGCGATATTTGTCAACAATATCATCCTTTCGCAATTCTTGGGCATCTGCCCCTTCCTTGGCGTTTCCAAGAAGGTAGACACCTCGTTGGGTATGAGTGCGGCTGTGGCGTTTGTGATGACATTGGCCACCATCGTTACATGGCTCATCCAAATGTATGTGCTCAATCCCTTTGGCTTGCAATACCTGCAGACGCTGGCATTCATCCTCGTCATCGCATCGCTGGTGCAGATGGTGGAGATTATCCTGAAGAAAGTGTCGCCAGCTCTCTATCAGGCACTTGGAATTTTCCTACCTCTCATCACGACCAATTGCGCGGTACTTGGAGTGGCCATTCTCGTCATTCAGAAGGATTTCAATCTGCTTCAGAGCGTTGTATATGCGCTCTCAACTGCCATCGGATTCGCACTCGCACTTGTGGTCTTCGCCGGATTGCGCGAGCAGATGGAACTGGCCAACATTCCCAAAGGCATGCGTGGAGTGGCCATCGTATTGGTCACAGCAGGACTTCTTTCGTTGGCTTTCATGGGCTTCAGCGGTGTGGATGGAAGTCTGCGCACACTCTTTGGACTTGATTGAGTTCAATTATTACAGAAAACAAATCGTTAGGAATGGCTCTACTGATAACAAGTACACAAAACGCGCACATCAAGCATCTGACAGCTTTGCAACAGAAATCGGCCTTGCGTAAGAGCGAGGGCGTCTTCTTGGTGGAAGGGCGTCGGGAATTGGAGCATTGCTTGGAGGTTGGGTTCCAATTGGAGGAAGTATATGTTTGTCCCGAGTTGATGGAGAGTGGTGAGAAGTTGCTTGAAGAGATGGTGGTAAAAGTAGGGGAGAACCATGTTTTCCAAGTGTCGCCTTCGGTTTATGACCGCATAGCCTATCGTGGAACAACTGAAGGAGTAGTGGCTATGGTGAAGAGCCGGCGGCTTGCATTGGAAGATTTGCACTTGCCTGAGAATCCGTTGCTGGTGGTTCTCGAGAGTGTTGAGAAGCCTGGCAATCTTGGGGCAGTCCTACGCTCGGCAGATGCAGCGAAGGCCGATGCCGTCATTGTTTGCGACCCGTTGACCGACCTCTTCAATCCCAACCTCATTCGCTCGTCGATTGGAGCCATCTTCACGGTGTCCACGGTGGCGTGCACGTCAGAAGAGTGCATCGCCTTTCTCCAACATAAAGGCATCAGCATCCTGACCGCCCAGTTGCAAGATTCCCACCTGTATTACGACACACCCATGACAGGCCCCACAGCCATCGTGATGGGAACGGAATCAACAGGGTTGACACAACAATGGCGTGAAGCCGCCACAGCGCACATCCGCATCCCCATGCTTGGTCGACTCGATTCGCTCAACGTCTCGGTTTCTGCAGCCATTCTTCTTTTCGAAGCCGTCAGACAAAGACAACAATAGTTCTTCGTCATAGTTATCCTTTGACCGTGTCACATGTGGCATCTAACAAACGCGTAGGACAATTGTCCCACGACTTGGAAATGACAACAAAAAAACGCCCGACAGACTTTCATTTATCAGGCGTTCTTATTGAATTTGTGTGTGCAAAGGTACGATTAAGCGAGTGCAAAACAAAAGAATTTATTCTTTTTTTGCCGAGCGGAAGTATTTTCGCGAGATTTATCTCGTAAAGATACGAATTATCCTTCGATTATTCGTCAATATGCAAAAGAATTACTAATTTTGCGTACATAAAACATATTTATCAAAATGCGAACGGTAGAACAAATAGGCAATGCAGAACTACTGAAAAGGACGAAAACGCTATTTCTATGCTCTAGGCGGACACCAATTGAAATGTACGGGCAAGTGTTCCAATGGACGGACAGCCTGTCGGAACATGATTGTGTTGTCTGTTTCAATTCTACTGAGATGGAGGAGGAAGTTTTAAAAGCTTTGCTGGTTGCTAGGATTCCGACCATCTTGTTTGTAATGAACCGTTTCACAGATGTGAATAACATTCAAGTTGAACAGGCTTTGAAAGAAAACCGAATGCTTATTGTTGTGCTAAAACGCGATGAGTCACGAGGCAAGGGACAGACGCCAAGGCTGAGGAACGAATATGTCCTTTCGCTCTGCCAGTATGTTGTCTGTGGCTATGTCAACAAGAACGGTAGCGTGTTTTCTATATTAGCAGGAAGAACTGATGTCAGAAATCTTATAAATGACAAAGCAGTTTTGTTGGCTGCAGAGCCAGAGACCAAGCGTGAACGTTGGACGGTGGCGCAGGACAAGGTGCTTCTGCGAATGTATTATGCAGATATGGGCATCCATGCCATTCATAAACAGTTGCATCGCTCCTATTCGGCTATCTATGCACGCATCCGTTCCATCACACTTCCAGAAGATGTCTTGAAAGGTCGCGAGTTCGAGGACTATGTGTTGGAGTTGTTCAGTCTCCACGAGAAAGACGGCTTCATCTTGAAAGAGTGGCAGGGGGATAAGACGACGGTGAGCACCAGTCGTCCGCTTGGCATCATCTGTCCCGAAAGCAATCGTCATCCAGATTTTGTTTTCGACTATCAAGGAAAAGGATTTGCTGTCGAATGCAAGTGGCGAGAGAAACTACTACCTGATATAGAGAAAGACTTATTCTCTAATGACAAAATAGTTATTTATCGGCAGTTCTCAACAGATAGAAACATCCCAGTCTTTATTATTTTGGGAGTAGGGGGCGAACCCTCTAATCCAGAATTACTGTACAACATTCCTCTGTCCGAAATACCCTCAGTTCTGTCTCATGCAAAGTCTATTGTAGAATTCCTCAGGCCATCAACAGAGACTCCATTTTGTATCACAGACTTCATTTCTATAGACGACTCTAAGCAACAGAAGGCATACACCATAGAAGAGAAGCGTGCACAATATCCGAATGCTTACCGACCATGGACGAAAGAGGATGACGACAGACTTCTTCAATTGTCTGTCTCAGGCAAAAGCATTACCGAACTTTGCGAGATATTTGGACGGAATCAAGGGGCAATATCTTCAAG
>JAFZCU010000069.1 GCA_017556145.1 Prevotella sp. | reverse complement strand
GCGTCAGATGCGCGAGTGGCAGGCGTTGAACGATACCATCCGGGAGTGTAGCCAGAAGATCCAGAACATCGTCAACGTCATCCACCAGAGCCCCTATACCAGCGAAGAGACACAAAAGAACCTGCTCCACGATTTAGACAGTATCGACCGCCGCATGAAGCAGGCCATCCGCAACTGCGCCGAACGCAACAAGGACAACGACCTTGGGAAATACATCCTCGACAACTACTCAGAGGAATAGTTATTCTACAGCCTCACGCCAAACGAGGTTCGGGCGTAGGCATCGAAGATATTGACCTTGCTCTGGTCCTTCTTATAGGTGAAATTGTTGTACTGTCCCTGGATGCCAATGAAGTATTTCTTCCAGTTGTAGGCAATGCCGATGCGCAAGTCAAGGTTAAGACGCAGGGCGCTGTAGGTCGTCTCCGAACCGCCATCCCAATAATATAAGTCCTGCTCTTTTATCATGGTTATTGGTTTGCGTGATTTGCCATTTGCCCAGGTCCTCGTCTGCGTGTTATATTCTCCATAGTCATCAACAGGCTCTTGGGGGGATAAATAGTAGTTGAAGTTGTACTTGTAGATTTTCACGCGGTTATAGACACTGACAGTAGGCATGGCCATGGCATTGATGACAAGGCCGCGCGCCGGTACCCAGTTGTAGCCGTAGCCTATACCAATGTTGGCCTGGTGGACTTTCATGCGATGTATGTCGTGGCCGATAATCATGAAAAAGTAATTGTTGATGTCAGAATAGTCGAATGAAGACTGATACCACGTTGCACCTAAGAGGAGGGAGCCTGCAGAACGGCGCTGGATGACCGACTGGTTGTAGGCGGCTGCCTGTGAGTAGCGGCGCCCGTTGAACACGTAGTAGCCATTGATATAGACAGAACGTATCCATACAGGAGAAGGCATGCTGAATGCCGTATCGTATGGCTCTCCATCCACCTGCCCGTCTTTGTATCCTGTGGCAGAGAATTTGGCATCGGTCGTGTTGAATCGCCTCAGCCTGAAGTTGAAGCCATATTTTGCGCCTGTGGTGCTGAAGGAGTAATAGCGTCCTGCATTCTTGGCGAGCGACTTGGAATAGGATAATCCCGTACCACGGTAGCCCACCCAGAAGCCAATGGAAGATGCCAAGGGTGGCTCGAAGCAGATCCTCCATTCAGTACGTTCGTTGGTTGCCGGGAAGTCAGCACTCTGGTCGTAATCCACATCGACACCATTCTCATTATAGCGCAAAACGACTCTCCAAGGCTTGTCGGGCACTTCGATGTAGTGCGGATTCACTTTTGCCTTGGCCCTATCGTCCAGAAATTGCTGCACCTGATGAAGCCGTCCCATCAAGGTTGGTTTGCTTTCCTGTTGATGTATACTATCTATAGTTTCCGGTTCCTGTCCTGCGGCATTTAATGAAAACAGTAGGCTACAAATAATGATTCTTCCAATCATGTATTCATTCAATTAAGCGTTAATAGTTATGCAAGGATAATACATAAATCCCCCCGCCCGGAAGAGCGAGGGATTATGATGGATTAAATGGAGGACAAGGGAAGTTCCAGCCACTTCACGTAACAGAAGTCCTGACGGTGAGGCAGGTTCTTGTTCGTGGGATACATGCGGACGGCACTCTTGTACTGGCCGGCCTGCTTGGGTGAATGCACCACCTCGAAGGTATAGTTGTTACCCTCGTGGCCCACCATCTTCAGCGGCTCGATAGAGAACACATGGTCCTCGCCATTCTCATCGGTGTAGACATTGACCTTCTCCAATGCGACAGCATCGTCGAGGCCCTGCTCGTTGATGACATAGCGCAGCGTATAGTTCTCACCCGTGAGATGCTCACCGGAGGCAGGTGCCGTAGACTCGGCAGACACCACGCAGACGGCATCCCAGCGCTCGGCGACGGTCTCCTTCCACTGGGCAATTTCCTTGGCCAGACGGTTGTCGTCCTTAGAGAGTGCCTTGAAGCGCTTGGCCTCCTTCTCATAGAACTTGGAATAGTAGTCGTCCAACTGACGCTTCATGGTGTAGTGAGGTGCAATCTGGGCAATCGAGTTCTTGACGACCTTGATCCAGCCCTTCGAGAGGCCCTTCTTATCTTTATTGTAGTACAGCGGCACAATCTCGTTCTCCAGCAGACCGTAGATGGTAGCGGCATCGAGCTGGTCCTGATAGCCCTGGTTCTGATAGGTACGCTTCTCGGTGAGCGCCCATCCGGCACCCTCACGATAGCCTTCCAGCCACCAGCCATCCTTCACGCTGAGGTTCACCACACCGTTCATCTCGGCCTTCTCGCCAGATGTACCGGAGGCCTCCAGCGGACGGGTCGGCGTGTTCATCCAGATATCCACACCCGAAACCAGGCGACGGGCCAGCATGAAGTCGTAGTCCTCGAGGAAGATGATCTTGCCGAGGAACTCAGGACGCTGCGAAATCTCGAAGATCTTCTTGATCAGGCCCTGTCCGGCACCATCGGCGGGGTGGGCCTTACCTGCGAAGAGGAAGATGACGGGATGCTCAGGATCGTTGACAATCTTATTAAGACGGTCGAGGTCGGTGAACAGCAGGTGGGCACGCTTATAGGTAGCAAAGCGGCGGCAGAAGCCGATGACCAATGCATTGGGATTCATACGCTCCAGCAGAGATACCACGCGCGAGGGATCACCCTGATTCTTCAGCCAGGTCTCGCGGAACTGCTCCTTGATATACTCGAAGAGCTTCTTCTTCAGAGCCATGCGCGTCTCCCAGATCTCCTCATCGGGGCAGTTATAGATGCCGTGCCAGATTTCCTCGTTCGACTGGTCGCTCATGTGATTAGCATCGAAGTACTTGGCATAGACCCTACGCCACTCCGTAGCACACCAGGTGGGGAAGTGCACACCATTGGTGACATAGCCCACATGGTTTTCCTCAGGATAATAGCCGCTCCAGATGGGGGCGAACATCTTCTGGCTGACCCAGCCGTGAAGCATCGACACGCCATTCACCTCCTGACAAGTGTTGCAGGCGAAGGTCGACATACAGAACTTCTCACCGTGGTCGTCGGGATTGGTACGACCCATGCCGATGAACTCGTCCCAGGAGATACCGAGCTTCTGGGGATAGCCGCCCATGTACTTGCCGAACAGGCCCTCGTCGAAATAGTCGTGACCGGCGGGCACAGGTGTATGTACGGTATAGAGGCCGGAAGCACGCACCAGCTCAAGTGCCTGGTTGAATGTCAGACCATCCTCGATATAGTCGCACAGACGCTGCAGGTTGCAGAGGGCTGCGTGACCTTCGTTGCAATGATAGATATCCTTCTTGATGCCCAGCTTCTTCAGCAGCAGCATACCGCCGATACCGAGCAGGATCTCCTGCTTCAGACGGTTCTCCCAGTCGCCACCGTAGAGGGCGTGGGTGATGGGCTTGTCGAAATCAGAGTTCATCTCGTTGTCGGTGTCCAGCAGATAGAGCTTCACACGACCTACATTCACGCGCCATACATAGGCATGAACCTGATAGTTGGTATAGGGCACGTCGATGACCAGGGGATTGCCATCGTTGTCGAGCTGGCGCTCGATGGGCAGCGAACCGAAGTTCTGGGTCTCGTAGTTGGCAATCTGCTGACCGTCCATCGAAAGGCTCTGTGTGAAATAGCCGAAACGATAGAGGAAACCGACGGCACACATATCTACGTTAGAGTCGGAAGCCTCCTTCACATAGTCGCCAGCCAGCATGCCCAGACCGCCTGAATAGATTTTCAGGGCGGAGTGGATACCATACTCCATGCAGAAGTAGGCCACTGACGGACGCTTTGAGTCGGGCTTCACGTCCATGTACTTACGGAACAAATCATAAACGTTCTTCACGCGCTTCATCAGCGCCTTATCCTTAAGAATCGCTTCCTTGCGGGCAAAGCTGAGACGCTCAAGCAGCATCACGGGGTTATGCTTTACATCATGATAAAGCTGAGGGTCAAGGTCGCGGAACAAATCGCGAGCCTCGTAGTTCCACACCCACCACATATTGTGGGCAATCTCGTCCAAACACTTCAGCTCCTCAGGCAGAGTGGCCTTAACGGTCACCACCTTCCAAGAAGGAACATTTGTGTAATCTGCTTTAATTTTCATAATCTCTTGAATTAATTATATCAGTCTTTTAAGTTCTTCTTTCTCTCTTCGGCTTTGCGGAGGGCAATGTCGTATGCCTGTTCATAGAACCTGATGAACTCACGCCATAATGCCTTCTTCGACAACTCGCCGGCATGCTTGCGGGCCTCGTCAACCTGTTTCTTCGTGAAGGCGGAGAACTCAGCCACCGTGTCCTTGATGATGTCGGCCACTTCCGAATAGTTATAGTCTGTACGATGAATCACCTTCACGCCATCCTGAATCTCACCGTACCTGCCGAACACCGAGTTGGCCCAGAGGCCGAAGCCTGCCAGGTCGGTGGTGATGCAAGGCACCTTGAAGGCCACAGCCTCCAGCGGGGTATAGCCCCAAGGCTCGTAATACGACGGATAGATGCAGAGGTCGTTGCCCAGCACGATATCATAGTAGGTCATGTTCAAGATGCCGTCCTTGCCATCCAGATAGCACGGCAGGAAGATCACCTTCACATGCTCGTCCTTGCGGTTGTGCATATCGAAATACTTCAGCATGCCGAGCACATTGTCGTGGCTCATGTTGTGGAGCCAATGAGTGACCTGAGGCACCTCGAGGGGCGTGGTGAATTTCGGAGTATTCTGAGTATTCTGAGTATTCCGAGTATTCTGAGTTTTCGGAGTATTCTGAGTCATCTGAGCCAACCGCTCCTGCAAGTCTTTGCGAGGCTCGCCAACCCATCCGGGCACTTCAATAAAGGCGACGACCTTCTTCTTCAGATCCTTCTCACGCAGCAGGCGGTTCATGGCCTCGACAAACACATCGATACCCTTGTTGCGGAATTCGTAGCGGCCTGAGGTGGACACGATGAGCGTATCATCACCAAGCTCCTCACCCAACAGGGCATTCGCCACATCCAACAGGCGCTTACGGGCAGCCTTGCGCTTACGGGTGAACTGGGCAGCCGAGGGCACAAAGCTATCGTCGAAACCATTGGGCAGCACCACGTCGACGGGCTTGTCCAGCAGCTCCACACACTCTTTGGCGGTAATCTCGCTCACGGTGGTGAAGCAGTCCACATGGTGGGCCGTCTGCTTCTCGATGGAGTGCTTGCTCTGCATGTTCAGCTCGCCGGCCATCTGGTCGCCATTATAGGCAAACAGGTAATCATAAAGCGGCTTCATATTACCGGCAATCGAACGGCCGATGCTGGTGGCATGGGTGGTGAAGACGGTGCCGATCTGGGGCAGCTTATTGTTGATATAGAGGGCGCCGAGGCCGCACATCCACTCATTGGCGTGATAGATCACCTTGACGTCGCCTGCCTTCCGGCCCTTGGTTTCTAAATAGAAACGATAGAAACTCTCAACCACGAGGGCGGCAGCATACGAGAACATCGAGGCCTCGTCGTAGTCACCATAGGCATGGAGCGAGTCTACCTGATACTTCTCCCACAGCCAGCCGTAAATCTCATTCTTCTTTTCGAAATATGGTACAAAGTCAACCAGGATGGCAATAGGCTCGCCAGGCACCGTCCAGCGCCCTACCCTCACCTGAAGGCCGTTTTCCTTTGCCTCCCATTGCCAATCGGCAAAGAGAGACGGATCTTCCCTGAAATAGGGACTCTCCTCCTTTGTGTAGTTACCGTCCTCCCGTTTCCACAAACCTGGGCCGATAAATATCACCTTATCCTGATGTGCCTCCTGCAGGGTCTTGGCACGTGTCGAAAGGACTGTATAGATTCCACCTACTTTATTACATACTTCCCAACTCGATTCAAAAATGTAGTCGGGCTTCAAAAGACTTTTTACCATCGTTATAATTATAAACGGTTGCAAAGGTACTTAAAAAAAACTAAAATCTTCCTTTCTTCTTCAACTATTTTATGTTCGTTTTGCGATTTATTGATTTAGATTTGGTATCTTTGCCCCAAAAATGAGCTGAGCATGAGAAAAACTTGTCTTACCATCATCGCTTTATGGCTGACTATCAGCGCCTTTGCCGAGCAGAAGGACAGCACAAACTTCCGCGCGTACTTATATAATAATGAGTATGAGGTCTATCTGCAAATCGACTTCTACGACGAGTCCATCAAAGTGCCGGGACAGGAGCTCTACGGCACGCTGCCCGGCTATCTCGGCAAAAAGAACAATTCATTCTGCTGGGTCATCACCTCGGCCAGGATCAAAGACAGGAAGACCGCCATACTGGAACTTATCAACGATTACGGCTCAGAGGACCTCACCGCCAGCCTCACCCAGAAGAACGACTCCATCTACATCCTCAAGCAGATAAGCGGCTCTACCATTAAAGTGCCCAAGAACAGCAAGTGGCAGAAAATACCCACGGTTCTGGAACTCAAACGCAGGAAATAAAAAAACAGGTGCCATCACGACGACGGCACCTGCTTTATTCTTGAAGGATTTGTTTACTTCACCTTGAGCCTATAGCTCCAAGTTACTTAACTTTCTCCACGATGGCCTTGAAAGCCTCGGGATTGTTCATGGCGAGGTCGGCGAGCACCTTGCGGTTGATCTCGATACCTGCCTTGGCGAGCTTGCCCATCAGGACGCTATAGCTCATGCCCTCCAGACGAGCGGCAGCATTGATACGCTGAATCCACAGGCTGCGGAAAACGCGCTTCTTGTTACGACGATCGCGGTAGGCATAGGTCAGACCCTTCTCCCAGGTATTCTTTGCTACTGTCCAAACATTCTTACGGGCTCCAAAGTAGCCACGGGTAAGCTTCAAAATTCTCTTACGCTTTGCTCTTGATG
>JAFZCU010000068.1 GCA_017556145.1 Prevotella sp. | reverse complement strand
TTCTCGACTGTATGAAGAAAGTCATGCTTGGCGATAGGCTATTCAACCGGGTAAAAGAGTCTGATTTTATAGTTTTCGATGGAATGTCAAAGGCACGTGATTCCAGAAAGACAAACTGGGACAAGTATCTGGACATTGCCTACAGAAAAGGTTACGACTTATACAGGATAGTATGAAAGAAGAATGTTTGATTTGCAAGGCGCCACTGGAGTATCTGGAAACGGATGAACTCATGGAGTGCGCGATATGCCACAAGAAAGAGAACAGCAAGACACGCTGTGTCAAGGGACATTATGTCTGCAATGATTGTCACACCCGTGGGATGGACACCATCGTCGGACTCTGTCTCGCCGAAACGTCCAAGAACCCCATTGAGATTATCCAGAAGATGATGCAGCTGCCTTTCTGCCACATGCACGGACCTGAACATCATGTGATGGTGGGTGCTGCACTGCTGACGGCCTATAAGAATGCTGGTGGCGAGATAGACCTGCCGGCAGCCCTGACAGAGATGATGAACCGAGGTAAGAGCGTACCCGGTGGAGCCTGCGGATTCTGGGGAGCCTGCGGTGCAGGTATCAGTTCCGGCATGTATGTTTCCATTATCTCCAAGTCCACCCCTTTGGCTAATGAGCCTTTTGCTCTCTCACATCAGATGACGGCAAAGTCTCTTGGTGAGATTGGCAATATCGGTGGCCCTCGCTGCTGCAAGCGTGACTCCTATCTATCAATCCTCTCTGCCATCGACTTCACCAAGGAGAAGTTCGGCGTGGAAATGGAAAAGCCAGATATCGTCTGCGATTATTCCAGCAAAAATAACCAGTGTATCGGCAAACGCTGTCCTTTCTTTAAGAGCCCATTAGAGTTGTAATGACGCTGACCTACGTATTCCATAGTGGCTTCGTGCTGGAAACGGGAAAGTCCATCCTGATATTCGACTATTGGCTGGACTTGAATGGTGTCGTGCCACCGTTCCTGAAAAAGGATAAGCCCATCTATGTGTTCTCCAGCCATTTCCACGAAGACCACTTCAATAGTGCCATCTTCGAATGGAGGAAGCAGCGGGAAGGTATCACCTATATTCTCTCCAAGGACATCTACAAGCACCGGAGAGCCAACAAGGAAGATGCTGACGTATGGCTGGCCAAGGGTGGAATATGGTCTGATGGTACAATCTCCGTTTGGGCATTAGGAAGCACAGATAGCGGTGTGTCATGGATTGAAGAGACTGAGGGTAAACGAATCTTCCATGCCGGCGACTTGAATAACTGGTATGCTCGTTTCCTGCCTGAAGCCGAGCCTGGAGAGACGATCTATAGCGAGGAGTTTGACGAAGACATTGACCCCATAGCTCATGAGAAACAGTATCTTGGCGAACTGAAGGACATCCGCAAGATTACCGACAGCTTCGATGTGGTGATGTTCCCCATTGACGGACGCATCGGCAACGGCTATACCCTTGGTGGCCGACAGTTCATCGAGCGGTTCAAGGTCGGTCTTTTTATACCCATGCACTTTGTAGCCAGCGGCTTCGAATCCGCTTGGCGAATGAAGGAGTTCACAGACAAAAAAGATATTCTTTTCTGGGAAATCAGCAGAGAGGGTGAAACGAATGAGATATGAACGTAGAAGAGTTCCGTGAATACTGTTTGTCGTTGCCCGATGTGACCGAGGCAACACCCTTTGAGAAATTCTCGAAGGGTAAGTTCACCATTCTTGTATTCTACATCAACA
>JAFZCU010000067.1 GCA_017556145.1 Prevotella sp. | reverse complement strand
TCAGACATCGTTTAGTCCTTGTCGAAGCCATCATCGTCAGCTGCGCCCGTATTGATCACCAGCGTGCTGGCCTGACCGGGCATCGCGAAGTTACCGCTATACACACCATCGCTCTCAGTCAGTTCGATGCTCGAGCCGTTCAGCGTAGCCGTAGGCACCTGGCCCTCAGCGGGCGTAATCGAGATCTCCACCTCGTCATCCTCACTCAGCTCTGCACCTGAGGCAACAGCATTGCCGTCCTTGGTGATGCTGGCAGAACCACTACCGCTGGTGGTGATCGTCAGGGCAAAGCCCTCGGAGTTCTCCGAATTACTCGGAGTGTTCTGAGAATTCTCACCGCCCTGCTGGCCGCTCTGGGAACCGCCCTGACTCTGCGAGCCGCCGCTACCGGAGTCTGAGCCTCCCGAAGGCGATCCGCCCTGCGAACCGTTGGCGGCATTCTTGGCAGCCAGGATCTCAGCAGCAGCCTTGTCGGTCCATGCCAGACGGCCGTCCTTGTTCAGCTCCTCGCGGGTGTACTCACCAGTGGCCTGTGCCAGGAGCTTCAGCGAAGCCACGGCAGGACCGGTCTTGTCGGTCTTAGCCAGGTGGCCGATACTGGCGCTGATGGTCTTGTCGGTGTCTGCGTCATACAGCTCGGCACAGCCGTTGCCGATCACGCTCACCTTGAAGATGGCGAGGTTGTCCACCTTCACGGTGTTGCCGTTCAGCGTCTGCTCGCGCACGCACTTCACGAAGTCGCGCAGGATACCCTCGATGGTTCCCTCTGAGAACGGCGTGTTGTGCTCAGCCATGTGGACGGCCATCTCGTGAATGCCCATCGTCTGTTTGTAACTCACGCGAGGGTAATACTTGCCGTACGCCTGACTCGTAGTGTTCTTGTTCTGTGAAATGTAAAGTTCAATCATCTTTGTAAAATTTTTAAATAGTTTGTTGTTAAATTAATTTGTTTTGAATCTTCGGTCAGTTTCGTCGGCTTGTCGTTTCGATTCCTGGCGCCTTGGCAATCTCTCACTTCTCACCTTTTACTACTTACCTCTGATTTCCGCTACAAATTTACGACATTTATTTTTGGCCTTGCAAATTATTGCAAGTTATTGCTAATTTTTGCAAGATATTTCCTTGCGAAATACAATTTTTTTTTGTATCTTTGCACCATATTAATAAATATACCAATATGATCGAAAAAACTATCAGAACCTTCGGGCGCAGTGAACTCGCCCAACAGTACTTTCCCAAGCTCTCTGCGATGTCAGCCTGGCGTAAATTCAAGGAATGGCTGGAATTTAATCCCCGCCTCCGTAGTCTGCTCACCCTCTCGCGTCGTACTTATACGCCCGCGGAGGTACAGCTGATCTATGCTGAGCTGGGCGAGCCGTAACGTTAGTGCCACTTATTTTCAAATAAGTACATTCAGCCATTATGCAAAGAGCCACTTGTCGGATAACGGGTGGCTCTTTTTACTACACCACCATTAATCAGACAACCTTTTCAGGAAAGTGTCAAACTGTTCCAGGAAACACTTACGACTTACAACTTACAAATACCCATGAATCAATCAACCAAAAATAGTTACAAATATCCATATATTATAATATAAGTATAATTATATTATAATATAAATATTATATTACTTTAAACCTTTATGTAAGTTACCCCATTAATTCCAGTCGTTTTGTAAGTTGTAAGTTTGTAAGTTCAAAAAGTTTTCTGCCTGAAATTTTGGAAGTTTAGGATTTTTTTCCGATATTTGCAACCGAATATTCGAACATATTAATTTAAACAACAAATTTATGGCAGAAGAAAAGAACAAGCAGCAGGAAGAGCTGCTTCAGGAAGAGCAGCTCGATGAGGTCAATGGTGGCTATACAAATTTTGGAGGAGGTAGAGACACCCCTAGTGTAAACGGCTGAACTCGAGTTGAAGGGAGGCCGCGTATATCGGAGGGACGGAGCATTCGATATATCAAATGCTCCGTCCCTCCGATACACATGGTATATAAGCACACGAGAACAGACTATGAGGAAAAAGAGTCTGAGGAGAGGGATAAGTATTACGATAAAGTTTTGAAGAAATGAAATTCTACTATCCATTTGGCGAAGAGTTAAGGCCTGTAGTCCAGCAAGACAGGACTCCCAAGAAAGTGTTTGTGCTGGGTGTGTATGCAAGTGCAGTTCATGCATGTTGGAGGAAACCCGGGCAAAAAAGGCCGGTGTGTACTGCCTTGGCAGTAGCCAGCGAACCTCGTATATTCTGGGATGGTAACCCCGCTGAGGCAGCAGAGATTATCAGCAGAATCAAATTCCCGAAGGAATTGGGAACATTAGAGCCTGCAGATCCTAAATTCAATGGCCCTTCAGCGAAAGTGCTTGATGAACACATCTTGGCGCCATTGGGCTTTACCCGAAAGGATGCATGGCTTTGTGACTTGTTGCCTGAAACGAGGCTGAACGATGGCCAAATAGATGCGATTAAAAGAGAATATTTGCCCTTAAAGGAGACATATAGATTGAATGAGGTAACGATACCCAAGCGCCCTTCAAAATTCTGTGATAACGAGCGTTGTAAAGAGATTATTGCAGAGCTGGAAGAGTCGAAAGCTGAAATGCTCGTTTTGTTGGGTGATATTCCCATTAAACAGTTTCTCAATGCAGTAGCAAGTGTGGATTATAAGACGTTGCAGGAGTATAAAGATCTTTATGGCTATGGCAAGTTTACTGGCACAATGATTAATGGTAAGAGTTACAAAGTCCTGCCATTAGCACATCCTCGACAAATAGGAGGCCTTGGTTCTCATAGCAGTAATTGGTATGATGAACATCAGAAATGGCTGGATCTATATAAATAAATAATGAGTTGGGAAGTATTGTTTTCGTTATTGATAGAGCTATGACAATAGAAGAATTAGAGAAACAGAACAAGGCGCTCAGAGAAGAGAACGCACGGTTGACCTATTCAATCACAGAACTTCTAAAAAAATTAGATGAATATCGGGCTGCATTGGAAATCAAGGAGCAGAATGATATAAAGCAGCAATTTATAAGCCAGTCAAGCGCATTAGTGCAGAAATTGATGAAGACTGTTGCTGACTTGCCTATCAGTGTGCGAAGTAAGAACGTACTCAATGCAGCAGGTTGTGAAACGCTCGGTGATATAGTAAAGATGCATAAAACTGACTTTCTAAAGTTTAGGAATTGCGGAATGAAATCTCTTACGGAATTAACCGAACAAGTAGAACTTGCTGGGCTTACTTGGGGAATGGATGTCGACGGCATCATAGAAGCAGAAATGAAAGAGTATCTCGATAAAAAGGTGTCCACACACTCAGGTACCTGTCCCAATGACCATCAGGGGGAACTTTGTGACATAAGACAGGTGGCGGCTTGGGGGCTTCGTAAAAATTGTGTACAGAAGATTCTCGGGGGCACCGTGGAGGAATAGGGATGTTAAGGAGACGGATGCTTCGGATAATTTGACAGGTGCGATTTTTAACAATTTGTGCTCTGAAAATACTCTGTTTTTTTGTTTGCCGTATGAAATTAATTACTTACCTTTGTAGCCGAAATCATAAAAGATTTGAGATAATGACAGGAATCATTGCAAAGCGTAATTCCGTGTCAGCCCCCAGGACCGCTACATGCTGCGGGCTGACACTCTCGGCTGCTATCCAACACGAAAAGAGGTTGGATGACAAGCCCTCGGCGACGACGTGATTTTGACGAGCTCATCCTTGAGAAGCGCGGTTCGACGTATTGGATTCACTTCGCGGTGAGGCCGAAGGATAACCGCAGGAAGATTCTGTTTGATTGCAGATAATGAAAAAGATCATCCCCTCGCTGCTGCGAGGGGATGATTCTTGCTACCGTTTTTCCGGTTCTGCAATAATTTGATTTGCGAAGTAGCCCTTCATTAAGTAGTGTTTTAAAACATCGTTTGCCCATTGCTCACGGAGTGATTCGCTCTCCATGCTCTGGTACTCTTGGGCCTTTGTGTTTATGAATACTGTCATTGGCATTTTTTAAAACTTTAATGGTTATGGTTTATGGATGACCTTTTTGTTTTCGATTGCAAAATTACACTAATTCTGCGAAACAGCAAATAACAAATGGCAGAAGTTGATAACAAAACGGTTGTAAGTTCATTACAGCTGGCCGTTAGAAACATAACAAATTGTACATGGCGTGTAAGAAAACGACAAAAAAAGCCGATTTCATCGAGAAATCGGCCTGTTTTCCTTAGCCACATTTGTGTTTCTGTTTGGCGCGATAGCAGCCCATATAATTGGAAAATCCGGAGGCAATAGCTGCCGATTCCTTGGTCTCGTCGGGGTGGTCGGTGGCATATTGCTCGTAGTGCGCCAGGCGCAGACCGTTGACGTAGCTGGCAAACGAGCCGAAGCGTCGTTGGAATGTCAACGATACGTAGGTGCGCCCCAGCTGGCAGTGCTCCACCACGTCATCTACTTTCAGGTGCGGGTCGAGATAGGCGCACTGCTCTTCCACATAAGCCCGTATTTCGAGCGCTGTCTGTTCGATATGCTTTTCTACCAGGGCTTTCTGGCGGGCAGCATCCTCAGGGTCGTTGTCATCCTCAGCGGTAGCGGCCAGCATGAACCTGCGTCGCCAGGCTGGCATGACGGTGAGCAGCAATCCGATGTTGAAGACGGCCAGCAAAATGTGCAGGATGGCCATGATCTGACGGGAGTCGAGGATGTAGGCCGGCCAGACCAGCGGGGTGAGGATAATTGGGAATAAGAGGACGGTGCTGGCATAACGCACGGGGAAGTCGTCGGGGTTGGAGTAGTTGGCATCGCGCGACTCGCGGATCCAGCCTCGCACCTGCCACATGGCCATACAGCAGTAGCCCATCATCAGGAGACTCTCGGCGGTGATGACATAATGCCAGAACTGCAGTCCCTGGGCGTTCAGGAACTCGAAGGGCATCCAGGCGTTGAGTATGGGTACGAGCATGGTGGCGATGACGATGCAGGCAGCCGCCCAGCTGACGGGTTTCCAACGGCTCCACTGCTTCACGGTACCGGCATAGCACAGCAGGAGCAGGCCGCAATAGAAATAATAGGTGGCGGGGAAGTATGACTTCATCAGCGTCCATGCCGCCTCGTTGGTGGGATTGAATACGTAGGGCAGCAGCAGCGTACCCATGAGGTAGACCAGCACTTGCATCTTGCGGTCGGGCCAGATATAGGCGTGGCGCTCCTTGGGCTCCTGACAGGTGTGGAACCAGCGCACAACAGCAAACGCCCAGCACGTGGTGACATACATCATCGCTGCCAGGCCATAGTAATAGTATTCGTTCATGGGTGCAGTTTTTTCCAGTTTGCGCTGAAATCGCTCATGGTTGGGAAGAGCAGGTCGGCATTGGCGTCTAAGAGCGTCTGGACTGCCAAGGGACCGGTGTTGACGGCAACGGTGAAGATTTTCGCAGCCACGCCAGCCCGGATGCCCAGGGGGGCATTCTCGACAACGATGGCCTCGTAAGGCTGCAGGTTGCCAGCTTTCATCAGACCTTTGAGGTAGGGATCGGGCTTGGGCTTGCCCTGACTGACGTCGTAGGCGGTGGTGATATGGGCCTGGTCGACGAACATTCCGAAGTCATGGAGGATGCGCCTGATGAGCGGCTTCTGTCCGCTGCCCGTGACGACACCGATCTGGATGCCGTCGTCGTGGATCTGCTGCATGAGGCTGATGATGCCGGGCATGACGGGCGCCTCGGGGAGTTCGTGGAAGATGCGGCTCTTCACGTCGTACATGCGCTGTGCCTCGGCTTCGTCGATCTCGCGGTGCTGTTGGCGCATGACCATCTGTCGGATGGTATCCACACCGCGGGCACCCTCGGTGGCATAGGCGTCGTCGGTGGTCATCCGGATGCCGAACTGCGCCATCGACTGCTGCCAGGCAATGGCGTGATTGGGCATGGAGTCGTAGAGCACGCCGTCCATGTCAAAGAGCACGGCCTTGGGGTTGAGTGCCTCAAAGCCGTGTCTTTCCAAGTATTGTTTGATCGCCAGAGCGTACATTTATGCCTCTTTACCTAGGCGTTCTTTGATGGCCTTGCTGTCTGCCTCGTAGCCGGGTTTGTCGAGCAGGGCGAACATATTCTTCTTGTAGGCCTCGACACCAGGCTGGTTGAAAGGATTCACGCCCAGCACATTGCCGCTGATGCCGCAGCCGATCTCAAAGAAATAGATGAGTTGTCCGAGGTAGCGCTCGTTCAGGCGGGGCATGGTGATGCGGATGTTGGGCACGCCACCGTCGACATGAGCCAGACGGGTGCCGAGTTCTGCCATCTTGTTCACCTCGTCGACGCGCTTGCCAGCGAGGAAGTTCAGTCCGTCGAGATTCTCCTCATCCTCTGGGAAAAGAAGTTTCTTCTCAGGCTCCTCTACGCTGATAACGGTCTCGAAGATGGTACGCTCACCGTCCTGAATCCACTGTCCCATGGAGTGGAGGTCGGTGGTGAAGTCGACGGAGGCAGGGAAGATACCCTTCTTGTCCTTACCCTCAGACTCGCCATAGAGCTGCTTCCACCACTCACTCATGAAGTGGAGCTTGGGCTGGAAGTTGACCATGATCTCAATCTTCTTACCGCTCTGGTAGAGACCATTACGCACGGCAGCATACTGGGCTGCGGGATTCTCTGCGAAGGGAACGTCAGGCGCACAGGCCTTCTCCATATCCTGAGCACCAGCTACCAGCTCCTTGATGTCGAAACCAGCGCAGGCGATGGGCAGCAAGCCTACTGGGGTGAGCACGGAGAAACGGCCTCCCACATTGTCGGGGATGATAAAGCTCGTGTAACCTTCCTTGTCGGCACAGGTACGTGCAGCACCGCGCTTGGCATCGGTGATGGCTACAATCACTTTCTTGGCCTCTTCCTTGCCGCGCTGCGCCTCACACTGCTTCTTCAGCAGACGGAAGGTCAGGGCTGTCTCGGTGGTGGTACCACTCTTGGAGATGTTGATCACACCGAATTTCTTATCTTTCAGATATTCTGTCAGCTCGAACAGATAATCCTCGCCAATATTGTTGCCTGCGAAGAGAATGGTGGGATTTTTCTTATCGCCCACGAGCCAGGCAAACGAATTGCTCAGGGCTTCGATGACGGCGCGGGCACCGAGATAACTGCCACCGATACCAGCGACGACGATGGCCTCGCAGTTAGCACGCAATGTATCAGCGCAAGCCTGCAACTCGTCGATAAATGCAGGTGTGATGCTGCTGGGCAGATGCAGCCATCCTAAGAAATCGTTACCTGGACAAGTCCCCTCTTCAAGCGCCTTCTGTGCTGCTTTTACTTTCGGCTCGAAAGCCTCTACTGCGCCTGCTTCCAAGAAGCAAGCGGCCTTTGTGATGTCAAGTTTGATGTTACTCATTGTCTTGTTTTGATTGGATTAAGTTATATTTGCTTGCAAAATTACACATTTTATTCGTAACGGGCGAATGTTTTCGATTTTTTTTTCTATCTTTGCAACCAAAACCTCGCTATGATGGAAGAAAAGAGATACAATCGTTCGTTTGCCTCGAGACTGTCGCGATGGGTGATGCTGGTGCTGCTCATCATGATGTGCGGCCTGTCGTGCCTGATTTATACCAGTCAGAAGGCTGCCGTTGTGGAGCTCAGCGCCAGCGGCTTTCATTCCAATATGAAGTCTACCGTCCGCTTTATCAGCGATGTGATGTCGGATGTCAATGTGGCTGTGAGCAACAATCTTTTCGATATTGAGCGTCATCTCGGCCAGCCTGACCAGATGCAGGCCATCGTGGAGCGCATCGTCAGGCAGAATCCCCGCATCCGTAGTTGTGGCATCAGTTTCATCGACAGTTACTACCCCAAGGAGGGACGCTGGTTCTGTCCCTACGCCTGGCGCAACGATAATATGCAGGTGGTGGTGCAGCAGTTGGGTGGCGCAGACTATGACTATCTGGACAGTGAATGGTTTAAAGAAGCCGTTGCCTGTGACTCAGTTTATTGGTCGAAGCCCTTCTTCGACGGTCAGGATGCGAAGACCCCGTTGGTGGCCTATATACACCCAATCCACGATGCGCAGGGACGTCTTGTGGCGGTTTTGGGTGCCGACCTCTCACTCGACTTTATGGCCCGCGTTCTGGAAGAGCAGGACAGCATCTTCTCAGAGGATGCCTGGACTATACAAACAAGGCGTACGCTTTTCCATAGCTATGTTCTTTCGCACGATGGCACCTATATCACCCATCCTGAACAGCGACGCATTCAGAAAGGCAATTTCTTCGTCCACATCAAAGACATGGATGAGCCGGGACTGGCTGAAAAGATTGTCGGTGAGATGAAAGAAGGCAAGGTGAGCCATGATGAGACGGAGAAGGTGCTGATGGTGAATCGGAAAGAGAGCTATCTCTTCTATGCCCCTGTGACAGGCACCGACTGGGTGCTGGTGGTATCCTGTCCCACCATAGCCATAGACTGCTTCGCTATGATTCTCGGCATAGCCTTGGTTTTCGTTATTGCCTTCGTGTTGTTGATTGCCTTCCTGGTTACCTATCTCACTGTTAAGCGGACGGCCAAGCCCCTGAAGTTGTTGGCCGACACTGCCGATAAGGTGGCGCAGGGGCAGTTTGATACAACGCTACCCACCATCAAGCACCGCGATGAGATCTGTCAGTTGCGCGACTCCTTCGAGAATATGCAGCAGTCGTTGGCTGCCTACATTGAAGAATTGAAGGCGACGACAACGGCTAAGGCCTCTATCGAGAATGAGCTGAAGATTGCGCATGACATCCAGATGAGCATGCTGCCAAAGACCTATCCTGCTTTTCCCAATCGCAATGACATCGATATTTTCGGACTGGTCATGCCTGCAAAGGCTGTTGGTGGCGACCTCTACGACTTCTTTATCCGCGAGGAGAAACTCTTCTTCTGTATTGGCGATGTGTCGGGCAAAGGCGTTCCCGCCTCGCTGGTCATGGCCGTCACACGCTCCCTCTTCCGTAACATTGCCGCCCACACCGCTGAACCCAATAAGATGGTGACGGGCATCAATGAGTTGTTGTGCGACAACAACGAGACCAATATGTTTGTAACCCTCTTCGTGGGTGTACTCGATGTGGCGACAGGCACTCTGGATTACTGCAATGCAGGACATAACGTGCCGCTGGTGTTGAAAGACGGTGATGTCGGCCTGCTGTCATGCGACCCCAACATCCCCGTTGGTGTCATGCCAGGATGGGCGTTTACCTGTCAGCAGATGCAGCTCAAGACGAACGATTCGCTCTTCCTCTATACGGATGGCCTTAACGAGGCGGAGGATATCGACCATCAACAATTTGGCATGGACCGTGTGCTGCAGACGTCAAAGGCTGTGGGTCGTGGTCCACAGGAACTTGTTGAAGCGATGGCATCAGCCGTAAGGCAGTTTGTCGGTGAGGCAGAGCAAAGCGACGACCTGACGATGTTTGCGGTTCAGAAGAGGTAAGCTGGAGGGGAGAGGTTATGGTAGTTTATGGTTTATAGTTTACAGTTTACGGTTTACAGTTTATAGTTTATAGTTTAGAGTTTGGAGAGATGTTTGAAGGTGAATATATGACAGTGGTGATAGCTGTGCTTCTTGTTACGATACTGGTCGTTATGGCCTCGGTTGCGATTCCTATCATCGGATACCAGCGCAAGCGTTGGAAAGGGGTGGCTATTGGCTGTATCATGCAGCCTGTGGTCTGTGGCGTCTTTTTCTGTGTTTTGTTAGCCGGAGCCGTCATTTATAGGCTTATTTCGAATAACAACCAGCGTCAATCCATGATGGTGACGGTCAGAACCACCGAACCAGGTGCTTATGGTGTCGACACGCTTGAATGGTATCTGAAACCCAACGACGAATGCTTTGTGGATTATAGGCGGCTGGAGAAGACTTCGTCTACTGAGTCTGACAGCCTGAACATACATAAATATACTAATTGTTTTGACATCATCCGCCTTGATTCTCTCAACACTGCTGTCTGCGTTGAAGACCGTATCGTGATCCGTTTCGACCTTCAGAACCAGAAGGCCATAGCTACAGATTATGACCAGCCGATAGAGGTTGTCGACATCGACTGGGATAAAGTCAAGGCTTATTTCAATAAATAAAAACGCCAAAAAGAACTAGCCTTATCGGAAACTGTCGGTAAGGAGTTTGATCTCAATCTGTGGGGCAATGCGCTCATAAAGGATGTTATAGACGGCATCGAGGATGGGCATGTTGACGTGCCAGTGGCGGTTGATCTCCTTCATGCACTTCGTGCCGAAATAGCCTTCGGCAATCATCTCCATCTCTATCTGTGCGCTCTTGACGGAATAGCCTTTTCCAATCATCGTTCCAAAGGTACGGTTACGTGAGAAATTGCTATAGCCCGTTACGAGCAGGTCGCCTAAGTACACGCTGTCGTAGGCATTTCGCTCAATGGGATAGACGGCCGTCAGGAAGCGGTTCATCTCCTGTACGGCATTGGCCATGAGAACAGCCTGGAAGTTGTCGCCATATTTCAGACCATTGCAGATGCCCGCAGCGATGGCGTAGACATTTTTCAGTACACTGGAGTACTCAATGCCTAAGACATCAGTTGACGTCTTGGTCTTGATGAAATCGCTGCTGAGGATATCGGCAAAAGCCATGGCTTTCTCACGGTCGGCACAGCCTACAGTCAGATAGGAGAGACGCTCCAGCGCCACCTCCTCAGCGTGGGAAGGACCTCCGATGCAGGCGAGGTTGTCGTAGGGTACATCGAATACCTGATGGAAATATTCCGAGCAGACAAGGTTCTCATCGGGTACGATACCCTTGATGGCTGTAATGACGAACTTGTCGCGGAGGCGGGTCTTCAGTTTCTTAAGATGACCTTTCAGATAGGGCGAAGGGGTGACGAACACCAGTGTGTCGTACTGCTGTACGATACGGTTGATGTCGTTGTCGAAGTGTATCTCGTTGACATCGAAGTGGACACTGGTAAGATAGGCGGGATTATGGCCGAGGCGTCGGAAATCCTCGATACGGTCGTCGCGACGCATATACCAGCCGATGTGATGGGTATGTCCCACCACAATCTTGGCTATCGCCGTTGCCCACGAACCGCCACCAATGATTGCTATCTTACCACAGTCGAACATATTTATTTATCTAGGCAATTCTAGGTTCTCCTAGGCGATCCTAGGCTTGCGCCTTCTCAATCCAGGCAGCCACCTCATCGACTGAGGGCTTCTGAAGGTCGAGCTTGTACTTCTTGACGATGTCGCCGATCTTCTGCTGTAAGCCCTGTGCTTTTTCAGAAGCAATGTTCTGGACAAGGTTGAAACCAGCCTTGCGGAGTACGGGTACCCACTCCTCGCTGACGCCAATCTCTGCCCACTCAGTGGGTGTTGACTGAGGAATCTTCTTCTCAGGCTTCATCTGTGGGAACAGCATCACCTCGCCAATGGCGAACTTACCAGTGAGCAACATCACCAGACGGTCGATGCCGATACCGATACCAAAGGTTGGTGGCATACCGTACTGCAGTGCACGCAGGAAGTCCTGATCGATGATCATCGCCTCGTCGTCGCCCTTGTCAGCCAACTTCATCTGCTCGATGAAGCGCTCCTCCTGGTCGATGGGGTCGTTGAGCTCAGAATAGGCGTTAGCCAACTCCTTACCATTCACCATCAGCTCGAAACGCTCAGTGAGGCCGGGCTTAGAACGGTGCATCTTGGTGAGTGGTGACATCTCGACAGGATAATCGGTAATGAATGTGGGCTGGATGAATGAGCCCTCGCAGAACTCACCAAACAGTTCGTCGATGAGTTTACCCTTTCCCATGGTCTCGTCGACAT
>JAFZCU010000066.1 GCA_017556145.1 Prevotella sp. | reverse complement strand
GCAAATGTCTAACAGTTAAATTGTAAGATTATGGAACTTGACGATTTGAAGACCAGTTGGAACGCTCTTGATAAGCGTCTGGCAGAAACAGAAATAGTGAATATGCGTATGGTTAAGGAGATGGTATCTCAGAAGACCAAGACAGCATACGATGGCATTCTGAAACAAAACATCTACAACTTTGTGGTCTGTATGCTGATCATCTGTGTGGTGTTTCCTTATGTCTATATGAACACACCCATCCGTCCTATATCCTTTGCCATTGTGGAAGGCATCATGGTAATAGGACTGATACCACAGATATGGAAACTCTCGTTACTGTCGAAATTTGACTTGGTTGGCAAGAAGTGCAATGAACTCAGTGGACTTGTGCTCCGATACAATAAGGTGTGCCACCATGAAAAGTTGTGGATGATTGCCGGCGTATGCCTGGCGATGGTAGCCTTCTACATTTTGGAACTCGGCTTCAATAAGGAAGCAGGCTACGAACTCGGTACACGACTGATACTGCCTATCGGACTCTCAGTTCTAACCTTCGGCTTAGGAATCCTTTTTGCCAAGTGGCAGCTTCGCCGTCACGCCCAGCAGATGCAGGAGATAGAACGCGGACTGGAGGAATTGAAGGAATTTGAAGAATAAGTTTTGTTAATATCAAGTTAGAATGAAACTAAAATGCAGCATTCGTCGAGATGGCGCGTGCTGCTTTCTAAAAAAAAAAGTTATGAAAAAGATTAGAGTTATATCAATTGCATTCCTATTGATGACGTGTATGGTTACAACGAGTTGTGTTTCTACACGCGACACAGTAAGAATAAACCAGATTGAACTGGGTATGAACAAGAGCGATGTACAGCATCTCTTAGGCACTCCATTATTTAAGAATGCCAATGAGAATGGTGAAAAATGGGGCTATCGCAAATACGTAGGTCAGATAGCTGACTCCGAGGAAATGTACTTCATAGTGAAATTCGACTCCAACGAAAAAGTTATTGCCTATCAGTCGGTAAAGGCTCCAGTACGTAACCGTCAAATGTAAAGAAATAGACCATCCATCACATTTCCGTGCAGATTATCCCAGAAATTTGGCGATATCGGCAACTATTCGTACTTTTGCAACGTCAAATGATAAAAATAAATAGGTATGAAAACTAAAGAATTAACAAAGAAAGGTCTGGTCATGTTGACCATGATGTTTGCACTTGTGATGAATGCTGAGGGGCAACCCAAGCAAGTGATCGAGTTCCAGACGGTGATGTCAATGCATGAAACCACCTATAAGAACTTTATCAGAGGGGGTAAATACAAAGAGGCAATAGCTCCGCTTACCACCCTCATCAACCTGCTGGACACGACCAATATTTATAAGGTGGCGAATATATCCGAAGCAGTCGTCAGACGGCTCAACGCTCCTTACTACTACGATTTGGCTTGCTGCTATGCCGTAACCAAAGAAAAGAAACAGGCACTAAAGGCGTTGGAACAGGCGGTGGCTCTTGGGTATAATGATTACAACAATATGCTCTACGACAAAGACCTCACGTCGCTGCGTAAGGACAAAACGTACCAAGCCCTGTTGACAGCGGTCAAGGAGAAGACGCCGCTCCACGTGCTCAGAAAGTCGGCTCCATACGCTAAGGATTCTGTAAAGTTGGATGTCAAATTCACTTATATGCCAAAAGATGACTATCGCCTCAATGTGGTGCGCGATTATTTGAAGCTCGACTCTGTTGCAGGTCAGGGCGACGAGTTGTCGAAGATCATCAACTTGCTGCACTTC
>JAFZCU010000065.1 GCA_017556145.1 Prevotella sp. | reverse complement strand
CTTCGACGAGGAGAAGCTGGAGAACGGCGAGACGCGTACCGTATTGAGACTGCCGGCAGCCCTGGCTCCTGTGAAGTGTGCCGTGATGCCGCTGGTGAAGAAAGACGGTCTGCCCGAGAAGGCGCGTGAGATTATCGACCAGCTGAAGTTCCACTTCAATTGTCAGTATGACGAGAAGGATTCTATCGGCAAGCGTTACCGTCGTCAGGATGCTATTGGTACACCGTACTGCGTCACCGTTGACCACGACACACTGAACGATGGCTGCGTCACCTTGCGTTTCCGCGACACGATGGAGCAGGAGCGTGTGGCAATCAGCGAGCTGAACAGCATCATCGAGGATAAGGTGAGCATCGCATCATTGCTGAAGAAACTTCAATAAGTAGTAAAGGAGTAAGGAGTTGAGGAGGTAAAGTAGATTACCAATCGGCTCCTTATTCCAATCATGTAGAATATGAGTAAAAACAATAATAGAAAGAATTTTGGATGGCGAGGGGTATTCTCCTTTCTCCTTCTCTCCTTACTCCTTCTCTCCTATACCTCCTGCAGCGAGGACGAAAATGCAACGGATGAGTTTGCCGATTGGCAGGAGCGCAATGCAGCGATGACCGACCAGTGGGCAGCAAACAGCTCTTTGAGGAAAATCCGTGTCTTTACACAAGACGACACTACGACGGGCAAGAACAGCGACTATATCTACGTGCAGGTGTTGGAGGTTGGCGACGGCTTAGAGAGTCCCTTCTATACCGATACCATTCGCGTGGCCTATAGGGGAAAGCTGATTCCGACCACGAATTATACCAATGGCTTTGTGTTTGACGAGACCTATCTCGGCGATTTCAGCTGGCATACCGCTGGTATGTCGACGATGGCCATTAGCGGCTCAACCAGCCTTGTCAGCGGTTTTGCGACAGCTTTGATGAATATGCATAAGGGCGACAGATGGCTCGTCTATATCCCCTATCAGTTAGGCTATAATACATCGTCTCAAGGTTCTGTTACTGCCTATAGTAACCTGATCTTCGACATTGCCCTGCTGGACTACTGGCATCCGGGTGATACGCGACCTGCTTTCAGGGCGAGGACGAGATAAACGTAAACAATGAACTGACTAAAAACCTAAGACTATGCAGAAGTTTGCTGACTATATCAAACGGATTGAGATTGACTCTCTGTGGAGTGGCAAGAAACACATCCTCTGGGAGCTCAATCCGGGCGTGAATATCCTGAGTGGTATCAACGGCGTGGGCAAGAGCACCATCCTGAACAAGGTGGTGAAGGGCCTGGCTGCTGGTGGCGAATTCCCCAGCCACATGCTGAAGGGCGTGCATCTGGAGGTGGTGCCTGAGGATGCCAAGTGGATACGCTTTGACGTGATTCGCTCGCTCGATTCCCCCGTGCTCGACCTCGACACGATGGCGCATGTCGATACCCGTATCTTGTCGGCTCTCGATTTCCAGCTCTATCATTTGCAGCGGAAATATCTGGACTATCAGGTGAATATCGGCAACCGCATCATTGCCGAGTTGCAGGCTGGTCATGCAGATGCAGCCCAGCAACTGTCGTTGCCGAAGCAGCGCTTTCAGGATATGATCGACGATCTTTTTGCCGATACGGGTAAGAAAATCGTCCGTACGGAGAATGAGATCCGTTTCTCGCAGATTGGTGAGACACTGGTGCCCTATCAGCTCTCGAGCGGTGAGAAGCAGATGCTGGCCATCCTGCTGACTGTGCTCGTGGAGGACAATCAGCACTATGTGCTCTTTATGGATGAGCCGGAGGTGTCGCTGCATATCGAATGGCAGAAGCGGCTCATCGATCTTTGCGTGGAATTGAACCCCAATGTGCAGATTATCCTGACGACCCATTCGCCTGCGGTTGTGATGAACGGTTGGATGGATGCTGTGACAGAAGTGACCGATATTACTCTTTAATGCATTATCTGATAATGCATAATTATGCCTAGGAGACTTAAGGACAATATCAACAATAGCTATATCGAGGCGGCGAATGCACTGACCTCGAAGAAGGCACGGCGCAGGATAGTGGCCTACGTCGAGAGCTATGATGATATCTACTTCTGGCGGACGGTGCTCACGGAGTTTGAGAACGACAAACGCTATTTCGAGGTGATGCTGCCATCGAAGATCAACCTCACGCGAGGCAAGAAGTCGGTGCTGATGAATTTCCTTGAGGGCGCGCCTTTGGGCAGGGATATGATTGCCTGTGTGGATGCCGACTACGACTATCTGTTGCAGGGGCGCACAGCGCAGTCGAGAAAGGTGCTCGACAGTCCATACGTGTTTCATACATACGTCTATGCTATTGAGAACTACCAGTGTTATGCGCCGTCGCTGCATAATGTCTGTGTGTCGGTGACGCTCAACGATCATCGCATCTTTGATTTCCGAGCCTATTTTCAGGCGTTCAGCGAGGCACTCTTTCCGCTCTTCGTATGGTCGGTCATGCTTTACCGTAATGGCAACTACAACAAGTTTTCCATCTCCGACTTCAACCGTATCGCAGATCCTGGCGGATTTAACGTGCAGAACCCTGCACCTTCAATCGCCAATGTGAAGCGCAAGGTGAATACCAAGATCAACGAACTGCAGCGCCAGTTCCCCGATGCCAAGGAGGAATATCTGGCCACCAAAGACGACATCAAGGCACTGGGCGTGACGGCACAGACCACCTATTTATATATACAGGGGCATCATCTGTTTGATACGGTGGTGTCGCCGATTATGTCGAAGGTGTGTAATCTGCTGCGCCAGGAGCGGCAGAATGAGATTTACTATGCTATGGCGCACAAGACACAGAAGCGCAATGAGATGACGTGCTATGAGAACTCGTTGCAGGACATCAAGGTGATGCTCAAGAAAAACAATGGCTACATGCTCTCAGAGCCCTTCCGCCGTGTCCAGGAAGACATAAGAACATATTTGGACACCGACACAATAACCAAATAGCATCTAAACAAAAGTTTCGATGAACTTGACTTCGCCCTCCACCTTGACTTCCTTGGCAGTGGCGGGTATGAGAACAGTGTCGCCCATACGGAACGATGATTCCTCTCCATCGCAGTTTAGTTTGCCTTCACCTTTGACGGCAATGAGGATGATGAAGGAGTCGAGGTCGGAATAGTCGAGTGTCATCGGCTCCTGAAGATCGTAGATGGCTGTGGTGAAGTCGGGGGTGTTGATGAGCGGAGAACCTCCATTCTTCTCAGGGGTGTAGTCTATACGGTAGTTGTCGCGCACGGTAAAATCTATGCTCTCTGAGGCCTGATGGGTGTGGAGCTCACGATAATTGCCGTTTTTGTCCTTGCGCTTATAGTCGTAGATGCGGTAGGTGACATCGCTTGTCTGCTGGATCTCCAGCACGAAACAGCCAGCCCCAATGGCATGAATACGGCCTGCAGGGATATAGAAAACCTCTCCCTCATATGCCTCATAGGATGCCAGGGCATCTGTAATGGTATCGTTGGCAACCATTGACTTGTATTCCTCTGGCGTCATCTCTTGTTTCAAGCCATTATAGAGCAAAGGTATACGTTCCCTGTTTTCTTGTCTTCCAGTCTTCTTGTCATCGAGTCCTAAACAATACCACATCTCCGTTTTGCCGTGGGGCTTACCATGACGTCGTGCCACCTCATCGTTGGGGTGTACCTGGATGGAGAGATCCTGGCACGCATCGATGAACTTGATGAGCAGAGGGAACTCATTACCCAACCGCTGGTAGTTCTCCTCACCGACAAGCTGGCCTTTCAGTTCGCTGACGAGTTGGTTGAGACGCTTGCCCTTATGCGGGCCATTGGCGACGATGGTTTCCTGGTCCTTGACACCAGAGATTTCCCAGCTTTCGCCAACCCGTTCCATCTGGAGATCCAAGTGCTTGAAGGGAATGATCCTGTCACCTCCCCAAAGCGTCTGTTTCAGTAATGGTTCGAATTTAAATATCATTTGACAATCTTTCAGCATATGGTTTTAATTGTCTTTCCAGAAACTGGGTGTGAAGAGCACAAGAACAGTCATAATCTCAAGACGGCCCATGAGCATGAGCAGTGAAAGCGCCCATTTGATATAGTCGGGCATGCCTGACCAGGTGATGTTCGCTCCGATATCGTTGCTGAGTGAGGGACCTATATTGCTGACGCAGCTCAGGGCGATGACAATGGAATTGACAGTATCAATGCCTGAGAGAATCATGATGGCAGCGGTAACGAGGATCATGCACATGAAGAGGGTGAAGAAAGCGAAGAGTGCCACAATCCTCGACTGGGGAACGCTCATGCCGTTGATCTTCACTGGCAGGACGGCATTCGGGTGTAGGATCTGGCGGAAATTGTTGCGGAGCGTCTTTAGCGTCATCACCGCACGGATGCATTTGAAACCGCCGCTGGTACTGCCCGCACAGGCACCGACGAACATCAGTCCGCCAATGATAATCCACGTGATATGCGGCCACTGCGCCACATCGTCGCTGAACACACCTGTCGTGGTAATAAACGATACCACTTGGAAGAGTCCCTGTCGGAAGGCCTGTTCCAAGTCATAGCCCATCTGGGTTAATAAGATGGTCATGATACTGGCTGTAGCCAGCAGCACAATGCTGATATAGAGTTTGAACTCCGAATTTCTGAAAAGATCTCTGAAACGGCCCTTGAAGATACTGAGGTATAATAAGGTGAAATTGATGCCCGCCAGGAACTCGAAGACAATGGCAATGTAGTCGACTGTGGGATCGTTGAAGTAGGACAATGAGTCGTTATGGATGGAGAAGCCGCCTGTGGCTGTCGTCGTCATCGAGTAGTTCATAGCATCGAACCAGTCCATACCGGCTATCCAGAAAGCGAGTCCGCAGCCAATCGTCAGTATCAGGTAGATGCTCCAGATCCACTTGGCTGTCGTAGAGAGTCGCGGGTGCATTTTTGCCTTGATGGGGCCTGTCGCCTCTGCTGCGAATACCTTCACGCTTCCACCTACCAACGAGGGTAGAATGGCGATGGTGAAGAAGACGATTCCCAAACCTCCAACCCATTGGGAGAGCGAGCGCCAGAAGAGGATGCCACGAGGCAGGCGCTCCACATCGTCGAAAACGCTGGAACCTGTCGTGGAGAATCCTGACATCGTTTCGAAATAGGCATCAGTGACGTTGGTACAGCAGCCATGAATGAGGAAGGGGAACATACCGAAGAAAGAGAAGATGACCCATACCGCCGTAACCACCACGAAGGCATCATGACGGTTCAGGCTGTTTCTGGCATTCCGTCCCATCAGGAGGAACAGAAAGGCACTGCCAAAGGTAATCAGCATAGACATCAGGAAGGCCAAGGCATCGTCTTCCTGGAAATAGAACGACACGCCTACGCACCAGGCCATGAAAAAGGCCTCGATGAACAGCAGTGAGCCTATAATCTTGGATATGATATGCCAATTGACCATTTTTTGTGATTTAGGGCGTTATCGTGTTGAGGATAGACGACTTCTTGAAGAATTTCTCAACTTGCTTGAGCTTTGTTTCATGACAGAATACCATCACGGAGTCGCCAGCCTCAATCTGTGAATTACCGCTGACGAGCATTCCCACACCATTGCGCACCAGTCCTCCGATGGTGGCACCTACGGGGAGTCCGAGGTCCTTGACCAGTTTCTTTGTGACGCGTGAGTCTTCAGCTGCCGTAAACTCTGCTACTTCGGAATCAACAAGCATCAGTGTTCGCAGGTTGTCGACGTCGGCTTCGAGCATCATCTGGAAGATATGGCTGGCTGCAATGGTCATCTTATTAATGATGGTACCGATGTCCAACTCCTCGGCCATTTTCACATAGTCAAGGTTTTCCACCATCGCCACCGTCTTTCGCACACCCAGACGCTTGGCAGTGAGGCAAGCTAGGATATTGGTTTCAGCATTGCCCGTGAGTGCTACGAATGCCTGGGTATTGCGGATGCCCTCTTCTTCGAGCAGCCCAAGATCGCGCCCGTCGCCATGAATCACCATCGTGTCACTGTTGCCAAGCAGCTCGTTGAGTTTCTCGCATCGCTCGGCATTCTTCTCGATGATCTTGATGTTCATATAGTCGGGGGCGGTGAGGGCTGCGCGGACAGAGGTCTTATCACCGCCCATCACAATCACGTTCTTCACGTCGGCATAGTGTTCCTTACCAACAATTTTGCGGATATAGGGAATGTATTCCTGAGTGGTCATGAAATAAACGAGGTCGCCAACGCGTAACTCATCAAGACCGCCTGGAACAATAGTATCCTCGCCACGTTTGATGGCCACGACGTGGTAGGGATCATTGGGACCGCACAGGTCGCGCAGAGGCTGGTTCAGGATCTCCGCCGTCTCACGCAGTTTGATGCCGAGCAGGGTGAGGGCACCATCGTGTACATCCCAACGCTGACGAACCCATGAAAGTTTCAGACCATTGTTGATGTCGATGGCAGCAAGTACTTCCGGATAAATCAGGGAGTCGATGCCCATCTGCTTGAAGAGCTCTTTGTTCTGGGGACTCAGATACTCATAGTTGTCAATACGCGCCACTGTCTTCTTGGCTCCAAGACTGTGGGCAATCATACAGGCCGTGAGATTGGTAGACTCCTCAGGGGTGACACCCACGAACAGATCGGCATGTGCGACACCTGCCTCCTTCAAGGCTTTGATACTGGTAGGCGAGGCGTCGTAAGTCATGACGTCATATTCGCTCAGCGCACTCAGACGCTCTTCATCGTCATCAATGAGTATGCAGTCCTGATGCTCTCGTGACAGCAATTTCGACAGGTGAGTTCCTACGGCACCTGCACCGACAATGACTACTTTCATATCCCTTTTATTGCTTTGATGATGGCTTCCTTGTCAAGGCCTACAATATGCTGGAGTTCTTTCACGGTGCCATGCTCCACGAACTGGGTATCTGGCAATCCGAGACGGATAATCTCCGGATGGTAGCCGTGATCGTTCATCCATTCTATGATAGCAGAGCCAAGACCGCCTGTCTTAACGCCGTTCTCGACGGTGACGATGCGGTTGAATTTCTCTGCCACTTCCTGCAAGATGGTCTCGTCGATGGGCTTGAGGAAACGCATGTCGTAATGAGCGGCACTAGGAATACTAGCCTCACTAGCCTGGCTAGATTGGCTAGATAAACTGGCGATAGCTTCTGCCACATCGTTACCAATAGGCCCGATGCTCAGCACAGCCACATCACTGCCGTCACGCAGCTTGCGGCCAGTACCAACCTTGATCTCTTCAAGCGGACAGCGCCAGTCTACGAGAACACCGCCGCCTCGCGGATAGCGGATTACAAACGGCCCCTTGTCAGGTAACTGGGCGGTGTACATCAGTCTGCGCAGCTCGTGCTCGTCCATAGGCGATGAGATGGTCAGATTCGGAATGGGGCGTAAGGCTGCGAGGTCGAAGGCACCATGATGGGTGGGACCGTCTTCGCCCACCAGTCCTGCACGGTCGAAACAGAAGACCACATGAAGGTTCAGAAGTGCTACATCGTGGATGATATTGTCGAAGGCACGCTGGGCAAAGGCGCTGTAGATATTACAGAACGGCAGCAGTCCGTCTTTGGCCATACCGCCAGAGAAGGTCACCGCATGACCTTCGGCAATGCCGACGTCGAAGGTGCGTTCTGGCATCTCCTTCATCATGATGTTCATCGAACAGCCGCTGGGCATGGCCGGCGTGACGCCAACGATTCTGGGATTCTGCTGGGCCAGTTCCAAAAGAGTGTGGCCAAATACATCCTGATATTTCTGGGGTTTCGACGGATCCTTGTCTACAATACGCTCGCCTGTCTCAGGGTCAAACTTACCTGGCGCATGCCAGATGGTAACATCCTTCTCAGCAGGGGCATAGCCGTGACCTTTCTGGGTGTGCAGGTGCAACAGCTTTGGACCTTTCATATCTTTGATCTGTCTGAGTATGCGTACGAGTTCCTTGACATCATGACCGTCATAGGGACCGAAGTATCGTATGTTCATGCCTTCGAAGACATTCTGCTGATGGGCAATGGCACTCTTGAAGGCATTGGCAAGGCGCTGCAGACCGTTTTTCCTGGCATCGTTCATCAGTCCTTTCCTGTACAACCAATTGTTGGTCTTGAACTTGATGGCGTTGTAGGTCTCGTTGGTGCTGAGATTCAGCAGATACTGCTTCATGCCCCCTACACTGCGGTCAATCGACATATTATTGTCGTTGAGGATGATGAGCAAGTCGTTGGGTGAGGATGATACATTGTTCAAACCTTCGAATGCCAAGCCTCCACTCATTGCACCATCGCCTATAACAGCCACTACATGACGCTTCTTGCCTTCCAGCTTGGCAGCGATAGCCATACCCAGCGCTGCTGAGATGGAGTTGGAGGCATGTCCGCAGGCAAAGGTGTCGTATTCACTCTCTGTTGGGGATGGGAAGGGCCTGATTCCGTCTAACTTACGATTGGTGCAGAACTGTTCGCGACGTCCTGTGAGGATTTTGTGGCCGTATGCCTGATGGCCCACGTCCCATACGATGCGGTCTTCTGGGGTGTTGAAGACATAATGCAGGGCTACCGTAATTTCTGCCACGCCAAGACTCGAAGCCAAATGTCCGGGATTGACGGAGAGTTCTTGTACGATGTCTTGTCGTAATTCGTCGCATACCTGAGGCAGTTCATCCACCTTCAGTTCGCGCAAGTCTTTCGGATATTGTATTTTGCTTAAAAGTCTTAATTCTTCTTGTCCCACAGCATAAATGTTGTATAAACTTTGCAAAGATACAAATAAAATGAGAATTACGAAGTAAAAATTAAAAAATTTTTGTAATTTTGCACGCAAAAATCAAGAAAAGGCAAATAAAAGACAAATAATGAGGTACGGAATTATCGGTACAGGTGCTATTGGCGGCTATTATGGCGGTAAGTTGGCTCATAGTGGTCAGGAGGTGCATTTTCTGTTCCACAAAGACTATGATTTTGTTCGTGAAAACGGTTTGCAGGTGGATTCCTGTGACGGTTCCTTCCATCTGGATCATGTGAATGCTTATGCGTCGACGGCTGATATGCCCAAGTGTGACGTGGTCTTGGTTGGTTTGAAAACAATCAACAATCACCTGCTTCCGAAACTCCTTTCTCCTTTATTGCATGAGAACTCAGTGGTCGTGCTGATTCAGAATGGTATTGGTGTTGAGGCTGATGTGCAGCAAATGTTTCCGAATACAGCGTTGATAGCCGGTCTTGCCTTTATCTGCTCTGCCAAGACAGAGCCTGGACGTGTGAACCATCAGTGCTATGGCAGTATCAATCTCGGCAACTATTCCTGTAAGGACGAACGACTTTTTAATACCATACTAAACGATTTTACAAATGCAGGCATTCGGGCAGGCTCCGCTCCTTATGAGGAGGCGCGTTGGAAGAAGGCTGTGTGGAACATGCCTTTCAATGGCATGACTGTTGCCCTCAATACTCAGACTGATCTTCTGCTGCAGCATCCTGACACCCGTCAGTTGATTCGCGACCTGATGATGGAGGTGATTGATGCCGCCCGTCATTTAGGGGTAACGGGTATTGACGAGAGCTTTGCGGATAAGATGATAGAGACCACTGATGCCATGACGCCATATTCTCCGTCTATGAAACTGGACTTTGATTTCCATCGGCCGATGGAGATTCATTACATCTATACCCGTCCTATAGAAATAGCGCGGGCAGCGGGTTTCCGTATGGCAAAACTTGAAATGCTTGAAGCAGAACTCCGTTTCTTGCAGGGATAGGAATCTTATTTCTTTTGGTCCTTGTCCTTTTTGTTCTTGTCTTTCTTGTCCTTATTGCGTCCGAAACTGAGTTTGGGCTTTATTTTCATTTTGTGCATCTCATCTGTATTGGTAAACGAGAACTGTAGCACTAAGTCTGTCAGACTGCCTTTTAGCGTCACATCGCCATTGGCTATGGCACCATCACTCTCGATATTGGCAAGGATGTTCTTCATGAAGATCTTGCGATAGCCTACTTTCTTGATGTCTGCATTTACGTTGCCGATGGGCAGTTTGCCACCTTTCTCTCTGCGCATGAGGGCCGTACGGCTCTTGGAGTAGTCGATCTTAAAGCCTGCCGTACAAGCGATATCGCCCAAATTCTTGACTTGGAAGAGTTCACCAAGTTTCAGAGAGTCTGTACTGGCTTTGCCTGTAAGATATTTGGTGCTCCCGTCAAGTTGGAAATTAAAGTTGACATTTCCTTTTTCCGTTTTCATCAGCCCTCTGAACTGCTCTTTTTTCCAGAGAATGTCGAAACTACCAGCATACCTGATGACGCCCATGGCGTAGATCTGGTTCATCATGTATTTCTTCACTGTGAACTGGTTGATGATCTTGTCTTTAATACCTGGTCTGGCTACCATCTCATAGACCTCGAAATGGAGTGCCAGCTTATGGGCATCTCTCAGATTACGAAGCAAGCCCATTGCATTGATGGTCAGTTTGTTGTCGGCGGTATTCACATGAATGTCCTTAAAGAGCATGCCATCGTTGGTCCCGCTCAGATTAACGCTGAGGTTCAAGGGTATTGAGAATTTGTGAAGCGCAGGCGCAAAAGGTTGTGAGATGTCTTTCAGCATGACGTGCCCCTTGATGGTGTCAGCATGATAGCTCAGTGAGGTGCCTTTCTCTTTGTCAGGCAAAAGAAAGTCTGCCTTGGGAATGTCTAGACGGGTGGTGACCTGTTGGACGACAGCATTTGAAAGTGTCATATGCTTGCCGCTGATAGCAATCTCAGACTTCAGTTCTGTCAGGTCGATACCGGCTATCGTATCTTTCACACATCCGTTGGTAAGGTTCAGCCGTATCGAATCCTTACCAATGTGAAGGATGTCGATTCCCAAGTCTGCCTGCAGGTTGAAGTGCCTGTCATCAAAGGCACCATGATGTGGTTTTCCGAAATTGCGCCTGGGAAGATCACAGCTGCTCTTGAGTTCCAGTCCCTTGATGTCTACACGCGCTTTCCCTTTTTCTTTGTCAGAAATGGTTGCTGTCAGGGTGCCAGAATTGAGATGCCATCCGACAAGCGCTTTCTTCGTTTGCTTCTGCCAGTTGGTTTTGAGGTGATGAACAGTGATGGTGTGCTTGCCTCGCCAATGGTTGTATAAGGCCTGAGCTAACTCATATTCATCATCGTTGTATTTGATGTGAATACCATTCACGATAGCGTCTTTCAGTTCGAGTTTGAAGGCACTGTGCTTGGTACTGTCCTTTTGCTGTTTACTTTTCTTGTCTTTCTTGGTGGCGTCCAAGAGAAATTGGTAGTTGGCTGGTTCGTCTTTGGGCTTGACAAGAAGTGCGTCAATGCTATCCACCTGACATCTCCTTAGGAGGATCTTACCCTTCAAAAGGGCTAACACCCGTATGCGTCCCCAGATTTTCTTTACCTTCAGCATGTCGCGTTGCTGCTGATCCTTGAGTCTGATACCTTCAATATTGGCACTCATGTTAAGGAAGTTCAGCTTGATACGGTCTATCTTTACTTCCGTATTCAACTCTTTTGAGAGTGCGTCTGTAGCCATGCTGACGAGTTTCTGCTGCAAAGAACTGCTGTTGGCAACGATAAGTGTTGTCAAGACCAAAATGGCTATAATGACAGCCATGATTTTGAGTGCGATGCGTATGCCTTTTGCGAGCTTAACCACGAGTCATCTGATATTTGTGGGCAAATTTACATAAAAAAATGGAAATCGCAAAAATATTAGGCAAATCATTTGGCTATTACATAAAAACTTCATATTTTTGCAGTCAGAATCAATTATTATCGCACCACTGCAACCTAAATCATGAAGTACATCTCATTACCGGATGAAAGTGTGGGTCGCCTTATTCCCGCAGGCGCGCCTACCCGTTGCCTTTCCTTTTACTTGGCGATGGAGGAGTTCGTGGCCCGCAGGCTCAACGAACCCGATTGCTTCTTCATGTGGCAGGTGGAGCCCAGTGTTATCTTCGGACGAAACCAGGTGGTTGAGAATGAGGTCAATCTCGACTATTGCAAAGCCCATGGCATCAAGGTATATCGCAGAAAGAGTGGGGGAGGCTGTGTCTATGCGGATATGGATAACCTGATGTGGTCGTTTATCACCTCGGAGGAAAACGTGGGTTTTGCCTTCAATCGCTTCGTGAATATGGTATTGCTGGTGCTTCGTAAATTGGGTATCGCTGCCACGGGTTCGAGCCATAACGACATTATGATAAGCGACAGGAAGGTTTGTGGTACTGCTTGTTATCATGTCGCTGGCAGAAGCATTGTCCATAGTACGATGCTCTTCGATACCAATATGGACCACATGCTCAACGCCATTACACCAGGGCCTGAGAAGCTTGAGAAGAAAGGTATTGGGAGTGTCCGTCAGCGAATCACCTTGCTGAAGGATTATCTGAAGGAGGCCCATCATCCGAAGTCTGTAGGAGAACTGAAGGCATTTATTCGCGAGACGCTCTGCGAGGGTGAATATGTCCTTTCTGCAACACAGGTGGCAGAAGTGGAACAGATAGAGCAGACTTACTTGAAAGAAGAATTCATAAACTTAATACAACAATAATTATGGCAATTAAACAGGAATTGGAAAAAAAAGAGAAATGGACCTGTCTGCATGACAAGCATCTTTCATTGGGTGCAACGATGGTAGCCTTTGGCGGTTTTGATATGCCGTTGCTCTACCAGAGTGCCGGTATTGCTCCTGAGCATTATGCGGTGCGTGAGAAGGTGGGACTCTTCGATGTTTCTCACATGGGTGAAGTGACGGTGCGGGGTAAGGATGCTGAGCGCTATGTGCAGCATATCTTCACCAACGATATAGCAGACGCTCCTGTGGGGAAAATCTATTATGGCATGATGTGTTATGAGAATGGCGGTACGGTCGACGACCTCTTGGTTTATAAATTGGGCGAAAACGACTTCTTCCTCGTCATCAACGCAGCCAACATCGATAAGGATTGGGCCTGGATGCAAGAACATGCGCAGGGTTTTGACATCGACCTGCAGAACCGCTCCGACTTTTACGGCCAGATTGCAATACAGGGGCCTGAGTCAGAGGATGTGATAGAACGCGTGCTGGGCTTGGAGTGTAAGGAACTGGTCTTCTACACTTGCAAGGTAATGAATGAAATAATCATCTCCCGAACGGGTTATACAGGTGAGGATGGCTTCGAGATTTATGGCTCCCATGACTTCATCCGCGACTGCTGGGATAAACTGATTGCTGCTGGTGTACAAGCCTGTGGCTTAGGATGTCGTGACACCTTGCGCTTTGAGGTGGGACTCCCCCTGTATGGTGACGAGCTCTCTGAAGACATCACACCTATTATGGCTGGTCTGGGTATGTTCGTAAAACTGGATAAGGCGGAATTTATCGGTAAGGATGCCCTTGCGAAACAGAAGGCAGAGGGTCCTGCCAGAAAACTCGTGGGTATCGAGCTTTTTGACAAGGCCATCCCCCGTCATGGATATATCGTACTGAATATGGATGGCGAGCCCATCGGCGAGGTGACAACCGGCTATCACACCTTGTCTACTAACAAGAGCGTGTGCATGGCGTTGGTTGATGCCCAGTATGCGAAACTTGATACTGAACTACAGATTCAGATCCGCAAAAAAGTCTTTCCAGGCAAAGTCGTCAAAAAGCAGTTCTACAACAAGAGTTATAAGAAATAATTGAAAAGGATATTTAAATATTAATGTTTTATGGCAAAGGTAATTGAAGGACTCTACTACTCAGAGTCGCATGAATTTGTAAGAGTAGAAGGTGACTATGGTTTTGTAGGTATTACAGACTATGCCCAGAATGCGTTGGGCAATGTGGTATATGTTGATATGCCGGAAGTGGATGACGAGGTAACGGCAGGCGAGGAGTTCGGGGCTGTGGAGAGTGTGAAGGCTGCTTCCGACCTGATTTCTCCTGTCAGTGGCACAGTCGTTGAGATCAACGAAGCCCTCGAGGATACTCCAGAACTTATCAACCAGGATGCTTTCGAGAACTGGATTATCAAGGTGGAACTCTCAGACAAGTCGGATCTCGACAACCTGATGGATGCAGAGGCCTATGCTGCCTTCTGTGAGAAATAATTATCAATTATAAATTTTCAATTATCAATTGATGTATAAGTATTTTCCACATACTCAGGAGGACTTGCAGGCGATGCTGGCGAAGGTCGGGGTGAAGAGCCTTGATGAGCTTTATGCCCAGATTCCAGAGGACATCCGCTTCAAAGGTGACTACGAAATCCCTCGAAGCGCCAGTGAAATGGAGGTGCGACAGGTCTTCGAGAAACTTGGTTCTGAGAACAAACAGCTGACCTGTTTCGCTGGCATGGGTGTCTACGACCATTATACCCCTTCCGTGATTCCTAGTCTGCTGCAGCGCTCTGAGTTCCTGACATCCTATACGCCTTATCAGGCAGAAATCTCGCAAGGAACGCTGCACTACATCTTTGAGTATCAGAGCATGATGGCCGAACTCACGGGCATGGACATTTCCAATGCTTCGATGTATGATGGTACGACGGCCTGTGCAGAGGCGATGATGATGGCGGTGACTGCTGGCAAGAAAGTCAATAAGGTGCTGGTTTCGGGTTGTCTGAATCCCAATACCTTTGAGGTGCTGAAGACCTATGCTCTGCATCAGGGCATCGGACTCGAGGTGTTGCCAATTCGTGACGGCACTACCAGTCTCGATGATGTTAAGGCAAAGTTGGCAGAAGGCGGTTTTGCGGGTGTGATTGTCCAGCAACCCAATTTATATGGCATCGTTGAGGACTTCACGGGATTCGCTGATGCCTGCCATGAACAGAAGGCTCTCTTCGTGATGGATAGTGTGGCCGCCGACCTTGCCGTGCTGAAGACACCAGGTGAGTGGGGGGCTGATATCGCTACGGGCGATGGCCAGAGCTTGGGTATCCCCATGCAGTTTGGCGGGCCATACGTGGGCTATATGTGCTGCACGGAGAAACTCATTCGCAAAATGCCTGGTCGTATCGTGGGTATGACTCGCGACAATCGCGACCAGCGTGCCTTTGTTCTTACCCTTCAGGCGCGCGAGCAGCATATCCGTCGCCAAAAGGCTACGTCGAATATCTGTTCGAACCAATCGTTGATGGCACTCTTTGTCACCATCTATCTCTCGTTGATGGGCAAGCAGGGCATGAAGGAGGCATCCCAACTCTCCTATGCAGGAGCTCACTATCTCTGCGATGAACTGCTGAAGACGGGCCGTTTCACATTAGCATACGACAAACCCTTCTTCAATGAGTTTTATGTGAAGTATGACGGTGATGCCCAGACGCTTTACCAGCGTTTCATCGAAGCAGGCTTCCTGGGGGGCGTCCTTGTTGATGACGGCTTCCTCTTTGCCGTTACCGAGAAACGTGCCAAGGAGGAGATTGATAACTTTGTAAAGATAGCTGCCTTATGAATAATCGATTATACGGAAACCTGATTTTCGAATGCTCGAAAAAAGGACGTAAGGGCTACAGCCTGCCAAGGAATAATTTTGGCGATTATCAGATTCCCAGGGAATTGTGCCGTTTAGAGGAAGCTGCGCTGCCTGAGTGCGATGAGCTGACAGTGGTGCGTCACTATACGAACCTTTCTAATAATAACTTTGGTGTCGATACGGGCTTCTACCCCCTTGGTTCTTGTACGATGAAGTACAATCCGAAGATTAATGAGGAAGTGGCAGCTCTGCCACAGTTCCAGAACCTTCATCCCCTACAGCCTGAGCATACTGCTTTAGGTGCCAAAGCACTCGTCATCCTGCTCGAGAATGCGCTTTGTGCCCTCACGGGTCTGGCGCATTTCACATTCAAGCCATACGCTGGTGCCCATGGTGAGCTCACTGGCCTTATGACCATCGACAATTATCATCTCTCGCGTGGTGATATGCTGCGCAAGAAGGTCATCGTGCCTGATTCGGCCCATGGCACTAATCCTGCCTCAGCAGCTGTCTGTGGTCTGGAGATTATCGAGGTAAAGTCAAGTGCAGATGGTCTGGTAGACCTGGTTGATTTGGAAAGACTAATAGGACTGGAAGGCCCAAACATCGCCGCCATGATGATGACAAATCCGAATACCCTCGGACTTTTCGAGACAAGCATCCCTGCTATCGCGAAACTCATCCATGATTGTGGCGGTCTGATGTATTACGACGGTGCCAACCTAAATCCCATGTTGGGCGCTTGTCGTCCTGGTGATATGGGCTTCGACGTGATGCATATCAACCTGCACAAGACCTTCTCGACGCCTCATGGTGGCGGTGGTCCTGGCGCTGGTCCTGTAGGAGTGCGTGAAGGCTTACAGGAGTTCTTCCCCTTCGTGTCGCCCTATCAAGGCAATTATGCCGTGATGATGCGTGCTTTTGCCTATATTAGTTCACTGGGTCGTGAGAACATCAAATTGGTGGGACCTCTGGCCACATTGAATGCCAACTATATCAAGGAGTCGCTGAAGGATGTCTATGAACTGCCTATTGATGGTCTGTGCTGTCATGAGTTTGTTTTCGATGGTCTGAAGGATAAGTCTACTGGTGTCACTACGATGGATGTGGCCAAGCGTCTGCTCGACTACGGCTATCATGCGCCTACTATCTACTTCCCATTGCTCTTCCATGAGTCTCTTATGATTGAGCCTACGGAGAATGAATCGAAGGAGACGCTCGATGGCTTTATTGCCGTGATGCGTCAGATTGCCGAGGAGGCGAAGAATGATCCGGAACTGGTGAAGTCGGCACCTCACGATACGCCCATCGGACGTGTCGATGATGTCCTGGCCGCCAAACACCCCGTAACGACTTTCCGCCAACTTCAGGCAGAAAATGTTTAATGTTTAATCTTTCATGTTTAATGTCTGAAACTGATCTCATTATCATCGGTGCGGGCCCTGGTGGGTACCGCGCCGCTGAATATGCAGCCAAGCAAGGCCTGAAGGTCGTCATTTTTGAAGACGAAAATGTGGGAGGTACGTGTCTGAATGTTGGTTGTATCCCTACTAAGGTCTATGTTCATAGTGCGACTTTCGATGAAGCTCGCGAACGTATGTCTACCGTAGTACCTCAACTCCGTCAAGGTGTAGAAGGTATCCTGTCGCATCCCAATATCACGTTGATACGTGAGAAGGGTGTTTTCATTGATGCTCATACGGTAAGAGACTACACGTCTGCTAATATCATTATCGCCACAGGTTCTGAAACCAAGTGGCTCCCTATTGCTGGCATCGATGATCCTCGTGTAGTCGATTCTACAGGTCTTCTGAAACTCGAAACCCTTCCCAAGCGCCTCTGTATCGTTGGCGCTGGCGTTATCGGAATGGAGTTCGCCTCTGTGTTCCATCGCTTTGGCTCTGAGGTAACTGTCATTGAGTATCTGAAGGAATGCTTGCCTGCCCTCGACAGCGACATCGCCAAGCGCTTGCGCAAGCAAATGGAAAAAGAGGGAATAACCTTCAATATGCAATGTGCTGTGAAACAGATTGCCGATGGTGAAGTGTTCTTCAAGACCAAGAAGGGACAGATGGATAGTGTTAAGGCCGATGTCATCCTCATGGCCACAGGCCGTAAACCGCGCACAGAGGGCATGAAACTCGAAGCCGCTGGTATCACCCTCGCCCCCAACGGTGCCATCCTCGCCGATGAGAACTTCGTTGCTGGTTGTGGCATATACGCCATCGGCGATGTGAATGGCCGTCAGATGCTGGCCCATGCGGCAGAGATGCAAGCTGTCCGAGCCGTGAACCACATCGTCGGCAAGCGCGATGCTATCGATTTCAATATCATGCCCGCTGCCATCTTCACTGAGCCGGAAGCAGCTTGTGTAGGACCTACAGAGGATCAATTGAAGGAGCAGGGTATACCTTATGTTTGCAAGAAGTCCTTCTGGCGCGCCAATGGCAAGGCCCTCGCGATGGGTGAGACAGAAGGTATGTTGAAACTTTTCGCTTCCCCTGAGGGAACTATCCTCGGCTGTCATGCCTATGGCGCCCATGCTGCCGACATCATCCAGGAAGTCTCGGTTTTGATGTGTAAGAATACCACTATGGGCGAACTCGCCGACATGGTTCACATCCATCCTACGCTCTCAGAAATACTGAAAAACGCTGTAGATTAATTTCTACAGCGTTTTTATAATATCTTCTACTACTTTCGGGAAATGTTCCATTTCCAACAAGTGTTCCTTCTCTGCGATATCATCTACGGTGTCGTCGGGTGAGAGCACCACCTTGAACTGTGCGATGATCTCGCCTGCATCGCAGACGGGAGTTACCCAATGCACGGTCATGCCCGTCTCTGTCTCTCCGGCAGTCTTCACGGCCTCATGCACATGGTGACCCCACATACCCTTGCCGCCGTATTTCGGCAACAGGGCAGGATGGAGATTGATCATCTTGTGAGGATAGGCGTCGATCAAGTAGTTAGGAATCAGTGGCAGCCAACCTGCCAACACGATGAAGCCGATGTCATATCTCTCGAGCAGCGGTATCATCACGTCGGGATTATGAAGGTCTGCCTTGGGAGCAACGGCAGTGGGCACACCCAGTCGCTCGGCCCTCACCAATGCGTAGGCATCAGGCTTGTTGCTTACGACCAAGGCCGTATTCACCAGTTCAGAACCTTTGAAATACTTAATCAGGTTCTCGCAGTTTGTTCCACCTCCTGATACGAAGATTGCAACGTTTGTTTTCTCCATAATGGTTGATTTTGGGCGCAAAATTACAAATAAATGTGCAACAATCCAAATAAAGATGCTGTTATTTCGTCTTTGTCGGGTCCTTTTTTGACACATCTATATAGGGAGCGACAGATGCGCGCGCTTTTTCATCCCCTTGATTTCTGAGTATAAAGGTATATTGTAGAAAAGAGTACACCCGCACGGAATCGAACCGTGACCAACGGAACCGGAATCCGTTATTCTATCCTTTAAACTACGGGTGCAGAATACAAATCAGCTAAGCTACAGGACCGATGCGCTATTGCGGGTGCAAAGGTACAGAAAAAAGTGAAAAGTGAAAAGTGAAAAGTAAAAAATTAACTTTTCTTGTGACACGGAACGCTTTTATGTTACCATCGGAAATGAATCAGTTTGAGCAAAAAGTGTGTGCAAGTTGTTAGCAAATATCAAGGAAATGTTGAATTAGTGCAAATAATTTCGGTTTTTTAGTTGCAGTTTGATAAGAATTGTGTATTTTTGCACGCAAATTCTTCGTCAAGCGAAGCGATCAAGGTCGATAAAATCATAAACTGAAATATGGGACAAGTAATCAAACCTGTGAAATATGAAGCGCTGCTCGACACGAAGCAGACGGAACAGGGTATCAAGCTCATCAAGGAATTCTTTCAGCAGAACCTCTCTACGGAACTGCGGCTGCGTCGTGTGACCGCCCCCTTGTTTGTATTGAAGGGACTGGGTATCAACGATGATCTGAATGGTGTGGAGCGTGCTGTAACATTCCCCATCAAGGATCTGGGTGATGCGCAGGCAGAGGTGGTTCACTCGCTGGCCAAGTGGAAGAGACTCTCGCTGGCAGAGTATCAGATAGAGCCAGGCTATGGCATCTATACCGATATGAACGCCATCCGCGCTGATGAGGAACTCGACAATCTGCATTCGCTCTATGTGGACCAATGGGACTGGGAGGCTGTAATCCGCAGGGAAGACAGAACACTGACTTTCCTGAAGAATATCGTGGAGCGTATCTATTCGGCCATTCGTAGAACAGAGTATCTGACTTGTGAGACATATCCGCAGATCAAACCCTTCCTGCCTGAGAAGATTCACTTTATCCATGCCGACGAACTGTTGAAGATGTATCCTGACAAGACGCCTAAGGAGAGAGAGGATGCTATCTGTGAGGCATACGGTGCCGTGTTTGTTATAGGTATAGGTGGCAAACTCTCTAACGGAGAGAAACACGACGGACGTGCACCTGACTACGATGACTGGTCGACCATCGCCGAGAATGGTAAGATAGGACTCAATGGTGATATCCTAATCTGGTATCCCGTGCTTGGCCGTAGCTTTGAACTGTCGTCGATGGGTATCCGTGTGGACAAGGAGAGTCTGTTGCGTCAGTTGAAGATTGAGGGTAAGGAGGAGCGCGAACAGCTGTTCTTCCACCAGCAGTTGCTCAACGACAAATTGCCACTTTCCATAGGTGGCGGTATCGGGCAGAGCCGTCTGTGTATGGTGTTACTGCATAAGGGGCATATCGGGGAGATTCAGGCGAGCATCTGGCCTGACGATATGCGAAAGGAGTGCAAGAAACTAGGAATGAACCTTATTTAGTTTATAGTTTAAAACTTATAGCTAAGCGAGTTCAAGATTAAATTCCTGTTGTAGTTTTGCTACAGCAGGATTTATTTTGCGCATTTCTTCGAACTGTTCACGACGGGAAAGAATCTTTGTCTGTTCTTTTTGGTCGCTGACGAGGATGGTGAAGGTGATCTGGTTGTTGTTCAGATGCAGCTGCAGCGTCTTAAGTATGCTCTTGTAGATGGCCTCCATATCTTGTTTGATCAACTCGTTTTCAACCGTCACCTCGACCTGTGGGAACTCGGTGATTTGCGGATTCATATTCTTCATGCGGGTGGCGATGCCTATGAGTTGAGGCTGTTTGTCGGACATGCGGTTGCACATCGACATCCATTGCAGTTCGAGGTCTTCCTGAGAAAACATCTGGCCATTCGCCTGACCATCTTTCGAGTCGGCCAGACTGTCGGCGAAATTCATTTTCGAGGACTTGCCGTCCTGACGGAGTTTGGTCCAGGAGAAACCGATATTCTTCAGTGATGTAGTTTGGGTTGTAGGCTTGGGAGCCTTGACAGGGTCTGGCTTTTCAAGTGTTGCAGCCGGTTCGTTAACAACGACGGGGGTGGATACAGGTGCTTCAGCAGCGACTACCTGCGGGGTCGCTGACTTGGGCTGAGGCTGCTGTATCAGATTCTTAAACAGGGATTTTAATCGCTTGGGGCGACGCCCCGCGCTCGCACCGTCGTCAGGCTGGGTAATCTGTGCAATCTCGATGAGTGTCAGTTCAACGAGCAGACGCTTGTTGGACGACTGACGGTAGTTGATGTCGCACTGGTTCATCAACTTGAGCGCCTGATAGAGAAAGCGTGTCTCACATTTTTTAGCCTGCTCCTGATAGCGCTCGCGCTGTTTGTCGCTGACCTCGAGCAGAGGGAGCGTCTGCGGGTCCTTGGCCATCAGCACGTTACGCACGTGTTTGGCAAGGCCCTGAATAAGCAGTCCGCCATCGAACCCCTTGTTGATAATCGTGTTGAGCGATACCATGATGCCGCTTACATTATTAATAATAGAAAGATCGATGATCTTGAAATAGTTCTCCGAGTCGAGCACGTTGAGATCCTCGATTACTTTGTCGTAGGTGATATTGCCCTGACAGAACGATGTGGCCTGGTCGAAAATGGAGAGGGCATCGCGCATACCGCCGTCGGCCTTTTCAGCGATGACGGCCAGTGCTGGCTCCTCGTACTGGATGCCTTCCTTCTCAGCGACTGACTTCAGATAGTCGATTGTGTTGCGGACGGTCATACGTTCGAAATCATAGATCTGACAGCGACTGAGGATAGTGGGCAGAATCTTATGCTTCTCGGTGGTGGCAAGGATAAAGATGACATGTGCGGGTGGCTCTTCCAGTGTTTTCAGAAAAGCATTGAAGGCAGCGGTGGAGAGCATGTGCACCTCGTCAATGATAAAGACCTTGTATCTGCCGAGCTGAGGTGGGATGCGTGTCTGCTCCATCAGTGTCTTGATGTGTTCCACACTGTTGTTCGAGGCAGCGTCGAGCTCGAAGATGTTCAGAGAACGCTGTTCGCTGAATGACTGACAGCTCTCGCATTCGTTGCAGGCTTCGCCCTCTGCCGTGGGATTCTGACAGTTGATGGCCTTAGCGAAGATACGGGCACAAGTCGTCTTTCCCACACCGCGAGGACCGCAGAAGAGGTAGGCATGGGCCAGTTTTCCGCTCTTCACAGCATTCTTCAGTGTGGTGGTGAGTGCCGTCTGCCCCACGACGGTATCGAAGGTCGTGGGACGGTACTTACGTGCTGAAACGATATATTCCATATGATTTAATAAAAGTTTGGTGCAAAATTACACATTTTTTTTAGACATAAGTACATAAAAGCATATATTTTTTTTGTTTCTTTTGTTCTTTTATCTAAAAAATAAGTACCTTTGCAGGCGAATATGAAAGTATTAAATAACATTAAGGTTTTTGCCCAAAAGGTGTTGCGTTCTCAGGCTACGAAGTATACGATAGTCTGTCTGTTGGGTGTGCTTATCGTGGGCTTCTTGGATGAAAACAGCATCTGGAGTCACTTTAAGAACAAACAGCGCATCAGCGACTTGGAGGAGGAGATAGCGAAGTACAATTCTGATTATGAGCGCGACCAGGCTCAGATCCGTGAGTTGAACCGTAATCCGAAGGCGATGGAGAAGATTGCCCGTGAGCGTTACTTCATGAAGGCCGACGATGAAGACATTTTCGTGCTCAGCGATGACGACCGCGAAGCCAAACCAATCGTAAACAATGAGGCAGCTGAGTAGGGTAGAGAGTATGATATTCCTTTTGGGTGGCCTGTTGATGGTCATCGGAGCCGGCACGAGTCTGTTGGCATGGAGTATTGCGCCTTATGTGTTTGCTTTGGGCGCCCTCTGCTTCACTGCCATGCAGATGAAGCAGTGCTATGATGGACGGAATGTGACCATCCGTCGTCTTCGCAGGATGATGCTGCTGAGCGATGTGCTGTTTCTTGTGTCAGCCTTGCTCATGTTTGCCAGTCAGCGCAACATCTTCGGACTCGATCATATTACCTATCTTCAATATGTGTATCAGAAATGGGTGGTGACGCTACTGATTGCTGCCATCTTGCAGCTCTATTCCTTCCATAGGATAGGTCAGGAATTAGCAAAAGAATGAAAAAACTATAAAAGAATGCGCATTTGTTTTAAAATGCGCAAATTTTTTTTCCCAATTCAATATATCATTGTACATTTGCAGCGAAAACGAAGAGCTAATGAATAAGTTCGTATATACAATCATCGCAATTGTCGCCTTGACATCGTGTGCTGACTCTTACAATATCCAGGGGTCCTCGACGGTTTCGTCACTTGATGGTAGCAAGCTTTACCTGAAGGCCATCAAGGATCAGGAACTGAAGAGTATCGACTCCTGCGACGTGGTGCATGGTAAGTTCCGCTTTGCTGGATTACTCGATACCATTCGTATGGCCAGTCTCTATATGGATGATGAGAGTATCCTGCCCATCGTTGTAGAGAAGGGAGAGATAGAAATCAGAATCGATAATGCCAGTCAGCGTGTGAGTGGTACCCCTCTGAATGAGAAACTTTATGAATTCATCACCCTACACAATCAGTTGAACAATGAGATGAACGAACTGTCACATAAGCAGAGTCAGATGTTGCTTGACGGTATCGATGAAGACGAGATCAATCAGCAACTCTCCATAGAGGCTGCGGTGATAGCCCAGAAGGAGGATAGTCTGGTGACAAACTTCATCGTCGATAACTTCGACAATGTGCTGGGACCTGGCGTCTTTATGATGATGACGAGCGGCTATCCCTATCCTGTGCTGACACCTCAGATAGAGGACATCATGAGCAAGGCGACGCAGAAATTCAAGTCAGACCCTTATGTGAGTGAATACTATAAGACTGCCAATGAGATTCAGGTCCGTGAGAACGGTTTGGTCGACGATACACCGCAAGTAGCTCCTGCTGAGGCCGCATCCGTACCGCCTCCACATACTTTGCCTGACTCCATGCATGTGCCTCTGACTAATCTTCCCCAGAAATGAGAACTGTTGTCCTGGGTGGAACCATTGTCAATGAAGGCAAGACGTTCGATGGTACCATCGTCATCGAAGACGGCAAGATAACGCAGATTATTCAAGGAAACCTATATCCCGAAGCATCATCTGATGAGGTCATTGATGCTTCGGGATGTTTTGTTTTGCCAGGCATCATCGACGAGCACGTCCACTTCCGTGAGCCTGGCTTGACAGAGAAGGCCGATATCGATTCGGAGAGTCGTGCGGCAGCGGCAGGTGGCGTGACCACCTATTTTGATATGCCGAATACAGTGCCTCAGACAACGACTTTGAAGGCGCTTGAAGAGAAATTTGCTTTGGCCGCAGAAAAGAGCCACGTCAATTATAGTTTCTTCTTTGGTGCCACCAACGACAATATCTCCCTTTTTGAGCAACTGGATCCTCACCGTATCCCAGGTATCAAGCTGTTTATGGGCAGTTCTACGGGCAATATGCTAGTAGATCGTCGTGAATCGTTGGAACAGTTGTTCTCCTCCGCGAAGTTGCCGATTATGGCGCATTGTGAGGATACGGCCATCATTAACCGTAACATGGCGGAATCAAAGAAGAAATATGGCGAGGATCCCACCGTGATTCACCATCCGGAGATCCGGAGTGAGGAGGCTTGTTATGAGAGTACACATCTAGCAGTGGAATTGGCCACAAAATATCACGCCCGCCTGCACATCGCCCATTTGACAACCGCCAAGGAATTGGACCTATTGCCAACAAATCATTTCTCTCATCATTCACCTTTCACCTCTCACCTCTCAAACATTACCGCTGAGGCGACGGTGAGTCATCTCTATTTTTATGATCGCGACTATGCTCGTCTGGGCACTCGCATTAAGTGTAATCCTGCTATTAAGACAGAACGCGATCGTGAGGCCTTGCAGCAGGCTCTCACGGATGGACGTATTACGGTCGTCGGTACAGACCATGCGCCTCATCTATTATCTCAGAAGGAAGGTGGCTGTGCGAAGGCTGTCAGTGGGATGCCGATGATTCAGTTCTCGCTGGTAACGATGCTGGAGTTGGTGGATAATGGCATCCTATCTTTGGAACGGCTTGTGGAGTTGATGTGTCACAATCCTGCCCGTCTTTTTGAGGTTCGTCATCGTGGCTTTATCCGTGAGGGCTACCAGGCAGATCTGGTGCTAGTGCGTCCCAATACGGCATGGGTCTGCACGAAGAGCATGATCCAAAGCAAATGTGGATGGAGTCCGATGGAGGGACACATGTTTCTTTGGCGTGTGGAACGCACTCTTTGTAACGGCCATACGGTCTATGCTGATGGCGTGGTAGATTCAGACTATATCGGACAGCCTGTCGTTTTCAGATGATTATTACCTATGATATCCATGAGATAGCGCCTTACATCAACTGGGCCTATTTCTTCTTTGCCTGGCAGGTGAGGAATGAGGATGAGAAAGCACGCCTGCGTCAGGAGGCAGAAACGCTCCTGGTCCAATGGGAAGGACGCTATCATGCCTATGCCCTCTTTGAACTTTTCGAGGCAAATGCCGATGGCGATGATATAGTAGTAAGAGGTGAGAAAACACCTCAAATTCGCAGAATACCTTGTTTGCGACAGCAGCAGGGCGAACCGCCATACCTTTGTCTCTCGGATTTCGTCAGTCCGCAACACGTATCTCTCACCATTCCCGAGCAAAGCTCGCCTACCCGTAGCCTTTCTCACCTCTCACCTCTCACTTCTAAAATCGGCATTTTTGCCACTTCTGCGGATATGGGTCTCGAAACGGATTTCGATGCGGATCCTTATCAGAAGATGATGGCTCAGTTGTTGGCAGACCGTCTGGCAGAGGCTGCAGCAGAACGGATGCACGAGCATGTTAGAAAAGACATTTGGGGCTATGCTATGGATGAGCACCTGACGATTCCAGAGATGCTTGTCGAGAAGTTCCAAGGTATCCGCCCTGCCGTTGGTTATCCCTCGCTGCCTGACACGAGTCTTAATTTTGTACTCGACGAACTGATAGACATGAAACAGATAGGTATTCGCCTGACGGAGAGTGGAGCCATGAAGCCACACGCCAGTGTCAGCGGTCTGATGATGGCCCTTCCTCAGGCCCATTATTTCAATTTAGGGAAGATCGGCGAAGACCAGTTGGAGGATTATGCTCGTCGGCGTGGATTGCCTGTGGAGGTCTGCCGCAAATTCCTAGCCGCTAACCTTAACTAAACCATTCATTATTTACTCTTCAGCGTAAACATTACGATTTCGCCAGGGGCATCAAAACGGAAGGGAATCAGTCCGCCTAAGCCCGCCGTGACGAAAAGCGCCTGCTGACCTTCTGTATACCAGCCATTGAAATCAGAACCAGTGAGGGATAACGGACACCAACCGAAAAGTGTAAACTGCATCTTGTGAGTGTGACCGCTGAGGGTGAGTTGGGCTCGTCCGTCGGGGATGATTTTACGTCGCCATGCGGAAGGGTCGTGTTCAAGCATCAGGATGAAGTCCTCGTTGTCAACACCTTTCAAAGTCATGCTGATATTGCCTTTCTGAGGGAAGCGCTTGCCATCGCCGTCGTTCTCCATGCCGGCAATGACAATCCTGCTTTTACCGCGTTCAATGATTTGGTGACTGTTAAGCAAAAGCTTCCAGCCTAATTGTTTTTCCAAACTGATGGTCTCACGACAGTTCGCCTCCTTCTCTGCCTCGCTACAGTCAACGTATTTCGCATAGTCATGGTTGCCGAGTACAGAATAGATGCCGTCCTTGGCTTTTAATTTTGAGAGGATGTCCATCTGTTGGTACAATTCTTGTGGCTTGGTGTTTTGGATATCGCCCGTAAAGACGATTAAGTCAGGACGCAGGGCATTGATGCTGTTGACAGCACGTTGCAGCAAGTGTTGTCGCTTGCCGGCATAGGTGCCCACATGGGCATCGGAGAACAGCAGGACACGATAGCCGTTGAAGGCCTTTGGTAGGTCGGGAGAGACGTATGTCTGATGGTTGATATCCAGTTCATGGAAACCGACAAAAGAACCATAAAAGAGAATATACCAGAGAATAGGCACAAAGAGCAGTCCGAGCAGATTGCCATAGTTCTTGTGAGGACGGGTACTATTCTTCTTATGAAACAGAAGACTGCATAAGTGGCCTGTCATAGAAAAAAGCATATAAACCATCTTGGGGATGGCGATGAGTCCTAACAAAAAGAGGTATATATATATAATGTCGGGATTGTCTGGAATGAAGTTCCTTTCGTACATCAGATAGATGGTATAGGCAATAAGTCCGATGGTTGGGAGCCAGCGACAGAACCGTTGTCCGGCAGAATTCTTATGCCGCCAATAGTGAAGGTCGAAATACAGATCAGGGATGATGATCAGCAGTAGGAACAGATAGGGTGCACGTGCTATCATTGGTCTGGGTTTTCCACGAATCCTTGATATTTCGGGTTGAGCGACGACATCACGGAGTCATAAGCCTGTCGCAGAGTGGCATCCACATTCTCTGGTCCCTGACCAATGGGGTAGATGGCCTGATGAATGGTTAGTGTCAGCGGATGCCAGTTGATGAAGTTGAAGCCTTTCATACGTGGCAGAATGTCGAAACTGCCGTTGATGGTCAGGGGAACAACAGGCAACTGCAGTTCGTCGGCCAGGGCGAAGGCTCCTTTCTTGAAATGGGACATGTGACCGGTGAAAGTGCGGGCACCCTCTGGGAATATCGTCACACTATAACCTTCCTTCAGTATATCGCGGGCATCCTCGTAGGTCTTGCGGATCTTGCTAGGCCCCCGTTTATCGACGAATATCTGGTGCGACTTTTCACAGGCATAGCCCACGAAGGGTATCTTGCGCAACTGCTGTTTCATCATCCACTTGAAGTTGCGGCCTAAATGACCATAAATAAGGAAAATGTCGAATGAGCCCTGATGATTGGCAACAAACACGTAACTCTGTTCTTTTTCCAAATGCTCATGGCCTTTCACCTTGACGGGAATCAGAAATAGTTTCAGAATGAGCTTGCCCCACCAGTGACCTGGATAGTAACCCCAGAAGTGACCGTTGCCGAGGGTTGTCCCGATACCCACCACCAATGCCGTTACAATCGTCAGGATTACCAGCAGCGGCAACCCTATCACCAATTGATATCCCCAATATAATATCTTAATAATACTCTTCACTCACTATTCTCATTTTTCAGCTTTCAACCGGTTTTGGATAATTCCTTGTCCATCCGTCCCATCTGAGCTGCATAACACCGAAGAAGGCTTCACCGAAGATGCCGCCTGACATCTTACTCGTTCCCTCACGGCGATTGACAAATATGACGCTGACTTCCTTGATTTTGAATCCTATTTTATAGGCGGTATATTTCATCTCAATCTGGAATCCGTAACCTTTGAAACGTATCTTGTCGAGTTCGATGGTTTTCAACACACGACGTTTGTAGCACTTGAAACCGGCGGTCGTATCGTGTACCTTGAAGCCTGTTACGATACGTACATATTTTGAGGCAAAGTAACTCATCAGCACGCGACCGATGGGCCAGTTGACAACATTCACGCCAGAGATATACCGACTACCAATGGCCAGGTCGTAGCCTTCATCATGACAGGCGCTATAAAGCCTGGGCAAATCGTTGGGATCATGACTGAAATCGGCATCCATCTCGAAGATGTACTCATAGTCTCGTTCCAAAGCCCATTTAAAGCCTGCGATATACGCTGTACCGAGACCGAGTTTCCCATTGCGCTCCAGGATGAAAAGCCGATCACCGAATTCCTCGTTGATCAGTCTTTTCACGATGGCTGCTGTTCCATCGGGAGAACCATCGTCGATAACGAGGATATGGAAGCATTTCTCCAAGCCGAAAACAGCTCGGATAATCTTTTCGATATTTTCCTTCTCGTTATACGTCGGGATAATTACAATGCTGTCGCTTACGTGCATAATCTGAGTTATTACGCTGCAAAATTAATAAAAATATGTGATAAGCATACGCTAATCGCAGAAATTTTAGTAATTTTGCACACAATTTCTAATGAATATACAGGAATTAGAGAAAGTTTATGCCAAGTTGCCGCAAGTGTCGGCATTGGCGCAGGCGATGGGCAAATCTTCGGTAAAGACGATTTTCCTCGAGGGTCTGTTGGGCTCCAGTGCCCCGATGCTCTTCGGTAGCCTGTCCTCGAAATGCAGAAGTCCCTTACTTTTTATCCTGCAGGATGCTGAGGAGGCGGGTTATTTCTACCACGATCTGACGCAGTTGATGGGCGACAGGCGGGTGCTCTTCTTCCCTAGTAGCTATCGTCGTGCCATCAAGTATGCCCAGCGCGATGCTGCTAGTGAGATCCTTCGTACAGAAGTGATGGCAAGGATGTCTTCTCACCTCTATATTATCACCTATCCCGAGGCTGTGGCCGAACTGGTTGTGTCGAAGAAGAGTCTCGATGAACGGACATTGGTCTTGGAGAAAGACCAGACAATAGCCGTTATGGATATTGAGAAGACTTTACGCGAATTCGGCTTCCGTGAGGTGGATTATGTCTATGAACCGGGTCAGTTTGCTCTGCGTGGCTCCATTCTCGATATCTATTCCTTTAGTTGTGAATATCCCTATCGAATCGATTTTTTCGGCGAGGACATTGACAGTATCCGTACCTTTGAGGTGGAGGACCAGTTGTCGAAAGAACAAAGGGATAAGATTGAGATTGTCCCGGAATTGGTGACAGTTGATGATAAGGTGCCATTCCTCTCGTTCGTACCTGAGGATACGGTGTTGGTGACAAAGGACTATCATTATGTGCGTGATGCTATTGACCGTACCTATCAGGAGGGCTTCTCTTCTCAAGCCAGGATTGAGATGATAGAGGGTGCTACCGAGATGGAACGTCAGGAGATAGAACGGCAGATGCACAAGGAGTCGCAGCTCATCACGGGTGCGCAGTTCATGGCTGATGCCGACACGTTCCGCCGTATCGAGTTCGGCCATCGCCCGTCAGTGCAGCCTAATGCCACGCTGCGGTTCAATATCACCGTCCAGCCGCTTTTCCATAAGAACTTCGATCTGTTGAAACAGACTTTCGAAGACTACCGGTTGAAAGACTATCAGATCTATATCCTTGCTGACAGTCAGAAACAGAATGAACGCCTCCGGGAGATTTTAAACTCAATGGGGACGGTTCCGAGTGAGTCGTCATATGAGAACTCATTTGGAACCGTCTCCATTGAGTTCACCCCCGTTGATAAGACCCTCCATGAAGGTTTTGCAGATGATGATCTGAAAATATGCGTCTTCACTGACCATCAGATATTCGACCGCTTCCATAAATATAACCTCAAGAGCGACAAGGCCCGTAGTGGTAAGATGGCCCTTACGCTGAAGGAAATCCAGCAGTTTGAGATTGGCGACTTTGTGGTGCATGTCGATCATGGCGTAGGAAAGTTCGGCGGTTTGGTGCGTATGCCCCAAGGGGATGGCTATCAGGAGATGATCAAGATCCTCTACAACGGTGGCGGTAGCATCTATGTCTCCATCCATTCCCTCTATAAGGTCTCGAAATACAAGTCTCAGGACAATGGCGAACCCCCACGGCTTTCGACATTGGGTACAGGCCAGTGGGAACGGCTGAAAGAGCGCACCAAGAAACATATCAAGGACATAGCCCGCGACCTAATCAGACTCTATGCCAAGCGTCGCCGTGAAAAGGGCTTCGCTTTCGGTCCCGACTCCTATCTGCAGCATGAACTTGAGGCCAGTTTCATTTATGAGGATACGCCTGATCAATTGAAGGCGACACTCGATGTGAAGCAGGATATGGAACGCGCCCGTCCGATGGACCGTCTTGTCTGTGGCGATGTGGGCTTCGGAAAGACCGAGGTGGCGGTGCGTGCAGCTTTCAAGGCAGCCTGCGACGGGAAACAGGTGGCTGTGCTGGTGCCGACGACCGTCCTGGCCTATCAGCATTTCCGCACGTTCTCTTCCCGCCTAAAAGATATGCCTGTCCGAGTGGACTATCTGACGAGGGCCAAAAGTGCCAAGCAGACTACACAGGTGCTTAAAGACCTGGCTGAAGGCAAAATAGATGTTATTATAGGTACGCATAAGCTCATCGGTAAGACGGTGAAGTTCAAGGATCTCGGCCTGCTTATTATCGATGAGGAACAGAAGTTTGGTGTTTCCACTAAGGAAAAGTTGCGCCAGATGAAGTCAAATGTCGACACGCTCACCATGTCGGCCACACCTATTCCAAGAACCCTCCAGTTCTCACTCGTCGGAGCTCGCGATTTGAGTGTTATACAGACACCGCCTCCTAACCGCTATCCTATCCAGACGGAGATCCATACCTTTGGCGCGGAGATTATCACCGATGCTATCAACTTTGAGATGTCGCGCAATGGTCAGGTCTATTTCGTCAACAACCGCATCAGCGACTTGACACATATCGCCGAAATGATCCATAAATACATCCCCGATGCTCGAATCGCCATCGGACATGGACAGATGAAGCCTGAAGAATTGGAGAAGATTGTGCTCGACTTTTCTAATTATGACTACGATGTATTGCTCTCCACTACCATTGTGGAGAACGGAATCGATATCCCCAATGCCAATACCATCATCATCAACGGTGCACATAACTTTGGACTTTCCGATCTGCATCAGATGAGAGGTCGCGTGGGACGTGGCAATCGTAAGGCTTTTTGTTATCTGTTGGCACCGCCGTTGGCTGCCCTCAATCCTGAGTCGCGTCGTCGGCTGGAGGCCCTCGAGAATTTCTCCGACCTCGGCTCCGGTATCAACATTGCCATGCAAGACCTTGACATCCGTGGTGCAGGTAATCTTTTGGGTTCCGAACAGTCGGGCTTTATCTCCGACCTTGGCTATGAAACCTATCAGAAGATCCTCAACCAGGCGATGGCTGAGTTGTACAACGAAGAGCCGGAGTTCTCTGCAGCCGAATCCGCTGCAAGCCATTCTAGTAATCCTAGTCAGACTAGCCGGGCTAGTAATACTGGTTCTCCTAAGATATATGTCCATATTGCTTTCGTCGATGATTGCGCCCTCGAATCAGACATTGAGATGTACTTCCCTGATCAGTATGTTCCCAACGACTCAGAACGGATGTTGCTCTACCGTGAACTCGACAATCTGGCCAATCGCAATGACCTTGATGCGGCTTTGGAGGCTTATCGGAGCCGACTGAGAGATCGATTTGGTGAGATTCCTGAGGTGGCCGAAGAATTGATTCGTGTCGTGCCTCTCCGTGCAAATGGCAAACAGCTTGGCATAGAGAAGATCATGCTGAAACAGCAGAAGATGTTCCTGTTTTTCGTCAGTAATGACGACAGTCCTTATTACCAAAGCGAAGTCTTCGGCAAGGTTCTTAACTATGTTTCTCGGAATCCCCGTCAATGCAATTTCCGCGAGGCCAACGGCAAGCGGTCCATCGTCATTTCTCCGGTTCCTTCTGTTGGAACTGCTCTGACAATCTGTCGTGCAATTCTGACAGATTGACACTCTATTACACTCTGGCATTTTTCTTGCATTATTCTTTGTGAACGATGCTTCAAGTAAGCTAAGTTTACATCGAATAGTATTAACAATTTAAAACATAATTAGGAGGTAATGATTATGATGCCAGTTATGAGAACAAACAGTTGGATTCCGTCAGTGTTTAATGATTTGTTTGACACAGACTTTATGCCTAAGGCTAATTGTACGGCACCGGCTATCAATGTGAAAGAAAGCGACAAGGCCTATACCGTAGAGCTCGCTGCACCGGGCATGAAAAAGGAGGACTTTAATGTACACATTAATGATGAGGGCAACCTGATCATCAAGATGGAGCAGAAGAATGAGAAGAAGGAGGAAGATAAGAACACGCGCTACCTGCGTCGCGAGTTCTCGTACTCAAAGTTTGAGCAGACACTGATTCTGCCGGATGATGTCAAGAAGGAGGATATCTCCGCCAAGGTTGAGCATGGCGTCCTCACTGTCGAACTTCCTAAGCTCGTTGAAGAGAAAGTGAAGGTTTCAAGACAGATTGATATCGCATAATAAAAATCCCTCGCCAACTGGCGAGGGATTTTTATTGTTATTGTTACTTATCGAGTTCAGCTAAATTCTCTGCAATCATCTCATCGGTGACGGTGTAGTTCTGCAAGTCGCCCTTGATGAAAGCCTCGTACGACGGCATATCGATGAGTCCGTGACCAGAGAGGTTGAAGAGGATGACTTTCTCCTCACCAGTCTCCTTGCACTTTTTAGCCTCGCGGATGGTAGCTGCGATGGCGTGACAGCTCTCAGGGGCAGGGATGATACCCTCCGTGCGTGCGAAGAGCATACCTGCCTCGAAGGTCTCGAGCTGAGGAATGTCGACACCGTACATGTAACCGTCTTTGATGAGCTGGCTGATGATCATACCGGCACCGTGATAGCGCAGGCCACCGGCGTGGATGTTGGAGGGCTTGAAGTTATGACCCAAGGTATACATTGGCAGCAGCGGGGTGTATCCGGCCTCGTCGCCGAAGTCGTAGCGAAACTGGCCACGTGTGAGCTTCGGACAGCTGTCGGGCTCGGCAGCGATGAATTCGGTGTTCTTGCCCTCGAGGATCTTGTGGCGCATGAAAGGGAAGGCGATACCGCCAAAGTTGGATCCACCGCCAAAGCAGCCAATCACCATGTCGGGATACTCGCCAGCCATCTGCATCTGCTTCTCGGCCTCAAGACCGATGATGGTTTGGTGCAGGCCTACGTGGTTGAGGACGGAACCAAGGGTGTATTTACAATTGGGAGTGGTGGTGGCCAGTTCAACAGCCTCAGAGATGGCTGTGCCAAGAGATCCACTATGGGTAGGATCCTTGGTGAGGATGTCCTTACCGGCACGGGTTGACATCGAGGGAGAGCCCTCAACGACAGCGCCGAATGTGCGCATGATGCTACTGCGGTAAGGTTTCTGCTGCATGGTGATCTTCACCTGATATACGGCACAGTCGAGACCGTAGATTTTGGCGGCATAGCTGAGAGCTGCGCCCCACTGACCGGCACCGGTCTCTGTGGTCACGTTTGTCGTTCCTTCCTGCTTGGCATAGTAGCACTGGGGTAGGGCAGAGTTGATCTTGTGTGAACCAAGAGGATTGGTTGATTCATTCTTGAAATAGATGTGGGCTGGAGTACCGATGGCCTCTTCGAGGGCGTAGGCACGAACTAATGGTGTGCTGCGATAGTACTTGTACTTCTCGAGTACATCTTCTGGAATATCGATCCAGCGATGTTCTGTGTCTAGTTCCTGCACACAGCATTCACGGGGGAAGATGTGTGCCAAGTCGTCTACACCCAATGGCTGCTTAGTTGCAGGATGGATGGGAGGCATCGGCTTGTTGGGCATGTCTGCCTGAATGTTGTACCACTGTGTTGGAATCTCACTCTCTTGGAGGATGAATTTTTTCTGTTTAGCCATAATTGTAAAGTTTTGGATTAAGAGATATCCGTGTGCAAAGGTACAATAATTAATTGACAATTGATAATTGACAATTGATAATTTTGTTTTTTTTGCAGTTTCAGGCGTTAAGGCTGTCCATGAACTCCTTGGGCTGGATGCCAAAATACTTCTTAAAACAGGTGGAGAAGTACTTCGGATCCTGGAATCCTACTCTGTATGCGAGGTCACTGACGCGCATACTGGGGTCTTTTTCTGCAAGTCGGCGGGCCTCTTTCATACGTACGTCGCGGATGAAGGTGGTGACGTTCATACCTGTGATGGCACGAAGCTTGTTGTAGAGGGTTGATGAACTAGCACCCATGTCGGCAGCGAAGGCATCACGGTCGTAGTTGCTGTCGTCAAGATGCTCGTGGATGCAATTCAAGGCTTTCTCCAGGAAGATCTGTTCCGGTGTCAGAACGGTTTCCTGCATGTCATTTTCACTCGCGCCTGCTCTTAGGGCAAAGTCTTGAAGGGCGCGTCTGCGGTTTTCAATGATGTTGTCGATACGTAATCTCAGTTCGCCCAGACGGAAGGGTTTGGTAAGATACTCGTCAGCGCCTATCTTGAGGGCTTCCTCCTCGTCTTCCTCTTGGGTGTTGGCGGTCAAGAGGATGATGGGCAGGTGGCTGTATTTGGGGTCTTCCTTGAGTTCATGAGTTAATTCGAGACCGGTCATTTCAGGCATCATCACATCGGAGACGATGAGGTCGATTGGTGTCTTGTGGACGATCTTGAGGGCTTCCTTGCCGTTTTTGGCTACCAAGACGCGGTATTGGCTCTTCAGTATGTGATGCATCAGCATAAGCAACTCGGGGTTGTCTTCTACTACCAGAATACGGTAGGCGTCATCGACTAGTAGATCGTTGGTGTCCATCTTCGTATTCATTTCAGGCACCATCGAAGTAATATCGGTGATCGTGTCTTTGGGGACCGTTTGGTCAATCTCATGTTTCTCATCAATCTGGTCAGGTCTGAAGGTTTCCTTAGTGATTGGGATTTTTAAGTTGAATGTGGTGCCTTTGCCTTCTTCACTCTCGCAGTTGATGGTACCCTTGTGCAGGCGTACCAGGTCACGTGTCAAGGCGAGTCCCAGTCCTGTGCCGATGGTTTTGTGTTGTCGGTATTCTCCATCATAGAATCGCTGGAAGAGTTTTTTCATCTTCTCTTTGGGGATACCACTGCCGGTGTCGCGTACCTTAATATATATATAGTCGTAATTGCGACTGGTCCAGGCTTGAAGTGTCACTTCGCCTTCGTTGGTGTATTTAGCTGCATTTGAAAGTAGGTTATAAATGATTTTATCGAGTTTGTCTGTATCTATCCAGCCCATCATGCTTTGCGGACTGCATTCGATGGAGAATTTCAATTGTTTCTTGTCCATGAGTGGCTGCAGACAATGTGCGGTATTATAGATGTATTGCATGACATCGCCTTGGGCGACGAGGAGCTTCAATTCGCCAGCCTGCGACTTGCTGGTTTCGAGGATTTGCTGAAGTAGCCGAACCATACGCTGGATGTTCATCTGCATCAGGTCGTAATTTTGGTTGTATTGGGGCGCTTCTTCTCGTAACTGATCCACGGAAGCTGAAATAACTGTAAGTGGTGTCAGCAACTCATGGGTGATATTGGTGAATATTTGTCCCATCTGCAGCCGCCGTCTGACGCGCTTACTACGTTGAAAGACATTCCTTCCAAACAGCAGAACAATCGTTACAATAGCTATAATTGCTAAAATGAGAATAATCCTCAAGTTCATGTTGATTCATTTTGATGGTGCAAAGATAAGAAAAATGCGTGAATAATCAACTTTTTAAGGCAAAAAGATGTGTTTTTATGGCGAAATATGTAGAAATATCGTGAAATTATATCAAAAATGCGTGAAATATCGATTTTTAAACCTCAAATAATTATTAATCAACCCCTATTGTTTAATAATACCCTATCTTTGCATCAGAAAAGATTTTTAATGGTTAAGGTTTATGGTTGATTAATTTAGTTTTTATGAAAAAGGCTCGTTGTGAAACGAGCCTTTTTTGCGTCTTATACCGGGAGCTATCTGTTCAACAGATATCTTTCTGCCTCGATAGCAGCCTGACAACCTGAACCGGCAGCAGAGATAGCTTGACGGTAAACTGGGTCTGCACAGTCGCCAGCCACATAAACGCCAGGAATCTTGGTCTTCGGGGTGCCGTCTATCTTCTTCAGATAACCAACCTCATCCGTCTCCAGCCACTCCTTGAAGATGTCAGTATTCGGCTTGTGGCCAATGGCCAGGAAGAAACCATCGATGGCAATGTCGACGAACGATTCGTCAGTTTCGCCCTTGCGTTTCACGAGATGCGCGCCTTCTACGCCGTTTTCGCCAAATAGTCCAATGGTATTATGCTCGAAAAGTATCTCGATGTTCTCAGTGGCTCTCACACGTTGTTGCATGACTTGCGACGCACGTAGGTATGGCTTGCGGACAATTAGGAATACTTTCTTTGCAAGATTGGAGAGGTAGAGGGCATCCTCACAGGCAGTGTCACCACCACCGACTACAGCCACCGTTTTCTTGCGGTAGAAAAAGCCGTCACAGGTAGCACAGGCAGAAACCCCCATGCCGTTGTATTTGCGCTCGTCGTCGAGTCCTAGATACTTGGCAGAGGCGCCTGTGGCAATGATAACGGTGTCTGCCTCGATTTCCGTGCCGTCTTCTGCCGTACAGAGATAGGGAGCTTTGGAAAAATCAACCTTGACGATCTCGCCGTCGCGGATATCCGTGCCAAAACGTTCGGCTTGCTCTCTGAGGTCCATCATCATCTGGTTGCCGTCTACCCCTTGGGGATAGCCTGGAAAATTTTCTACTTCCGTGGTTTGGGTTAATTGTCCACCGGGCTGAAGACCGCAGTACTCGATGGGATTAAGATTAGCTCTGGAGGCATAAATGGCAGCGGTATACCCTGCGGGACCGCTGCCAATAATCAAACATTTGGTTCTCATATATTCGGATTATTCAGAAAACTAATGTAGCAACAGCTCGATTTGAGCTGCAATGTTCTCGATTTTCTCTGTGGGCTCGAAACGGGCTACTACCTGTCCTTTCTTGTTAATCAGGAATTTGGTGAAGTTCCATTTGATATCCGGCTTCTGCTGATAGTCGGGGTCAGCTTTTGATAGCATGTCGTCAAGGATGTGGGCGATGGGGTGCTCCATATCCCAGCCGGCGAAACCTTTCTCCTGCTGGAGGAACTTAAAGAGGGGATCAGCGTCGTCGCCATTCACCTTGATTTTCTTGAAACGGGGGAATTCTGTGCCAAAGTTAAGCTTACAGAACTCATGGATACTCTCGTCGGTGCCTGGGGCTTGCTGTCCAAACTGGTTGCAAGGGAAGTCGAGAATTTCAAAGCCCTGGATATGATATTTTTTGTAGAGGGCCTCGAGTTCATCATACTGTGGTGTAAAGCCACATTTAGTAGCCGTATTCACAATGAGCAACACTTCATTGGCGTATTCCTTGAGGGAAACGTCCTTTCCTTTTCTGTCCTTGACAGAGAACTCATAAATAGTCTTCATTTTCTATATATAAATATATGTGTAGGTTCGTGGGTACAAAGATAAGTATTTTATTTTGCAATGCCAAATAAAATGCAAAAAAAATCACTTTTGCAACCCCCAGGCGCTTTTGACCTTCTCCACGTCTAACGTCTCCACATGGTTCTCAGTCTCGTCGTCGAGATTGCAGAAGAAATCAATGCCAGTAAGGGTTTCCAGCTCACGGATATTGGTCACATAGGGACTCAGCTGGTAGTTGCCCTGATTGTCCTTGGGGTAATCAGAATCCTTGTCCTTATGCTCTATCCAGAAGGCCATTGCCTTGTAGCCGCTTTGGTTCTTGCAGAGCAGTGCAACAAAGAAGTATTTGGGCACAATGAGCCCATTGGAAAGGATACGTGAAATCTGGTCATCGCGATCGATGGTGCCTCCCTTGCAGACGTAGAGCGTATCGCGGAATGAACCTCTGTTCCAGTTTCTCACCTGTTGCTCCATCGTAGCCCAAACACCTGCGTTGAAGACATTACGCTGTGGCTGCATGTTGGTGAGGAAGAAGGTCTGGCGGTTGGCTTCCTTAGAATACTGGCGGTCTGCTGACGGGCAGATATGTCCGTGGTCATATCCCGAACTCCAGAAGGGATCGAAAGGCATACCGTCACCCATTGTGAAATAATTGGTATAATCCAACTGATCATCGTAAGGATAGCCTTCCTGATAGCGCCCGACACTGCCACCGTAGTTGCCATCGTGCATCTGGTAACACGACCAGCGCTGTGATTTTTTCTGTGTATCCCATTCCGTGCAGAAGTTCACACCGTATTTGTCGTTGGTGCGATGTACCAAAACGATGCTTTGTCCTCCTTTCAGTTTAGGAAACTCCAGACGAGCGGCTTCCGGATAGACACTCGTCAGATTCTTGTTTTTGTTTTCTGCAATGCCAGGCAATTTGGCATCGTTCTCGTCCTTGCTGCAGGAAGACAGTGTGAGCAGGGCGAGTAGGGAAAGTAGGGTAAAAAGGGATTTTAGTTGTTTCATTTGTTGTTGGTTTTGCAAAAAAGGTGCGGCCAGGCATATGCAACTACCATGGACGCACCTTTTATAATTCTTGCGGTTATGCTCTTACTTCTTCGCAGCCTTACCGTAGCGGCTCATGAACTTATCAACACGACCTGCCGTGTCAACGAGCTTGCTCTTACCAGTGTAGAACGGGTGAGAGGTGCTAGAGATTTCGACTTTTACCACTGGGTAAGTTTCGCCTTCGAATTCCACTGTATCATTCGTCTTTGCTGTGGACTTCGAGAGGAACATATCGCCGTTGGACATGTCCTTAAACACGACGGGGCGATAGTTGTCTGGATGAATTCCTTTTTTCATTTTGAGTTAAAATATTAATGTTTAAAAACTATTTGCGCATAAAGCGGGTGCAAAATTACTAAGAATTTCGCACCCAGCCAAATTTTTCTTCAATTATTTGCTGTTTATCATATCAATTACCTCCTTCTGGCTGATGTTTTGCCGTTTAAGGAGTAGATATAACTCTTGTTTTGGACCGTCTCAGGGGTCGTGCCCTTGAAGTTCACCAGTTGTCCGCAGATGACTACTTCGTCGCCAGCTTGGGGCTTGGTCCATGAGTCGTCGGAATATTTCTGGTTGCCCAGATAGTAACAGCGATAGACATAGAACTTACCGTCCTTATCAGTACCGTCGTCGGAGAGGTAGAACGTGCAGTTGCCATATTGGGTAGAGAACTGGTTCTTGTCGGTGATTTCGATGATCTTACCCTTGATGAAATAGTTCGTCTCTGTAGCCTTGTCGGCTTCGAGGGCAGCGGTGAAAGCATTGGCCTCTGCTGGGGTAAAGGGATTGTCTGCTGTAGTACCCTTGTCAGCAGTGCCACTGCCCTTAGTGAGCTTCACGATGTAGTTGCCCTGTGCCATTTCTGGTGTCATGTTGCCGTTCTTGACAAACTTCTGAAGTTTGCCTAAAACAACTACCTCGTCACCAACGTTAATCTCACCAGGCCCAGTGAAGTCGGTATTATCAACATTCTTGCCACGGAACACCTCAATCTCGCTTGTACCGTCTGAAATCCAGTAGTCTATGTTCTTATACTGGGCGATCTTGTCCTCAGCAGTCACGATCTTGGTAATCTTTCCCTTGACGTAATAGGCATCGTCGGTTGTAGCACCGTCGTCAAGTGCGTTAATAATGGCCAGGGCCTCTGTACAAGTTTTGGGATTGTCGATACTGCCCACATCAGTTGTGGTACCACCGCCACCACCATCTGTCTTTCCATTGAGTGAATAGATATAGCTCTTGTTTGCAACGGTTTCCGGCGTATTACCCTTGTAGTTGATTACCTTTCCACAGATAACCACCTCGTCGCCAGCCTTGGGCTTGGTCCAAGAGTCGTCAGTATACTTGACATTGCCCAGATAGTAGGTACGGAAGACGTAGAACTTAGAGCCATTTTCGTTACCGTCGTCGGAGATGTAGAATGTGCAGTTACCATAATTGGTATTGAACTGGTTCTTATCCTCGATGCTGATAATCTTACCCTTGACATAGATGTCCTTGTCGCTTTCTGTGTCTGCAGCTAATGTGGCTATATAGGCATTGGCACCTGCAGCATTGTAGGGATCAGCCTGTGTTCCTGTGCCTTTGGGAGAGCCTTCATTGCCGCCACCACCATCACCGGTCTTGCCGTTTAGTGAGTAAAGGTAGGCTGAGCCTTGAACGGTCTCTGGCGTGTTGCCACGATAGTTGACAACCTTACCACAAACGATGACATCGTCACCTTCATTGAGCAAGTCACCCTCTGTATATTTCTTATTGCCGAGGTATAGAATACGATAGGCTGTAAATGTAGCACCAAAACCTTCGTCAATCATTGTGAATGTAGCATTGCCATACTGAGTGCCAAACTGTTCTGTGATGGTCTTAATCTTACCTTTAATGTAGACTTCACTGGGTGAGTTGACATCAGCACCTAAGGTATTGAGGTAATTCAGCACACCTGCCACATTGTAAGGATCAGCTTGCGTGCCAGTGCCTTTCGCTTCACCTGTTGTATTATCGGGCACATCTGCTCCTTTGCCGTTGATGGAAACAACATAGGCCTTGTTCTGTACGGTCTCCGGTGTGCTGCCCTTATAGTTGACAATCTTTCCGCAGATGACAACCACATCTTCCTCTTGGATATTTACATCGTTTTCGTTGTTGTACTTCTTGTTGCCTAAGTATAGACCACGGTAGAAGGTGAACTGGTTGGTGCCCTCATCGTTATCAGAGATTACGAACTGGGCATTGCCGTACTGGGTGCTGAACTGCTCTTTCACGACGGTCACTACACCTGTGATATAGATGTCCTTCGTCGACTCCACATCAGGACCGAGTTCTTCGAGGTAGGCTAGGACGCCAGCCACGTTGAATGGATTGTCCTTTGTACCGTCGCCAGTGGGTTCGATAACTATTTCATCAGGATCTGGCTCGAGGTAGTCGAGCGGGTTGTTGAATGGCATGGGCACATCTTCACAGCTGGTAAAGGTGCCGAGCGCGATGGCGGCGGCCATCAGTATGTTATAGATCTTTTTCATATTCTTATTGGTTTTTATTTGTGTTCTACGATGTCGCTTTCTTCGCGGATGAGCACCTGCCAGGTGTTGTTATAGCGGGTGAAGATGCCTGTGATGTCAACCTCTCCCTGTGGCAGAGGCTTGTTGGCAAAGTCGGCATAAGTGCTGGTGCGTACCACGAGCTGGTTCGAAGAGATGCCCTGCAAGGAACGGTTCACGCTGTTGGCAGCGTCCTTGTCCTTGTCGGCTGCAAAGACCTTCTTGCCATTGGCACCTTGGAACTTTACACCCCTGATGGTCATGAGCCGTCCGCAGTTCTCTTTCAGATAGTCGGCATTGCCGAGCATCGTCTTGTCGAACTCCATGGGACTGGTACTCTTCAAATCGAGCATCTTGAAATGCGACTGCCAGAGACTTCTCGGCATACGGCTGACGTAGGTGCGTCCATTCTTGTTGGTATAGGGCGTGCCGATCTCTGGCTGCTGGCCATAGCTGCCGATGTAAAGATCTTGCAACTCTACGATAATCTCGCGTCCGACCTGCAGTTGTCCGAACATTCCGCCTTGAGCCACGCAGATAATCATGGAACCAGTGCCGTCTTCGATGGCTATCTGGTTGTAGATATTGCCCTGAACATCATTACCAGTCACCACACCCTTGATTTGTGTGGGCTCCGTGAACTGAACATAGCTACCGTTGTAGATGACGGTAGCGTATTTCTGCTTGAGCTGGGCGATGGTTACGAGGTTGGTCTCTGTGACGGCCTGATTACCATATTCGCTGCCGTCAGTGCCTGGAATATCCCAGTCATTGTCCATACAGCCAGTAAAGAGGGCGCAGGCAAATGCTATTATAATATAATAATGTATATGTCTCATAACGTCTTAGAATTTATATCCGATGTTCAACATGCCATTAATTCCGTAAGTATAGAACTTCTTGGGATTCAGTGAGAAGCGGTAGGCACGGATGTTTCCGCTGGCGGTATAGTCGCTTCGGCTCTGCTCGTAACCTCCGGTGACGATCTTCTGGTTGTTCAACAGGTTGGTGACCGAGAGGTTGATGCTGAGTTGGCGTCCACGTCCCAGACGGAGGCTGCGGCCGATAGAGGCATCGAGCATAAAGCCACCCTTACCTTTCTGCTGTTCCAAAGCATTCTCCAGGATGTTGCCATCGTTGTCGGTAACGGTCTCTCCAGCATTCTGACGGTTGCGGAGGGTTGACTCGTAGCGGAACGAAGGCGAGTAGGAGAGGTAGATACGGTCGTACCAGTTGCAGTTCAGGTCGATGAACCATCCCCACTTATGGTAACTGAAGATCAAACTGGCTGCTGTGAGCGGTGTACCGCTCTCGCGCATGTTCTTATTTAATACTAACTCCGGCTTGTGGTCGTTATTGTCGTTATAGGTGCCGGTAGTCGAACTCATATACCAGACATGGGCATTGTTGGTGTTCTTGGCCTCAGCGATGGTGCCGATGGCCTTGATATTAAACTCATTACTAAGTTTAAAGTTGATACCCCATTCCACACCGTAGTATTCCTTGTTGATACCCGTCATCGAGACGTATGAGAACGAGTTGATGTCGTCGTAGTAGAAATTCTGCCACTCGGTTTCATCCTTGATCTGACTGTAGTAACCGGTGATATTGGCCTTCATCCAGGGTAACTGGATCTGGTAGCCGAGTTCTGCACTGAGCACCTTTTCGTTCTTCAGGTCGGTCACGAAGTCGTTGCACACCTGTGGCGAGATGAAAGCTGTACGAACCTGCGGGGCCTTCCACTCATAGCCGACACCAATGGTAACAACATTACCCTGGCCGACGTTATAGTGAATACCGGCCTTTCCGCCACCGTCCAGGAAGAAGGCTGACGGGCTCTCACCGTATGAATTCTCTGGTGCCATACCGTTTTGCATGTTACCGTCGCGCGACATCTCAACACCACCGATACGTCCACTGACGAAAGAGTGCATACGCCCCTTGTCGTATTTGAAGGTGGCCCACCAGTTGGCTTTGTCTATGAGGTAGTCAAAGTCAAATGAGAAACGATCGCCTACCCCCACGAAGCCGTTCGGATTCCTGAGATCGTATTGTACGCGTGGGTCATCTGCATTGTACTGTCCCAAAGCGTAGGTGTTGATGTTATGGAAAGAGAGGGCGCCTAACAGGTCGTGCATCGTGACATAGTGGCTGGTCTTGTTGGTAGCCAGCGAGATACCCGTGTTAATGGCGGCAAACCGGTTAATCTCTCTCTGTAAAGATGAGGAGAGCGACAGGGTAAGGTTGTCCGTATGGTTCTTCTCGATGTAGTACATGGCATCCTGTCCCTGTGCACCTGCTACCTTATTGGAGAAATAAAGTTGGTCGAAGTTGATCTGACGGCTTTCCTTACTGTTCATCCAATTCATGCGGGCCCGCTCAAAGTCTGCTATAGCCTGATTAGTGCGGTTGGCGGCATCCGTCTCATCCCAGACATCGAAATAGCTCGAAGGCATGTTCTTCCAATAGTCTGGCTGAGGATTATCGGCGTTGTTGTAGTCAAGCTTGGTACGTGCATACATACTGTAGAGTCCCATCAACGTAGTGGTCAGCTTGGTCTTCTGGTTAATCTGGAAGTCCCAGGTGAGTAGCGCCGTAGGAGCCCAGTCGTTAACGACACGTGATGAACGCTTCTTGCCGTCCTGATAACCCCAATAGGGATTATAGTAGCGATCGTTAGCCAACCAGTAGGTTTCGTCGGTGCCGGCTCCCTGTGTGGCGCGCTCCGTAGGATTACCCCAGGTCACGAGCGACACACGGTGGTGGTCGTTGAAGATCTTCTCCACACCGAGGAAGTAGGAGAGGGAGTTGTAGAATGTTCCCTCCACATAACCCTCATTGGCCCAACGGTAGGTGAGGTTGGCAGAGAAAGCCCAGCCATTGGCATTGATACCGGAATTGTAGGTGTACATCGCCCTCACACGGTAGTTGCGGTTGGCACCTGTCACCGTGATTCTCTGGCCTTGAGCCATCGCTGACGGACGGAAGTTGTAGTTGTTGGAACCGCCCATAGCCGGCATACCGAAATTGTTGGTTTCGAAAGGCAAGGAGTTTTCCACACCTTTGGTCTGCTGGTTCAGACCGCCTACGAGAGAGAAACGGAACTGCCCCGTCTCCATATCGTTCATCGGGGCACCGTTGATGTAGATCTCATTGTACTTTTGGTTAAAAGCACGGAACCTGAAGCGCACAGGACTGAACAGATATCCCACCTGTGAGGCGAAGATATTGTTGTTCGAGTGAATGATGGTCACGTTCTGCGACATGTCGTCATCTTCACCCAACTGTGCTTCTGTGAAAGTAAACGCCTGTTCTTGCATTCCCTCTTCCGCAAGGGAGTCTGAGACTTCTTGCGCCAGCATCGGAGAAGCGGCAACGAAGGCGATTGCAAGCAATTTTAGCCTTTTCATCATAAGCAAATATTTATAGTTGTTAGTAAATTATGTGGCAAAGATACAAAAAATTTTTAATTTATAATCCATCTTTCATATTTTTTTTATATCTTTGCGGCATAAAACATGATTTGATATGAAAAAAGTCTATTTATTACTGCTGACAATGTTCCTTATCCTTGGAACGAATGAAACAAAGGCCCAGTCGAAAAAATACTCGGTCTATGGTATTGGTTTCTACAATTTGGAGAATCTGTTCGATACCTGTCACGATGCAGGTAAGAATGATTATGAGTATCTGCCTGAGGGCACCAACAAGTGGACGGGACTGAAATATACGAATAAGTTGCGTAACATGTCGCGTGTTCTTTCAGAGATGGGTACCGACAAACTGCCGAAGATTGGCTGTGCGGCCATTGGCGTATCTGAGGTTGAAAACGCCAAGTGTCTGGAAGACCTCTGTAATCAGGAGCCGTTGAAGGCCAGGAATTTCCAGTTTGTGCATATCGAGGGTCCGGACCAGCGTGGTGTCGACTGCGCCTTGCTCTACAATCCCGCACTCTTTTCGATTCGCGACGTCAAGCTCGTACCTTATATTTATAAATTGCCTCAAGACTCGTTGAGGGCTACCCGTGGTTTCCTCGTAGTGAGCGGAACGCTAGCCGATGAGCATGTGACGATTATAGTCTGCCACCTGCCGTCACGTGGTGCTACTTCGTTCTATCGTGAGGAAGGCGGCTCACAGGTGAAGGTTGTCAAGGACTCTCTGATTGCTGAGGATCCGGATGTGAAGGTGCTGGTAATGGGCGACATGAACGACGATCCACAGGATGCCTCAATGGCCAAGTGCCTCGGTGCCAAGCGTAAAATCAAGGATGTGGGTGATGGTGATATGTACAACCCCTGGTGGGATGTGCTGGCATCTGGAACAGGAACCCTTATGTATGATGGTGCTTGGAACCTTTTCGATCAGATCATCCTCTCACCGAGTTTACTCAACCGCGACAATTCTAAGGACTATTCCTCTTTGAAGCTTTTCTCGCATCAGATTTTCCGTCGTGACTATCTCTTCCAGAAGGAAGGCAAATATAAGGGTAACACCCTGCGCACCCAAGCCGGTGGTGTTTGGCTCAACGGCTATAGCGATCACCTGCCTACAGTGGTCTATTTGATAAAGGAGCAGAAGTAGTTTGTAGTTTAGAGTTTATAGTTTAGAGATGATCATCATTGGAATTGCAGGTGGTTCTGGCTCCGGTAAGACCACCGTTGTCAAGCGTATTTCAAAGGCATTGCCACCGCATTGTGCGGCTGTTATTCCATTGGATTCCTATTATAACGATACAACGGCACTGACAGCTGAAGAGCGCAAGCAGATAAATTTCGACCATCCAGATGCTTTTGACTGGAAACTGCTGACGGAACAGATCAAGAAGTTGAAGAACGGTGAGGCCATCGAGCAGCCCACTTATTCGTATGTGCTCTCCAACCGTCTGCCTGAGACCGTTCATGTAGAGCCGAAGCCAGTGATTATACTCGAGGGCATCATGACGCTGCACTATAAAAAGTTGCGTGATATGATGGACTTGAAGATTTTCGTTGATACAGATAGTGACGTGCGTCTGATCCGGAATATCCGTCGCGATGTGGTGGAGCGGGGACGTACCGTCGATATGGTGCTCGACCATTATGAGAACGATGTGAAGCCTATGCATGAGCAGTTTATCGAACCGACGAAGAAGTTCGCTGACCTGATTATTCCCTGGGGACGCGAAAATAAAACCGGTATCAGTATTCTGAAGACTTATATCGAAGGCTTCTCGGAGGAAGTAATAGAGGAGATGAAAAAGTGATGGAGGTTGAGACTCATCCTTTTGAACCATTCTTACCTAAAGGTGCCCGCATTCTGATGTTGGGCACCTTTCCGCCATCAGAGAAACGCTGGTCGATGAAGTTCTATTATCCCAATTACATCAACGACATGTGGCGTATCTTTGGTATCATCTTCTTTCATGATAAGGATTATTTCGTAGATTCAGCCAACAAAACTTTCCGCCTTCATCTGCTGATTCCCTTCCTTGAAACCCAAGGCATAGCCCTCTTTGACACATGTACAAAGATACGCCGTACCGCCGTACCACAGGAACGGCTTCAGACAAAGACCTGGAGGTTGTTGAAGAAACCGATCTTCTTTCGATGCTTCGCCAGTTGTCTGTATGTCAGGCTGTTGTCACCGCTGGTCAGTTGGCTACAGATATCGCTTGTCGTCAGTTTGGTATTCACTCCCCAAAGGTAGGCGAGTCTTCACCTTTTACCCTTGATGGCCGTCAACTCCGTCTTTGGCGTATGCCCAGTAGTTCACGGGCTTATCCCATGAAACCAGAGCATAAGGCAACGTTTTATCAGAAAATCTTTGGATAGTTATTCTTCTTGAATGGTTGGCATGTAGCGCGTGTCATCCTCAGTTGGCATGGCTGGTTCCTCCTCTGCTGCTGTCTCCGTAGGAGTATCCTCAACAACCTCCTCGGCAACGGGAATCTCATGAGCTTTGGTGAACTTACGCTTCTCGTTGTGTATTTTCAGCGAATTGATAAGTTCTGTCACGCCATAGAGCAGACTGCACCAGCCGAGCACGAGCATCGCCATCGCAGCTGGAGCCAGGGGCTTAATGATGACATAGAGTCCAATTAACAGTATCACCGATGGGAATATCCAATAACCGAAACCAATCTTTCCGTATTTGCGGGCGCTGAGCAGGTTCATGAACTGGTTGATAGCGCCAAGAACGAGCACGGCTCCGATGATATACATCAGGGCCTTGACGAAAACGGTAGGTGTCAACGCCAGTATCAGACCAAGGATCGCACTGCCAACTCCGACAATCGGGAAAGTAGGCTTCTGCCCCGATACCACATTCCCCTCTGCATCGGTGATGGTGTATTCGCTGACGTTTTTGAGGGCATGGTAATAGGCCACCATTGAGATAACGCCCGACAAGAGGAACAATATGCCGATGGCAATGGTGATCCATGTGACGGTGTTGTCGGGATACTTGATAAGCATGATACCGATGGCAATGGCGCAAATGGCACGGAATACTGAACTCTGTAATATTTTCATATCAATCTTGTTTTCTGGTTTTCGTTTGCAAAGATACAAAAAGTTTATAGTTTATAGTTTATAGTGTATAGTTTTTTTGTATTTTTGCACCAAATTAATGGGAATATGACCACATTATACTTAGTCAGACATGGTGAAACGGAGGACAATGTCAATCAGATTATGCAAGGTCAGACGCAAGGTCGACTGACAAAAAAGGGCATTGCCCAGGCTCAGGAGCTAAGGGATAGGATGTCCTCGGAATCCTTTACCGCCATCATCGCCAGCGACCTGAAGCGGTCGGTGGATACGGCTGCCATCATTGCCGAGTCCCATCATCTGGCTGTTGTCCAGACCCCGTTGCTTCGTGAACGGGACTGGGGAGGCTTCACAGGCCGTTATATTCCTGACTTGAAAGGTGAAGTATGGCCTGACGACATAGAAACATTAGAAAACCTTCTTTCCCGGGCTGGCGAATTCATCGCCTTTGTCAAGAAGACCTATCCAGGAAAGAAGGTGCTGGCCGTAGGACATGGCATTATCAATAAGGCCATCCAGGCTGTCTATTTCGGAAAATCAATGAGCGAGATTCAGCGGATGATGAACGCTGAGGTTCGGATCTTGGAGCTTTAAGCGTTTTTATCGACGGCCTCCGACATGTCCGCCACCACTACGGGAGCCACCTCCACTATGTGAGCTGCCTGCGCTGCGGCTGGGTGATGAACTACGGCTGGAAGAACTGCCTATACTGCGACTTGGAGCCGAACTGTGGCTGCTTCCAACACTGCTGCTGGGGCGCGAGCTGCTGCTATTGCCAAAACTGCGGCTGGGAGTCGGGCTGCTGCTGCCGATGTTACGACTTGGCCTTGAACTGCTGCTTCCAACACTGCTGCTGGGTCGCGAACTGCTGCTATTGCCAAAGCTGCGGCTGGGAGTCGAGTTGCTGCTGCCTACGCTGCTACTGGGTCTTGAACTGCTGTTACCAGAGCCATAGGAACGATGGCCTTCAACCTGACGGCTTCTTACGCCGTTATTCTCATTGCTGCGCTCAACGCTTCTGTTAGGGGCTCCTCCTCCGATTCCAGACTCCGTTCTTCTGGCACCTGATTCGGGTCTTCCGATGCTGCGGTCATTACGGCCTCTGTTTTCCACACGACCTCCGTTTTCGATGCGGCCTCTGCTTTCCGGACGAGCCGTCACGCGGGTAGAGCTGTGGCTTCTGCCTTGGAATTCACCACGGTCCCAACGGTCGTGCATACCTACATGTTCTCTTCTCGGGGCGCGGAAATGCTCTCTGCGGTCATAATAGTAGCCACGTCCGCCATGAACATGCCAGGCATGTCCTCCACGATAGGTGGCATAGAAGTGCGGGCGTCCGAAGTAGAAATAGTCACGGTGCGGATAGCGGGCATAGATGCCGAAGTGCCAGTAGCCTGCCTCCCAGTAGAGGGGACGGTAGAAATAGCTGGCTGCGATATAGGCATTCCATTGCCAGTCGAAAAGAATATAGCTCAGATCGAGGTTGCGACGCTCCCAGTAGACGCCAAATACATCGTTGCGGCCCGTCACACCCATCAGATAATCGAGGTTGATTTCATAACAAGCCTCATATTGCTCGTCGGTGAGGTTGAGCTCATAGGCCATTTTATCAGTCAGGAACAAAGCCTCGTTACGGGCCTGCTCGAAACTCATTGCGGTGGCAGAGACTGCTATCGTCAGCATCGCCATCAGGGTCATCATCATCTTCTTCATAATCGTATCATTTAAACTGTTTGACAATCATTTTTAATTTTACAGTGCAAAGGAACGACTTTTTTGGCAACAAAACAAAGGATTTTCCCTAAATTGGCAGGGATTTTCCCTATTAGTACTTATCGAAACCCCAGGTCTGATTGTCTTTTCGCAGCAGCAGACGGTCGGAAGTCAGTGTTTCTATCTTCATGCGGATATTGTTGAAGGGCCTGAAACCAAAACTGTTTTCCACCAGCGCAGTGTCGGCTGGCTCACCCTTGATGGAGTAGCATTGTATAAAGAGACTGTCGCCCACATGCTGGAAGTTGCCATACAGTTCATTCTCGTTGAGGCTTTTGATCCATGTGATGGAGCCCGAAAAACTGATGTACTTCGTGTCGGAGCCAGTCAGCCGCCACTGACCTAACAGATCACCGGCATCGCCACCCTCCTGACAGGAAATAAAGAGGTAAGAGGTAAGAAGTAAGAGGTAAGAGATGAGATGTTTATAGAATCTTGCCATGATAACCGATTTTGATGTTGAATGTTGAACAGTCACCGTAGATATTTCCTTTGTCGAAAGCGTAGGCGGCACAGAACTGCCATGGGCCAAGGTCGTATATTCCTTGTACCATCGCGTCGAAGGAGTGATGTTTCACCGCCAGCGGAACCTGATAAGTCCCCCATCCTTCACGATAAGAGCCCTTGACCAGATACGACAAATGGTCGGTAATCTCGCCGTTGATGCCCAGATGCCAGGCCTTGATGCGGTTGTCGCGATAGCGGGTGTAGCCGTCTTGATTATATATAGGTGAGGTGATGAGGGCGTTGCCGGGCGTCATGCCGTAGTGGGCAAAGCTGTCATAGAACATGTGGTTGTAATAGTTGTCATCGCCAAACACCTTGTCCGTAATCTGACTGCGAATTGGTTCTGGATGGTCGCCAGCGTCCCAGTGCAGCGGACCTGACTGGTTTGTGGTCTGGAAGAATTCCATCACGGCCCCACGCACAGATTGCCTGCCAGTAGCGTGGTTCCTATATTCCATGCCCCACAGACCATCCCAGCCATTGCTCTTGCGCATGCCCGATCCGTCTTCAAAGATGTCGTCGTAATACACCTGCAACTGATGCTGTTGATTGATGTTCCAGCCAAGTTGGACAGTCATCAGTCCGAGGTGGTTACCATAGATCCAGTCTTCCAGAGATTCATCGTCGTAGTAGTTGCTGTCGCCCAAGGGGAGTACCACATTCCACATGGCCTTTAGATTAGCCTGTTTTTTCTTGAAGGTATCATCCTCCTTATTATAGTTCGTACCACCAAATTGAGCCACGTGCTGGATACCCGCAGTCACAAAGAAACGTTTCGTGGGATTGGTGCGGAAATACAGATGCTTTTGGTGGTAATAGGCGCCTGTGGTATACATCTGATTGACCTCGCTGGCTGTCTTGTATCTGTCCTCACGATAGTTGCTGTCCATCAGTTTGCCATAGCCGAAGTCGAAGTTCATCTGCAACCAGTCTTTTGTATATGGAATCGTCCAGAAATCACAGGTGCCGAAGTGTATCTGCGGAATCGGCTTGGCATTGTTGCCCTTGACGAACGAACCGCTTGAGAGCCTTTCATCGCGCAATACGGGCTTTTCCTCACGACTGCCAACCTCTAAGAAAAACGTCTTCTGATAGTTCAGGTTAGTATAGCATTGCTGCAGATACAGCTGGTGGTCGGCATGCACAGAAGCGATGACATCCACGGCCCCCGAGAGCGTGAAGTCTTTCGACAATGCATGCGCAATGTTGAGGTCGCCTCTCAGATATGCCGTGTTCGGACGCGTCGCCAACACATGATGGCGGTTGGTCACCAACTGATAAGCCGTATAGTCGCCCGTACCTACCGATGTTTCAGTCGACAGGTCGTAGGTTACATGCGTTTTCCCCGCATCTTGCGCCCTTACAATGGTTGAGCAGAGAAGTCCGGCTACGAATATGATGAACTTATACCTCATTTCTAATTATATATACATTATTATATATATTATCGACAAGACGGTGGACTAATCGACTTACATTTCTACGAGAATTCTTCCAGCTTCGGTTTCGCGCAGGGATTTGCACATACCTTTGATGATTTTGAGGGGGAGGAAGTCCCCGAATTGGCGGTCCAGCACCGGGGCGGTGCAGCCGTTTTCCACGAAGAGCAGGCGCAGAGTGAAGTCTTTCTCGCTATAGTCGAGCGTGAGTGTGACGGGACCATCGAAAGGTAGGATTCCGTAGAACATCTCTTCCATGACGTGCTGGACTTTTTTCAGCATGTTGTTGCCAAGCCCGTATTTGTTGCAGAAGATGCCCACCTCGCCGAACATGCCGTAGAGGTCGAAATGCTTATCGGCAAGTTTGAATTCAAGGGTGCGGATGCGGTTGACGAAGGCGATGGTGGCAGGGCGCTGAGGATGCTCGAAGATCTGCTCCGGACTGCCCTCTTCGTAGATGACACCTTCATTCATGAAGAATATGCGGGTGCTGACGCTGCGTACGAACTGCATCTCGTGGCTGACGATGGCCATCGTCATGCCCTCGTTTGCCAGACGGCGGATGACCACCAGCACTTCGCTGACCATCGTGGGGTCCAAGGCTGAGGTAGGCTCATCAAAGAGGATGATCTCCGGATCCATGGCCAGACAGCGTGCGATGGCGGCCCGTTGTTTCTGCCCGCCGGATAGTTCACCGGGCAGGCTCCCGGCCTTGTCGTACAGACCGACCAGCTGCAGCAGCTCCATTGCCCGGGCTTCGGCTTTCTCGCGACTCCTGCCAAGGAGGGTGCGCGGGCAGAGGGTGATGTTGTCCAGGATGGTCAAGTGCTCGAACAGGTTGAAGTTCTGGAACACCATGCCCATCTTGCGCCGGAGCAGGTTCACGTTGGCTTTGCGGTCGAGAATGTCGATACCATTGATCTCAATCCGTCCTCCGCTGGGTTCTTCCAACCGGTTGAGGCAGCGTAGGAAGGTACTCTTACCAGTGCCGGAAGGGCCGATGATGCCGATGACCTCTCCCTTGGCGATCTCGCAGTTGACATCACGCAGAACCGTTAGTTCCTTGTCGCCGCTCTTGAAAACTTTACTTAGATGCTTGACACTTATCATGGCAACTTATTTTGATGCATTGAGTTTCCTGTCCAGCGTGTCCAGCAGGGTGCCGCTGAGACGGGACAGGATGATGTAAATGATGGAAACGAGGATGAGTGGGAAGAACGCATCCAGCGTGCGGGTGCGGATGATGTCTCCTGCGAAGGTCAGATCCAGGACTGCGACGTATCCCACGATGGAGGTGCTCTTGATGAGGGCGATTACCTCTCCCTTGAATACGGGGACAATGCGCTTGAGCGCCTGGGGGAAGGCAATGAAGCGGAATGACTGCATCTTGTTCATCCCTAAGGCGGCTCCTGCTTCCCACTGGCCGCTGTCCACGCTCAGCATACCTGAACGGAACACTTCGCTGAAGCATGCTCCGAAGAAGAGACCGAAACCGAAAATGGATACGGTGACGCCCGACAGGTGTACTTTGGCGAAGATGACGTAGAACATGATCATAAGGATCACCAGAACAGGAATGCCGCGGACCACGTCCACGAAGACACGGGTCGTACCGCTTATCACCACATTGGATCGCATGCGCAGATAGCACAGCAGGATGCCGAGGAGGATAGCGAGCAGTAGCGAGAGAATGGAAAGCTCTAGGGTGACGGTCAGACCGTTTCCCAACAACTTCCACCGGTCCTCTTCAATCAGGTTGTCACGGATGCTCTTCTTGGTGCGCGTCCAGATACCTGCACTGCCGGAAGCCCCCCATTGCGGATCCACACCGAAGCAGCATAGTCCACCTTCCATGTATTCATCGGAGAACAGGACCTGTTTGGCGCGCTCCGGCGTGACCAACAGGTGAGAGAGAATAAGGTCTATCTTGTTGGCGTTCAGGGAGGGGATGAGGGCGGGAAACTGCACGATAATGTATTCGGGGCTGTAGCCGGCGCTACGGCAGAACAGGTTCATCAGGTCCGGCTCAATACCGGTTATGACGTCCTGCTGGAGAAAGATGTAAGGGTGCGCGAGGGTGATGCCCACGACGAGTTTCTTTCCTTCTCGGGGAGCTGGCCGTTTCCCAGCCTCCAGCGTCATCGAATCCAGGTTGTGAAGCCAGGCATGGTACCAGCGGTCATATTCCCCGCTGGCTTTCATCTCCCGGAGGAAATGATTGAATTCGTCGCAAAGGGCAACGTCGTCCTTTCGGAAGGCCACAGCACCGGACCCCCGCAGGATGCCCGCGAAGTATTTTTTGAATCCCTGCCGCACCATCTGGTTGGCGTCGAACTGGACTTCCTGCAGGAAACCGAATTCCGCCCGTCCGCTTTTTACCGCTATGGGAATATCACCGAGGCTGATTCGCAAGATGTCAATGTCGGGATATGCGGACACGAGCAGATCGGTCGAACTGCCGCCTGGCAGGGCGACGCTGTGTCCCGCCAGGTCTTCGATGCAGGTCGGTGCAAATTCAGCCTCCGGCCCGGCTTTGGCCCCGGAACAAGCCGACAGAACGAGGGAAAGGATCAGGTAGGCCCAAACTACTCTCATAGTGTGCGGTGTTTAGGCGTGAGACGTTTCTCCAGAGCATCCGCGGCCAGGCCGAACAGCCAGGAGAGAAGAAGATAGACGAGCGCCGTCAGCAGCAGCGGGAAAAAAGCGTCGAAAGTCCGGGAACGGATATAGTCGCTGGCCTTAGTGAGGTCCATGACGGACACGTAACCGACGATGGAGGTTGCCTTGATGAGGGCAGCCATCTGGTTCTTGTAGACAGGCAGGATGCGGAGCAGCATCTGTGGCAGGACAATCTTGCGGAGTACCAGGCCCTTGCCCATGCCCAACGCGGCACCGGCTTCCCATTGCCCTTTGTCTACGCCTTCGATGCCGGAACGGAAGATCTCGCTGATATAAGCTCCGAAATAGAGGGAGAAACACAGCACCGTGATGTGGATCATACCCAACCCTGACGAGGCGAATACCAGGTAGAACATCACGAGGAGCAGAAGTAGCAGGGGGAGACTGCGCATCAATTCGATGTAAAACCTGGCCAGTCCGCTGACCACGCGCTTCCGGCTCATACGCATGGCGCAGATGAGCGCACCGATGAGTGTGGCGAGCAGCAGGGAAAGCAGCGAAATCTCTAAAGTGACGCCCAACCCTTCTAACATCATCTTCCACCGGTCTTCAGTCAACAGGTTGGAAATGATACTTTCGCGGATTTTATCCATATACGCTACATTTGCTAATCGGCTACAAATATACACAAAAAATCCGATACAACAACGTTTTTCGGTTGTTTTTTGAAATACATCAAGTTTTGGAACACACAAGAAGTCAAACTGGAAAAGGTTACATGGTTACGGTTGTAACCGTGACCGTTTAGAAGATCTTGCCTGACACGATGTCGGCAAATGTCTTCCAGAGGATTTTGGCATCGGTCCAGAGGGACTGATGCTCCAGATAGTAGAGGTCCATCTCCAGCCGGACGAGCATTTTGTCGATGGTGTCGGTATAGCCGTTTTTCAGGGTGGCATAGCTGGTGATACCCGGACGCAGGGCGTAGAGGCGCTGGTAGCGGGCATCGCGCTGCATGATCTGGTCGATGTAGTATTTGCGCTCAGGGCGCGGGCCTACGAAGGCCATGTCGCCTATGAAGACATTCCACAGCTGGGGCAGCTCGTCGAGGTGGTGGGTGCGCAGGAATCTGCCGATGCGTGTCAGTCGTGGGTCATCGTCCTGCTGCAGCAGTTCCTCGCCCTCTTTCTCTGCATCGACCACCATGCTGCGGAACTTGTAGATGTAAAACGGTCGCCCGCCCAGTCCGATGCGCTCCTGCTTATAGATGGCAGGTCCGCCACTCAGCTTGATAGCCAGCCAGCATATGAGTATGAGCGGGGAGAAAACAATCAGACACAGGGCTGACACGATGAAGTCGATGAACCGTTTCATGCAACTATTCGAGTAATTCCTTGAAGATGGCATTAGCCTGTTTGTTGGATTTTTCGCTGGTGAATAGTTTGGCAATACGCTCTTTACCGGCAGTGGCGTATTGCATGTAGAGATCTTTGTCGTTAAGCAGTTTGTCGACAGCAGCCGCAAATGCCTCTACGTCGCCAAGTGGAACTTCCTCGCAGGTTTGTTGTGCGACGGAGACCCAGTTGACACCGGAGCCGTCGATGGTGAAAGTAACAGGTACACAACCGCAGTACATGGCCTCTGCAAGGGCAATGCCGAAGGCTTCCTGTTTGGTACAGGAGGTAAAGGCGAAGATGTCGGAGGCATAATAGTAGCAATGCAGATATTCGTTGGGGATGCGGCCAATGAACTTCACTCTTTCAGAATCGGTCATGGATTTGAGCGCTTCAGTTTCCGGTCCTCTGCCGCCAATCAGGATGATGCAGTCTGACTGGATGAGCTTTTCGGCTTCTAACAGGTAGTTGATACCTTTATAGGTTGCATGGCGTCCGACGAAGAATACAATCTTCTTGTGATGGTACTTCCTCCGGATCTCCTCTACGGTCTTCTCGTCGCCTTTCTTCCATTGGAAATCTTTTTTGAT
>JAFZCU010000006.1 GCA_017556145.1 Prevotella sp. | reverse complement strand
TCTGACGGGAAAGAGCATCCTGACAATGTTCACGGATAATGAAGAGATCATCCGTATGGGGTGCTGGGTACTGGTGATCGACCTGTTCCTGGAGGTGGGGCGCGCGTCGAACATCTTCGCCGTGGGCACGCTCAGGGCGACGGGCGACGCGATATACCCCGTGGTGATAGGTATCATATATCAGTGGAGCATCGCCGTAGGACTGGGGTATGTGCTGGGTATCCCACTGGGCTACGGCCTGTTGGGCATGTGGGTGGCCTTCGCGCTGGATGAGAATGTCCGAGGGGTGATCCTCATGCGGCGCTGGCGCTCGAAGAAATGGACTGACAAGGGTTTCGTAAAGGCCTAATAATCATCTCCGTTATAACCAGACTGCTCGTAGCCGTCTCCATCGTAGCTCTGTTGATCAAAATAATCCTGATCGTCATTTGGCTGTTCGTAGTTTTTCTCGTTCTCTTGTGCCGATGTCTTTATGGCATCGCCGTAGCCTGTCAGGGCAGAAAAGGGTGCGAACTGAGCCGCACGGCTCCACATCGACATCTGCGGATGACGCTTCGACACATGGTGTGGCAGATTGATGATATCGTCGTAATTTCCCATATCCTTGAATCTATGCTTTATGTCCTCCTATCTGTTTATTACGCTCTCTCGCGGTGGCTCCTTCCTCGAAGTTCACACCTCTGAGAATGGCGTTCTTACCAAAGCGCTGCTTAATCTTCAGCTGAGCCTCCTGCACACGACGCTCCTTGTCGAGACGAGCTTGTTCTTGTTGGCGCTCCTTGTCTCTGGCCTCATAGTCAGTGAAGAGGTCGAGTTGTTCTGGCGCCTTCTTCTGCGCTGCGAGCGTGGCCTCGGGAATCACATGGTTAGTGGTCAGGTTCAGGCGACGGATAAGCAGGTCAGGGTTGACGATGCGGTCGAAGAGCGCGGCCGCCCCCTCCATGAGCAGACGCGACGATGATGTAGGCATGCTGAGATTGAACGAGCCATGAGCATGTTTCGGCACAAGCTTACCATAGTGGTTGGTGACGACAGCTCCCTGGTATTTGTTCCTAATCTCTGGACATATCATATTCTCCGCATCATAGCCGACAGCGAGCACCAACTGGTCGCACACCAACTGCTTCGACACAAGTTTGAGGGCCATGCTTTCAGCCATCTCACGTATGACCACCCGCGCTTTCTTAAAGGTGTAAGGCTCCTGTAGCACTTGTCCGCTGCTGAAGGAGTTCGTCTCAGGACGGTAGGCCTTCACAGCCTCCATTGTGCATGGTTCCCAGCCCCAGGCATGATCGATCAGCAGTTCGGCGTTCACACCGAAGATGTTGTAGAGAATCTCCTCGTTTTGTACGGACAAGCGTGCCACGCCCCCCATCGTATCAAGACCATAGAAGGCCAGTGCCTCAGCGATGCCACGCCCCACGCGCCAGAACTTCGTAATCGGACGGTAGTCCCATAGCTTCTGTCGATACGTCATCTCGTCGAGTTCGGCAATGCGTACCCCGTCCTTGTCGGCGGGCATCGTCTTGGCCACGATATCCATCGCCACCTTACAGAGGTACATGTTCGTGCCTATGCCTGCCGTAGCCGTGATGCCAGTCTGAGCGAGCACGTCGCGAATCATCTTCATCGTCAGTTCATGGGCTGTCATCTTATAGCTGCGCAGATAGGGTGTCACGTCAATGATCACCTCATCGATCGAGTAGACATGGATATCCTCGGGAGCGATATACTTCAGGTAGATACTATAGATCTTCGAGCTCACCTCGATATAGCGGGCCATCCGCGGCGGGGCGGCGATATAGTCGACGGCCCAGTCTGGATGTGCCTGCAGTTCTGTGTCGAAGACCGACTTGCCCGTAAGCCGATGCGACGGCACCTGACGCTGGCGCTGACAGTTCACATCGCGCACACGCTGCACCACCTCGAAGAGACGTGCCCTACCGCCGATGCCATACTGCTTCAGCGACGGTGAGACAGCCAGACAGATGGTCTTCTCCGTACGACTCACATCGGCCACCACGAGGTTGGTGGTCAGCGGATCGAGTCCTCTGTCCACACACTCCACTGAAGCGAAGAACGACTTCAGGTCGATGGCGATATATGTGCGCTGTTTGTCTGGCATCTGTCTTGTTATTCTCAAGATTCATCGCAAAGTTACGAAAAGTCGAGCGCAAAACAAAGAAACGAGTTTCTTTTTTTGCCGAGACGAAGTAACTTCGCGGTCGGATGACCGCAGAGTTACGAAAAAACGAGAGAAATGCAAAAGAAAAAATGTTTTCTTTTCATTTCCGAGTGAACAGTAACTTCGGCAAAGCCCATGCTATGAAAACGCCGTTTCCTGTATGGAATAATCACCCTTTTTACACGATTTTCCACAAATCATGGCGATATTTATGGTGTTTTTATTATCTTTGTCCCCTGCAAATGGCAAGATCACGCCACCTCTGGGATATCAGAGATAAAGCAACCAAAAACCAACAGAGACGTATCCCAGAAAGATTCAAGTCACACTGAAAAGAACACTTTAAATAAATCACAAAACGAACGAATATGAAAAAAGTAATCAGCACCCATGAGGCTCCAGCAGCCATCGGCCCTTACAGTCAGGCCATTCAAGTAGGACCACAGTCCTCTGCCGTTGGTAACCTCGTATTCACCTCTGGACAGATACCCATCGACCCAGCCACAGGCGTCCTCGTCGACGGAGGCATCAAAGAACAGACCCGTCAGTCGCTCCTGAACGTACAAGCCATTCTGAAAGAGGCAGGACTGACGATGGGGCATGTCGTAAAGACCACCGTCTTCATGGCCGACATGAACGATTTTGCCGAGATGAATGCCGTATACGCGGAATTCTTCACAGAACCATATCCTGCCCGTTCTGCTGTAGCCGTCAAGACTCTCCCCAAAGGGGCTCTGGTAGAGATCGAGGTTCTCGCCGAAAGATAGGACCTAAGGAATTGTGAGGATATCACTATATTGGCGTCTACAATTACCAATCACTATGATTTGAGACCCAACAATAAACTTATTGTCTACTAAAATATGGTACAACAAATAGAGATAACCCTGAAGCCGATGACTCGCGGCTTCCACTTGGTAACTGGTGATATCATGCGCCAGCTGCCCCAGTTGCCGAAGACAGGCATCATGAACATCTTCACGAAGCACACCAGTTGCGGACTCAGCATCAACGAGAACTGCGACCCCGACGTGCGGGTGGATATGGAGACCATCTTCAACCGGCTCGTACCGGAGAACCGTCCGGAATACGAGCATACCCTGGAGGGAGCTGACGACATGCCTGCACACGCCAAGTCGACACTGAGTGGTGTCAGCATCACCATCCCCATCACCGACGGCCATCTGAACCTCGGCACCTGGCAGGGCATCTACTTCTGTGAGTATCGCCGTTATGGCGGTTCCAGGCAACTCGTCGTAACAATCATCGGGGAATAAGAGCCTGTAGACAGGACTCTCTGCTCTTTTTGGGGCAAAAAGTGATGTATTACAAAAAAATATTGTATCTTTGCAGCATCCAATCATTACTATAACTTAGAAAACTATTCCAACATTCCAGAAACATGAAACATCTTTCATCTATCAGGAGCCTGAAGAGGCAGTGTGCCATCATGGCTATGTCAGTCATTGCCCTCCCTTCCTTAATGGCTCAGAATTCTAACCCGAAAGGATTGTACAAGCTTACCGAGATTGTCCATCAGGATGGCAAACGGGTAGAGGCCGGTTTCAAGCGATACAGGTATTGTCAGGAT
>JAFZCU010000064.1 GCA_017556145.1 Prevotella sp. | reverse complement strand
TCAGTAGCCAAACCCCACTTGATTTCAAAGTCATTGCCGAACTTCGCCATGAAGTCGTTGACATCGTTCATCTCCTCCATCATCAGCGACTGTTGACCGTCTTTGGCGCCCGCAAAGGATATGCCAAGCAGAATTTTCTTGGAGTTGAAGATATCTTTCTCGTTGAGTAGCGGAGAATTGAGGGCGTCTTCAATGGCTTTCTTAACACGTCCCTCGCCCTCACCGTAGCCAGTGGACATGATGGCCACGCCACCATCCTTCAGAACGGTCTTCACGTCGTTGAAGTCGAGGTTGATAAGGCCGTGAACGGTGATGATCTCTGCAATGGACTTAGCAGCCACAGAGAGGGTGTCGTCGGCCTTGCCGAAGGCATCGAGCACAGAGAGTTCCGGGTATATCTCACGTAGGCGCTCGTTGTTGATGACGAGCAGCGCATCGACATGTTTCTGCATCTCCTCGACACCGTCGAGGGCCTGGTCGATCTTACGGTCGCCCTCGAAACGGAAGGGAATGGTGACGATGCCGACGGTTAGGATGCCGAGTTCCTTAGATACACGTGCAATGACAGGTGCAGCACCTGTGCCGGTGCCACCGCCCATGCCTGCTGTGATAAAGGCCATACGGGTGCCGTCGTTGAGCATGCCCTTGATATCTTCTATGCTCTCTTCTGCTGCCTGACGGGCCTTCTCGGGCTTGTTACCAGCACCAAGGCCTTCCTTACCCAACTGCAGATGAACAGGCACGGGGGAATCGTTGAGAGCCTGGTTGTCTGTGTTGCACAGGACAAATGTCACATCGTGAATGCCTTCACGATACATGTGGTTGACGGCATTGCCGCCACCGCCTCCTACACCAATCACTTTGATGATGCTATGATCCTTCTCGGGTGCTCCGAAGTCGAGGATATCGAAATTCATATTGTCTGCCATAACTAATCACTATTAACTGTTCACTTTTCACTTATTCTTCCTCTTCGACCATTCCCTTGACAAATTTCAGGGCGCCTTTCTTAAACTTGTTCCACTTACTGTTTTCCTTGCGGATACGGGCTTCTTCCTCCTGTTTGATACGCTCCTCTTCCTGACGGGCGCGATCTTCTTCCTCCTGCTGGCGACGACGCTCTTCCTCGGCCTTCTGCTTCTCAGCCTCAGTACGGATGACACCAGCGGGAATCTCACTGGCCTGACGGGCTTGACGCTGGTCTGTAGCGGGGTGGGGTGTAGATTCCTTCTTGGTGTTACCAAACAGATCGTCACTGACTGCGTTTCCTGCACAGTTCATGTCGCCCTTGGCGAGCAGGCCCAGTACGGTATTCATCTTGCCGTCCTTGGCCTTGACGTCCTCCTGGGTGGCATTGATGGTGTGGGTGACGAACTTTGCCGTGCGGATCTTATCGACATGGGTGTGATTCATGAAAGCCTGTTCGATGTTGCTCATGTTGGAGCCGCCACCAGTAATAATGATACCGCCCAGCAGCTTGTCGTAGTAGTCGGAAGGTATCTGGTACCATACATTCTCAATAATCTCCTCCAGACGACCTTCGACAATCTCGATGAACTTTCGACTTTCCACCTGACGCTCCGGATCGATGGAGTATTTCAAATTGTTGTCGATATCATTGTTATCAGTATAGGCGGAGGCATATTTCAGTTTCATCTTCTCGGCATCGCACTCTTCCATCTGAAGGGTGGCAATGTCCTTGGTGATATTGTTGCTTCCAAGGGGGATGACAGCGAGATGGCGCAGGATGTTTTTGCTATAGACGGAGACCGTCGTCGTGTCGGAGCCGATATCGACCAGTGCACAGCCCGAGCGTTTCTCCGCCTCTGTGAGCACGGCATCAGCCAAGGCGAGGGGAGCCAGATACATCTCTGCCACATTGATACCTGCCACCTCGAAACATTTGTTGAGGTTGCGGTAGAACGAGGTGCGCTGGAGGATATTCAGGAAGTTGCCCTCAAGATGGGAGGCCTGGATTCCTACGGGATCGAGTTGGTATTGAGAATCCACCTTGTATTCCTGAACGGCAGCATCAAGGATTTCCTGATCCTGATACTTCATGTTGCGATTGGCATCCATCAGTTCGATGATCATATCCTGAGTGATACGTGTGTCCGCAGGCAGGTCCTTGGCGATGACGTTTCTGACACTGCGGATAGACTGTCCGCCAACACCCACATATACTTGGAGAATCTCCGTCTTAAGTAGGTTCTCCAGTTTCTTGATGATGTTGGTCAGGCACTGTGCGGTCTTGTCGATGTTGTACACATACCCTTTGCGGATGAATGATGAAGAATCTTCTTTTACCACGCCGAGAACGGTAATGCTACCGTCGAGATTCTTCTGTCCCGCGATACCGGTCATCTTTGATGATCCGAGTTCGATTGCTACGATAAATTCCTTTGCTGCCATCTTATATATCTTTGAACTTTGAAAAATGCATTTATGCTTGAGTTTACGAAAAACTTTGAAATGTATGATTATCTTCTTTTACAGATGATTTGATTATCAAACTCTACGCTGATGTAACTATATTTGTTCCAACCTGCCACATTCAGACCATAAAGATAGAACTTGCGCATACGCTCGAGTTTTTTATCGATGTTGACAGGAGGGCCCAGATAGATGATATGGTCGCCTATGCGTGGAATCATCTCCACCGTGCCATCGCTGAGGATATTGATTTGTACAATCTGGCTCTGCCAGAATTTATCCTTCAGGAGTGTGTTGCCAATCAGAGGCAGGGTTTTCTGGGCATAATTCCGTGAGACACTCCCTGTGACGACAATCATGTCGGACGCATATTTCGATTCCGGCAGGATAGCGCCAAAAGTGTCAAGATAGTAGTTGTCGTCGTTGTTGGTCATCACATGGAGGATGGGCGTACGTTGACGGAGGCTGATGCAGACGTGCCCGCTCTGGGTCTTATAACACTCCACTTTCTCCACGAAAGGATTCTTCATGAGCACTTCCTCAATAGCCCGTGAGTTGATGTCTGCCATATTCTTGGCAAGGGGATACAGACGGTTTTTCTCCAGGATGTTCTTGATTTCACTGGGATTGACAAAACCGCCCACAGCCTCGTTGTTGATATCGATCTTGACCTCAGTACATATGGTGGCTTTCTCGGCAGGCGTATTGAATGCAGAGACGGCCAACACCAGATAGACTGCTATCACGATGTCGATAAGGGCGATGAATGTCTTCTTCCAGTTGATTGTCATTATGATGCGATTTTGCTATTCAATAGCTTTGTAATTTGGGGCACCAGGTTGTCCAAGTCACCTGCTCCCAGCACGATGAGTACTTCGAAGTTATGGGTCTTCACGTAGTTGAGCACCTCGTCTTTCAGAATCATTTTCTTCTTGACGCCTTCGCCCAGGTTGTCATAGATAAGTTGTGAGGTGACGCCCTCGATGGGCTCCTCACGGGCAGGATAGATCTCCGTCAGTATCACCTCGTCGAGCAGGCTTAAGGCATCGGCGAAATCCTTGTAGAAGTCGCGGGTGCGGGTATAGAGGTGCGGCTGGAAAATAGCTGTAATATGCTTGTCCTGATAGAGTTCACGAATACTCTTGGCGCTCTGGTAGATCTCTTTGGGGTGATGGGCATAGTCACTTAGGAAGACCAGTTTGTCAGTCTTGATCTTAAAGTCGAAACGACGGTCCACGCCTCCGAAGGTCTGCATGCCGTATTTCAGTTCCTCTTTGGTACAGCCATTGAGCTGGGCCATTGCCATGGCAGCAATGCCGTTCTCGATATTGATGGGGATCGGTTGTCCGAGTTTGACGTTAGTGATATTCTCGATGGGCGAGATGAAGTCGAAGAGAATCTCTCCGTTTCCAATGCGGATATTCTCTGCATGGAAATCGCCTTCGTTGAGGCTATAATCATAACGTCTAACACCATTTTGCAGGTTCTCCTTCATCTCAAGGTCACGATGAATGATCAGGGCACCGCCTGGCTGGATCAGTTCTGTGTAATGGCGGAAACTCTCCAAATAAGCCTCTTTGGTACCATAGATGTCGAGATGGTCAGGGTCGGTAGAGGTGATGACACTCATCCAGGGGTGGAGCCAATGGAACGAACGGTCGAACTCATCGGCCTCGATGACCACGTAATCAGAGTCGGAGAGGATATAGTTGGTGCCATAGTTCTTGGAGATGCCTCCGAGGAAGGCATTACAATTGAGATGGCTCTGGTGCATGATATGTGCGCACATGGTCGACGAGGTAGTCTTACCGTGGGTTCCTGCCACGCAGAGCCCCTTATGAGCTTGTGTCAAAGTGCCTAGCACCTGGGCGCGCTTCTGAATCTCAAAGCCGTTGGCCCTGAAATATTGGAGCTCCTGATGATCGGTAGGGATGGCTGGTGTGTAGACGATAAGACACGACTCTTTTTTCTTGCAGGCATGGGGGATCTCGTCGATGTTCTCCTCATAATGGATGAGCATGCCTTCCTTCTCAAGTCTGCGAGTGAGATCGGAGGGTGTCTTGTCATAGCCGCCTACCACAAGGCCTCTCTTGAGGAAGTAGCGAGCGATGGCACTCATGCCGATGCCACCGGCTCCGATAAAATAAACTGCTTTTATATCTTTTATATTCATTTTGCTAAATTAATCACTTCTTTGGCAATGATATTGGCAGAGTCGGGTAGTGCCAACTTGAGCACATTCTCGCTCAGCGATTTCAGTTTGGCGTCATCATTAACCGTCTCAATAGCGGTCTGAAGCAGGATGTTTGGTGCATCGGCATCCTTGATGTGGATAGCTGCATCACGTGTTGAGAGGGCCAGGGCATTCTTGGTCTGATGGTCTTCGGCCACATTGGGACTGGGTACCAGGATGACAGGTTTGCCAATCAGACAGAATTCAGAGATACTGCTGGCGCCAGCGCGACTGATGACCAGATCAGCGGCACGGTAGGCGGATCCCATATCAGTGATGAAGTCTGTAACTTTCAGATTGGGAAGATCTTGTCCTTTAAGCCTTATTCCCGAGCAAAGCTCGCCTTCCCTTAGCCTTTCAGCAATCTCTGCACTGTAATATTTACCTGTCTGCCAGATAAACTGCAGACCGCTCTCCTTGATGAGGTCGAGGTGTCGGAGCACGCTCTCGTTGATGGTACGGGCCCCAAGGCTGCCGCCAACGAACAGGATGGTCTTTTTCTCGGGATTGAGTCCGAAACTGCGGATGGCATCTTCCCGAGAAATGGTCGTATCGAGGAGTGCCTGACGCACAGGATTGCCCGTGAGGATGATTTTCTCTGCAGGGAAGAACCGTTCCATACCCTCGTAGGCCACACAGATTTTCTCGGCCTTCTTGGCCAATAGTTTGTTTGTCACACCCGCATAGGAGTTCTGTTCCTGAATAAGGCAGGGGATACCCATGGCTGCTGCCTTGTTGAGCGTCGGACCACTGGCATAGCCACCTACGCCTACAGCCACCTGGGGACGGAAGTCCTTGATGATTTTTCGGGCCATGCGCTGACTTTTCCATATCTTGTAGAGCACCTTGACATTCTTCAGCAGGTTCTTACGATCGAAACCGCAGATAGGAAGTCCTACAATCTCATAGCCAGCAGCTGGAACACGCTGCATCTCCATACGTCCCAAGGCGCCGACAAATAGGATCTTGGCATCCGGACGCATGGCCTTGATGGCGTTGGCAATGGATATTGCGGGGAAGATATGTCCGCCAGTGCCGCCTCCACTGATAATGACTCTTAACTCCTTTTCCATATTGATGTTATTATGGGGTGCAAAATTACAAATTAAATTTCTTTTAGCGCCAACTTTTCCCCTCTTTTTTTCGCTGAACGGCTTACACTTAACATAGCTCCGATGTAGGCACAGTTGATGATGGTCGATGTACCGCCTCGGGAGATGAGCGGAAGGGGTTGTCCTGTAACAGGTGCAATACCTACAGCCACCAGCATATTGAACGTTGCCTGCACCACGAGCATCAGTGCCAAGCCCATGACAAGGAAGGCAGGGAAGTTGTTCTCGCAACGGCTGGCAATGCGGGCAGCACGGTAAAGCAGGACAATATAGAGGAACGCCACGAATGCAGCGCCGAGGATGCCCAACTCCTCGATGATGATCACATAGATGAAATCGCTGAAGGCCTGGGGCAGGAAATCACGTTCGACGGATTTTCCCGGACCTTTGCCGATGATATTACTACCGACGATGGCGATGTTGGCGTGTGCCACCTGAGCATCCTTGTCAAGGTCGTAATCGGCAGGGGCCATATGTTTGGAATTCAGTTTCTTGTCTATACGGTTCTTCCACGTGCCAAAGCGGTGCAGGAAAGAGGTGCTTTTCTTCGTGTCTTTCTTCACCTCGCCATTGACAATCGCCTCTGTCTGTGTCTCGCTGCTTTCCTCCTGATCCAGGCTGCCAAGCATATAGATCGAACCTATGAATAACACGACAACAACCACTCCAGCAGCTGCCAATTTTCCTAATTGTGCCATAGGAACTCTTCCGACGAACATCATCAGGAAAATAACAGCAAAAATCAGGGCTGCTGTCGACAGATTCTCTACACCTATCAGCAGACAGAAGGGTACGACCACGATGAGGATGTATTTAAAGGCCCGCTTATCGGCTCCGTTCTCCCGTTGCATGGCACTGAGGATCTGGGCCGTTACGAGAACCAATGTTCCCTTTGCAATCTCTGACGGCTGGAACTTCAGTCCCAACAGACTGATCCATCGTCCGGCATCGTTGGTCTTCTCTCCGAAGAAAAGTACCCAAATCAACATAATCACGGAAATCAGGAGCAGAGCAGGTGTCATCAACTTGAAATAACGGCATGGAATGTTCAGAATGACAATCGCCATGCCGACACCCATGAGCATCTTCCAGGAATGACCGATGATGGGACCCAGATAGTCTTGGCTCTTATAGGTCAGTGTGCTTGAAGCCGAAAAGACCTCCACCACACTAATTAGGCACAGGAAGAGAAGTACCATCCAGATGACCTTGTCGCCCTTGAAGAGATTTCCAAATTTGATGTTCATATCAGAGGTTTCTTGCTAATTCCTTGAATTGTTCCCCACGATCCTCCATGTTCTTGAACAGGTCGAAGGAGGCGCAGCAGGGACTTAAAAGTACGGTTTCACCAGGCTGAGCCATCTCGTAGCAAGCCTGCATGCACTCTTTCATCGAATGGGTGTCGCGAACGGGAATGCCCATATTGTCGAAGTTGTCGTGCAACTTCTGGTTGTCGGCACCTAAGTACACGATTCCAGAGCACTTCTCCTTTACTAAGGGCTTGATGGGCTCGTAGTCATTGCCCTTGTCCTTTCCGCCAATAATGAGGATGACCTTCGTCTTCATCGACTCCAGTGCATACCAGCAGGCATCGACATTCGTGGCCTTAGAGTCGTTGATATACTGTACCCCACGCACCACGCAGACTTTCTCCAAACGGTGCTCCACACCGGGGAAATCGCTCAGGCTTTTGCGGATTTCCTCTTTCTTGATACCTGCAATGTCAGTAGCAATACCTGCAGCTAAGGAGTTGTAGATATTGTGCTTGCCTGTCAGACTGAGGCTCTCCTGTTCCATGTTGAAGGGTTCAGGCTTCTCAATTTTATACTGCCCTTTTTCAATATAACCAATCACGCCCTTCTCCTTCAGCTCTGCAAACGGATACTGGATAGCCTTGATGTCGTATTTCTCCAGTTCCCGCTTGATGATAGGGTCGTCGGCCCAATAGATGAAAGCATCTTTGGGCGTCTGGTTTTGGATGATACGCATTTTCGAATCCACGTAGTTCTGCATCTTGAAGTCGTAACGGTCAAGATGGTCGGGCGTGATGTTCAGAAGGATGGCGATATTGGCACGGAAATCGTACATATTGTCGAGTTGGAAACTGCTGAGTTCGATGATGTAATATTCATGCGGGTCCTCAGCCACTTGAAGGGCGAGTGAATTGCCGATGTTACCTGCCAGTCCTGCATCGTAGCCTGCCTGCTTGAAGATATGGTAGATGAGCGAGGTGGTTGTGGTCTTGCCATTGGAGCCTGTGATGCAGATCATCTTGGCGTTCGTGTAGCGTCCTGCAAACTCGATTTCACTGATGATGTGGATGCCTTTCTCCTTGATCTTCACAATCATCGGGGCCGTATCGGGAATGCCTGGACTTTTGATAATCTCATCGGCATTGAGAATCTTGGCCTCTGTGTGCTGCCCTTCCTCCCATTCGATATGACGATCGTCGAGCATCTTCTTGTATTTGTCGGCAATCTTCGACATGTCTGATACAAACACGTCGAATCCCTCTTTCTTTGCCAGGACGGCGGCACCTGCACCGCTCTCGCCTGCTCCTAATATTACGATTCTCTTATTCATCTAACTTCTCTAACTTTTTAATTCCTTTAACTCCTTTTTCCTATCTCATCTTCAATGTAATAATGGTCAGTGCTGCCAGGATAATGGTGGTAATCCAGAAACGGATGGTAATCTTCGACTCGTGGAATGGACGATGTGGCCATCCCTTGAAAATATAGGTACTGGTAGCATCGAGTTGCGAGTCGAGTTTGCGGAAGTTATCGTGGATAGGCGTAGCCCTGAACACACGTATGCGCTTGCCTTTGCGCTTCTGGATCTTGAACCATTGCGTCTGGATAATCACGCTGAGGCTTTCGACGAAGAAAATACCACAGAGAATAGGCAACAGAAGCTCTTTGTGGATAATGACGGCACAGACGCCGATGATACCACCGATAGTCAATGAGCCCGTATCGCCCATAAACACCTGGGCAGGGAAGGCATTATACCAGAGGAAACCTACCATTGCTCCGACGAAGGCACAGAGGAACACCACTAATTCTTCGCTTTGAGGAATATACATGATGTCGAAATACGACGCAAAGCCGATATGACCTGATACATAGGCCAGCACCCCTAACGCAGTGCCGATGACAGCGGAATTGCCTGCGCACATGCCATCCATGCCATCGTTCAGATTAGCACCGTTGCTGACGGCTGTCACTACGAGGATGGTCATCAGTACGAAAATCACCCAGCCGGCAGCTACCTTGTATTTGCCCAAGAAACCTAACACCTCGGAGTAGTTCAGGTTGTGGTTCTTCACGAAGGGGATAGTGGTTTTCAGCGACTTCACCGCATCTTTATTGTGCTTCACCACGATTTCCTGATTCTGTTGTTTCACTTGGACATTCTCACGTACTACGGCATCTGGACTGAGCCAGAGCGTCAGTCCGACGATGAAGCCGATGCTGATCTGACCTACGATTTTGTATTTTCCTTTCAGACCTTCTTTGTTGCGCTTGAAGATCTTGATATAGTCATCCATGAATCCGAGGAAACCCAGCCAGAGGGTCGTGATAATCATCAGGATGATATAGATATTTCGGATACGACACAGCAGGATGACGGGGACGAGGATACTGACAATGATGATGATGCCGCCCATCGTAGGAACACCTTTCTTCTCCACACCAAAGGGATCGATACTCGGATCGCGTTCCGTTTCAAAAATCTTCCTGCGTTTCATCCATTTGATGAACCTCTCGCCAAACCAGGCTGAGATCAGCAAGGCGAAGATGAGCGTCAGCAGGGCACGGAAGGAGATGTAGCTCCACAGGTGTGCGCCTGGAATATCATACTGCTCTAAGAATCTGAAAATGTAGTATAGCATATATTGAATTTTCTATTTGACAATTTAGAATTTGACAATTAAGCTACGCCTGAAAGATTTCGCGGACCACCTCCTTGTCATCGAAATGATGCTTCACGCCTTTGATTTCCTGATAATCTTCATGGCCCTTGCCTGCAATGAGGATCACATCACCTTTTTCTGCCATCATACAGGCGGTGCGGATGGCTTCTTTTCTGTCGACGATGCTCACCACCTTTTTCATCTGTTTGTTGTCAAGGCCTGCCAACATGTCGTTTATGATATCCTGCGGTTCCTCGAAACGGGGGTTGTCGCTGGTGATAATCACCTTGTCGCTGAGTTTGACAGCCGTCTGTGCCATGATGGGTCGCTTGCCTTTGTCACGGTTGCCACCTGCACCACAGACGGTGATGACCTTACCTTTGCCATTGAGCACCTCATTGATGGTATTCAGTACATTCTCCAAAGCATCCGGCGTGTGGGCATAGTCGACGATGGCTGTATAACCCTCTGGCGAATGGATGGGTTCCAGACGGCCACTGACACTCTTCAGGGTGCTGAGGATGATGAGGATGTCCTCAGGCTTCTTGCCCAACATGATGGCAGCACCATAGACTGCCAACAGGTTGCTGACATTGAATTTTCCAATGAACTGTACGCCTACTTCTTTGCCATTGATGTCGAGATACATACCTTCGAAGTGGCACTCAATGATTTTGGCCTTGAAATCGGCCATGCTCCTGATGGAATAGGTCTTCACCTGGGCTTTGGTGTTCTGTACCATATACTGTCCGTTCTTATCGTCGGCATTGGTGATGGCAAAGGCGTCATTGTCAAGACCATCGAAAAACGCTTTCTTTGCATCACGATAGTTCTCGACTGTCTTATGGTAGTCCAGGTGATCACGTGTCAGGTTCGTAAAGAGCCCTCCAGCAAACTTTAATCCACCGATTCGTTTCTGGGCGATGGCATGACTCGAACATTCCATGAAGGCATAGTCGCAGCCGGCATCCACCATCTGTGCCAGCAAACGGTTCAGTTCAATGGGATCGGGGGTAGTATGGTCTGTCGGAATGGCCTCCCCTTCGATATAGTTGCAGACGGTGGACAGCAGACCGCACTTGTGACCGAACTTACGGAACATATTATATAATAAGGTGGCGATGGTGGTCTTACCATTCGTACCGGTTACACCCACTAGTTTCAACTTTCTGGAGGGATCGCCGAAGAAGTGCGTGGCGACGATGCCGACAACATTCTCCGTGGATTCCACCACCACATAGGTAACGCCATCAACGTGTTCTTCAGGCATCTGCTCGCAGAGAATGGCTGCTGCTCCCAGTTCGATGGCCTTGGGGATAAACTTATGACCATCAGTCTGTGTGCCTGGGATGGCTACGAAGAGATGTCCTGCCTCAATACGGCGGGAGTCAATGTTTACGCCCGTAATCTCTACGCCTGTATCACCAAGCGTATTGAGGACTTCTACATTTTTGAGCAGTTCAATCAGTTTCATATCACTATTCATTATTCACTATACACTATTCTAAATAGAGTTCACACTTCATGCCCTGTTTTACGTCTGTTCCAGCATAAAGACTTTGTGACTTGACCTTTCCACGTCCCCTGATGATGGCCTTGATACCTCGTTTCTCCAACGCATAGACAGCATCCCTGGCACCCATTCCCGTGACATTGGGGACGGTATGGCCTGACATTTTCTCTTGCTGGAGTTGGGGTTTCTCCTTGATGTTGAGGTCGGTCAGTACATAATCGGCAGCAGCACTGTTGCCCTGCTTGACGGCGGGCTTAAAAACAGAGGATGAGTCGCGGGCGTCAGCCACGCTCAACTTCAGGTTCTGCGCCATCACACCCTCTGCAATATGGTGGAACACAACACCCGACATACCACCGCCTGATGCAGGAAGACCAGATTTTTTTATACAGACGATGCAGGTATAGCGGGGTTCATCGGCAGGGAAGAAACCTGCGAACGACAACCAGTATCGGGTAATGCCCGAATGATAACTGCCATATTGGTCGGCAATTTGGGCGGTACCTGTCTTGCCAGCCACCTTGAAGGACTTTGAACCAGCCTTTTTGCCGAGGCCCTGGCTGACGACATGCTCCAGAATGGTCTGCATTAGCTTGATGGTCTTCGGTTTGGCAATCTGTTCTTTCAGCACCACGGGTTCGAATTCCTTGATCACCTGTCCGTCTTTTACCAGTTGCTTCACAAAACGGGGTTGCATCAACTTACCGTCGTTGGCGATGGCATTGTAGAAAGCAACGGTATTGATGGGCGCAATCTGTGTCTCGTAGCCGATACTCATCCAGGGCAATGTGGTCTTACTCCAATATTTAGCACGGTCTGTTGTCTTGGTGTCTGGCATACGGATATAGGGCGGGTGATAGCCTACCAACGGCAACTTCAGGTCTTCGTGGATACCCACACGGTAGAGCCCCTCCACATATTTCTTGGGATTTGAACCATAGTACTTGTCGATAATCCAGCTGACGCCGATGTTCGAGCTTACTTCGAGGGCGCGTGGCACACTGATAGTACCATAGCCACCGCGACGCCAGTTGTGGTCTTTCATGGCTCGGCCGTGCATCTCCATCACACCACAGCCGGTGTTGATGGTCATGGTGGTATCGATCACGCCATCGTCGAGGGCCACGAGGAACGAGGCCGTTTTGAATACGGAACCAGGCTCGCAGCGGTGGCTGATGGCATTGTTCACCATCTCATAGTATTCGCCGTCTTCGGCGCGTTGCATATTCACGATGGCCTTCACGTCACCTGTCTTTACCTCCATCAGGATAGCCACACCCATCTCACCATTGATGAGTTTCAGCTCGTCGACAAGGGCGCGCTCGGCCAGATCCTGCATGCCTACATCGATTGTCGTCACGATGTCTGCACCGTCAATGGGTGAGAGCACAGGGATATCGAGGTATTTGCTGAGTACCTTACGACGGTGCATCAGACCATTGGTTCCTCGCAGGATGGAGTCGTACGATAGTTCCAGACCGTATTTGGCGCTATCCTTGGCACCGAACATGTCACCAACGGTACGCTGGGCCAATGAACCAAATGGACGGCGACGGGAATTATATTCCTCCCAGTGGAAGCCACCCTTGTATTTAGGCAAGGAGAGGAAAGGTAGTCGCTTCACTTCGCAGAAGGTGTTGTAGTCGATGCGTTTCGGCCAGATGGGCCAGTGTAGGGCTCCTATGGTTCTTACCTCCTTGCCGTCGATCTTGCGCATGACCACCTTGTTGTAGCCAGCCATCAGGTTGGCCTTGAATTCTGCTGCTGAGCGTCCAGGGAAAATTTCGTGAAGGCCCTCGCACAGACTGTCGAGTTTCTCTGCCCACAACGAGTCTTTTTTATGACACCAAGCTGTGTCGCTGGATCCTGCCTGGAAATCCATATATACCTTGTATTCAGGTATGCTGCTGGCCATCAATTGTCCGTCGCAGCTGAGGATATTACCTCGAGTGGGTTTTACGCTGACCGAGTCGCGTTTCAGTCGTGAGGCTACTTGTGTCCAATAGTCTTTCTTGGCGGTCATGATATACATGGCCTTACCTACAATGGCAAATCCGACTAATGTAAACACTACTGCGATGGCGAAGTAGCGGGGCATCACCTCTTTGTTGTTAAACCTACTCATCTATTAACTACAAACTTTAAACTCTAAACACTACTCAGGTACATTTATTATATATGGAGGCTGGTCAGAGACGTGCAGCACGCTGTCCTTGTTGTTCTTGAGGGCATCGAGCACATGACTCTCGCGACATTTCTCCGTCAGCGTGCTGTTGCTCGAAAGGGCCTTGTACTTGGCGTCCAGCAGTTCCTTTTCCATCTTGTCGATGGCGATCATGTCCTGCTGGCATTGGTATCTGAAGGCGACGTAGACGATGGCGAATACCACAATCAGCACGATAATGCCGATGTGGTGGCGTACCATCTGGGCCGTCAGGAAGTCGCCGCCGAGGATAGTGCGCAAGGTCATGGTCGACGAGAACTTGGGGTCTTCCTCCTTGGCGTTTTCCTTGATCTTCTGCAGCGTCTTCTTCGTCTGCTCCTTGATGCTGTCCACCTCTTCGTTGGTCGAAGCCTTCTCTTCTTCCACTACGTCCTGTATCTCCAGTTCAATATCGTCAGTCTTACTCATCTCTCTTACCTCTTATTTCTTTCCGCAATTCTCAGTTTCGCACTTCTGCTGCGGGGGTTACGCTCCTGCTCGTCAGTGTCAGGCACAATCACCTTGCCAACAGGCTTGAAAGGAGCCTCTGTATGTCCGAAGAAATCCTGTTGGATCTTCCCCTCTGTATTGCCGGCCTTCATCATGTTCTTTACCAGACGGTCTTCCAGCGAGTGATAGGTGATGACGCTCAACCGTCCGCCTTCGCAAAGCAGGTCCTTGCTGCCGTTCAACATCTCCTTGAGGGCTTCCATCTCATGGTTCACTTCAATGCGCAGGGCTTGAAACAGCTTGGCCATCTCTTTCTTCTCCCGCTCCCTGGGAAACAGTTTTTCCGTCACTTGCAGCAGATTGCCCGTGGTGGCGATTCGCTGCGCCTGTCTGGCTTTGACTATGACGGCAGCGAGTTTTCTCGCATTCTTCAACTCCCCATAGAGATAGAAGATGTCTGCCAACTGCTCCTCGTCATAGTCGTTTACGATGTCAGCAGCGGTCTTGCCAGCCTGTTTGTTCATGCGCATGTCAAGTGGCGCATCGAAGCGGAAAGAGAAACCACGGCTTTCGTCATCCAGGTGATGGCTTGAGACACCGAGGTCGGCCAGCAGACCGTCAATCTTCTCCACATCATAGTAGCGCATCCAGTTTTTGATATATCTGAAGTTGCTCTTTACGAAGGTGAATCTGTCATCGTCGACGATATTTTTCTCCGCATCCGCATCCTGGTCAAAGCTATAGAGACGGCCTTTCTTCCCCAAGCGGCTGAGTATCTCCCTGCTATGTCCGCCACCGCCGAATGTTACATCTATATAAACACCGTCGGGCTTGATTTCAAGCCCGTCGACGCTCTCCCTGAGGAGTACTGGAATGTGATATGTCGAAGAAGCATTTAACATACGGCGTCGTCGGTATTCATGATATCTTCAAATTCTTTTCCGAAGTCCTCATCACTCTTGAGGATCTGTTTCAGATATTGTGGTGACCAGATTTCTATCGTGTTGTCCATCCCGATAAACTGAACGTCTTGGCCTATCTCTGCTGCCTTTTGCAGTCGTTTGGAGATGAGGAAGCGACCATTGCCGTCGAGCGAGATGGCTTCCGCCTCCGAGATGAACTGGCGGAGCATCTGCTGGTGTGATGGTTTCCATGGCTTGAGCTGCGCCTTCAGCTGGTCCACTTTCTCGTTCCATACGCTTTCAGGGTAGAGCACAAGGCACTTTTGGTAGATGTCTTTCCGCAAAACCAGCAGTTCCTCGCCTGATGCCTGGAGCACCTTGCGGAAAACAGAGGGCAGGAAAACTCTTCCTTTTACGTCCGTCTTGGCTTCTATGTTACCTAAAAAACGCATACGTTCATCTTATTAATAGAGTTGTGGGTACAAAATTATACAAATTTCCCCCACTTTCCTCCAAAACTCCCCACTTTTTTTTAAATTTAACTTTCTTTTATAAAATTCGATAGCTCAGAAATAGCAAAATAGAGTTAAATGCATTTTAAAAGAAAGTTTTTTTCCCTTTTTTGCTCATTTTTGAAAGAATTGTGCTATTTTTGCACCTTGTTAGAGGAAATGAGAGAAAACAACCAAAATGGAGAAAACGATTGACATCGATAAGATCCTGAAAGGTAAGTTGGGCACAAAGGCTAAGTTCGTGCCTGCATTCCTTGTAAATTGGCTCAAGCGCGTGGCGCACGAAGACCAGGTCAACGCTTTTCTATGGGAGAGCCGCGATAAGGTGGGCGTGGAGTGGCTGGAGGAATGTGTGCGTTATCTCGACATGACCTTGGAGATTAAGGGGAAGGAGAATCTTCCCGATCCTCACGATGGCCGGCTCTATACCTTTGTGAGCAATCACCCTCTGGGCGGTGAGGACGGTGTGGCCCTCGGTGCCATTATCGGACGCCATTACGACGGCCGTTTCCGTTATCTGGTCAACGACTTGTTGATGAACCTGCCAGGTCTGGCGCCCGTCTGTATTCCCATCAACAAGACTGGCAGTCAGAGTCGTAACTTCCCTGCGATGGTAGAGGCAGGTTTTCAGAGCGACAACCATATGCTGATGTTCCCTGCTGGTCTCTGCTCCCGTAAGCAAAAAGGAGAAATCTGCGATATCCCCTGGACAAAGACGTTTGTTTCCAAGAGCGTGCAATACCAGCGTGACGTCGTTCCCATCCATTTCGGCGGACAGAACTCCAATTTCTTCTATCGTCTGGCAAATTTCTCTGACAGGTGCCTGCCGTTCAACTTGGCGATGCTGTTTTTAGTCGATGAAATGTACAAAAATGTGCATAAGACTTTCCGTATTGCAATCGGTAAACCCATTCCCTGGCAGACCTTCGACAAGAGTAAGAAGCCCGTGGAGTGGGCGCAGTTCGTCAAAGACCAGGTCTACACCCTCTAATCACCAGAACCCTAAAAACCCCAATCATAATGGAACAAGAGATTATCCAACCCATTGCCAAGGAAATACTGAAGCGTGAACTTACTCGCGATCTTCAGCTTCGCATGACTAACAAGAGTCATAACGAGATCTATGTCGTGACAGCCCATAATGCGCCCAATGTCATGAAAGAGATCGGACGTCTGCGTGAAATAGCTTTTCGCGAGGCAGGCGGTGGTACTGGCAAGTCGATGGATATCGATGAGTTCGATATCTGCGACAACTGTTACAAGCAGCTGATTGTCTGGAACCCCGAGGCTGAGGAGATCATCGGTGGCTACCGCTACCTGGAAGGTACGGCATGGGAGATGGACGATAAGGGTCAGCCCATCCTGGCCACCAGTCACATGTTCCACTTCTCCGACAAGTTCCTCAAGGATTATATGCCCTATACCATCGAACTGGGTCGTTCGTTCGTGTCACTTCCTTATCAGTCTTCGCGTATGGGTGCGAAGAGTCTCTTTGCCTTGGATAACCTTTGGGACGGTCTGGGTGCACTGACTGTCATCAAACCCAACGTGAAGTATTTCTTCGGCAAGATGACTATGTATCCCTCCTATATTCGCAAGGGCCGTGATATGATTCTCTATTTTCTCAAGAAGCATTTCGATGACAAGGAGCATCTGATTATCCCGATGAAACCGCTGAAAATCGAAGAAGATCCTGATGAACTGGAAAAGATTTTCTCAGAAAAGAATTTCAAGGACGACTACCGTATTCTGAACCGCGAGATCCGTAAACTAGGCTATAATATCCCGCCATTGGTGAATGCTTATATGAGTCTGTCGCCCACTATGAAACTGTTTGGTACGGCTATCAATTATGGCTTTGGCGATGTGGAGGAGACTGGTATCCTGATTGCTGTCGATGAGATATTGGCTGAGAAGCGCGTGCGTCATATCGACTCTTTCCTCAAGGAGCATCCTGAGGCTTTGAAAATCACGAGTGGTGCCAACAAGGTCATCTACAAGGAACCGTAAAATGAGGGCAATCGGCTATCTGTTTGCACTGACTATTCTCAGTGTCAATGCACAGGTATCCACGTCTGTGCCGTCCAGTATTGCTGAAAAACTCGATGCCCATCATCTCTATCTTGATGCCCGACTCGATAAAAATGCCCATCATCCTTTTGCTTATTCCGACTTTCGTGAGGCAGCGACGCATTTTGGTGACAGCTGTACGCTCTACATTGCCCCAGGTGTCTACTGGGTGGACAATCCGGATACGCCTGAGGTGGTGACTGGACAGAATGGCCGCGAGCCCTTCGGCATGGTCATCCGCGCAAAAAATCTCCATTTCATCGGTCTTTCTTCCGATGCCAGTCATATTGTCTTCGCTTCACAGCGAGGTCAGATGCAGGGGGCTGTTGGCAATTTCACGATGTTCGATTTCTGGTGCGACAGCCTCACCGTTGAGAACCTCACCATGGGTAATTACTGCAATGTCGACCTCGACTATCCTCTTGACCCCAAGCTCTCACGTAAAAAGCGCAGCGATGCCATCACCCAGGCGCATGTAGGTTATGTGCATGGCAAGAATCTGGTGGCAAAAAACGTGCGTTTCATCAGCCGCTTGAACCTCAATCCACTGAACGGGGCAGATCATTCTTATTACGAGGACTGTCATTTCGAGTGTACCGACGATGCCCTGAACGGCACGGCTGTTTACCGTCATTGTGAGATTGACCTTTATGGACAAAAGCCCTTTTGGAGCACTTTCGGACGAGGTGCCATGTTTGTCGACTGCGATTTTTATGTCAAGGGGAATAACCGCGAGATGTATTTCTGCAAGCAGGGTGGGCCACTAACGCTGATCGACTGTCGCTATCATGCGCCATCGGATAGTATCTATCTTGGCTGGACGGCCTATCCCCAATCTTGGCTGCGTTGTTATCAGAAGAACTTCACGCTCAATGGCAAGCCTTATCTTATTGGCAGCCGCCAGCCGCAGAACACGCTTGTGATGGACTCTGTTCCCATGCGTATTGACCTACCACCTTACTTGTGGTTGAGCCAACATGAGGCCGAAATACAGGTTGGTGGTAAGCCTGTGTTGTTACATGCTGATGGCGACGGTAGAAAAGTAGTATGGCAGATTCAGCCGCCTTACAACCAGTTGGCCTGTTTGAATCAAGTAGAAGGCGATTCTGTCATCGTTAATATCGCCTGTGAGGATATTGAAGAACCTGTCAGTTTTCCCGTTACGGCTTATACTGTGGGCGATAGCGTGGCTGGTGGCGTAGCGGTATGTCAGGTGACCATCAAACCCTCGCAACTGCCACCGCCGACCTTCTTGAAAGCGCCTGTCATCAGAATAGACAAAGGTGTCGCCTATCTCGATTACACCCTTGACTTGCAGGGGCGCTGCGACCAGTCGCGCATTATTTGGAGCCGACTCGATACGGATGACTGCCATAAGGAAGTCGTTCTGGCTTATAGCAATGATGGTCCTCGGTTTCAATACAAGCTCCGCCCGGGGGATGTTGGCCGCAGGATCATGGCTTCCATCCGTCCTGCTCACCAGCGGAGTTCTCAAGGCGAATTGACAGAGGTGGTATCCCTCCCTGTGACAGCAAAGGATGTGACAGACGCATATACGTTGGTGACCGATTTCAGCGACCTCTTTTGTGGTACGAGTCACGGAGAACTGGTCGATGCCTGGCAGGCTGATGGCTTCAAGCCCGCTGATACGGCAGAGTTTCCCTGGACTTTTGATCCCAAGAAACCAATGTGGACGTATGGCGAGGGTTTCAATGGCGCAGTGGGCAAGGGCCTTTTGCAGGCCCAGCGAGGCGCTCGTCTGATGTACACACCATCAGGAGGCAGTTATGGCGATATGTCGCTGATATTAAACGTCGATCCCACCAAGACCGCAGGTCAGGGCTTCGGCTCGGCCACTGGTCAGTATATGGATATCTGCTTGAAGTTCGACACCAAGACGCTTACAGGCTATGGTCTCCGCATCATTCGAACCGTCAAGCATGCCAAGGCTGTTGATTTCTACCTTGTCGAATACGATCACGGACAGGTCAAAGCCCTCACGGAACCTGTTTCTGCCACTTGCTATCGTACAGGCTGCACCATTTCGCTGAAGACAGATAAGAGTCGTCTGACAGCCCATGTTGAGACCACGACACCCAAGCCTTTCGATAGTCCGCTGCCCCATGTCGTTGATCTCTCAGCGCCGATGAAATCGAATAATTTTGGCGGTATCGCCATCCAGCATACAGGCTCTTGTGGTGAGAGCACTACCATGCTCCATCGCTTGCAGGTCAATTGGAATAAACAATAAATACATAAATGACAATGACACAAGAAGAGAAAACCCAGATTGAAGAACGGATTGTGGATGTACTGAAAACTGTCTACGACCCAGAGATTCCCGTCAATATCTACGACCTGGGAATGATTTACAAGATCGATGTTCAGGATGATGCTTCAGTCGAGTTGGATATGACCTTTACGGCGCCCAACTGTCCTGCTGCCGACTTCATTTTAGAAGATGTACGCACGAAGGTGGAGAGTGTCGATGGCATCAGGGGTGCCAATGTCAACCTCGTCTTCGAGCCTGCTTGGGACCAGAGCATGATGAGTGAAGAAGCACGCGTTGAGCTCGGCTTCGACTAATTATCCATTATCAATTTTCCATAGTAATGAAGCCCATTTATTTCCTCTCCGACGCCCACCTTGGGTCACTGGCTGTTCCGCACCAGCGTATGCAGGAGCGCCGTCTCGTTCGTTTCCTCGATTCCATCAAGGAGAAGGCTGCTGCCGTCTATCTCTTAGGCGACATGTTCGACTTCTGGTATGAATACAAATATGTGGTGCCCAAGGGCTTCACCCGCTTTTTGGGCAAACTCTCCGAACTCACCGACATGGGTGTCGAGGTGCATTACTTCACAGGCAACCACGACATCTGGGCATACGGCTATCTGGAAAAGGAGTGCGGTGTCATCCTTCACAAGAAGCCCGAAACCACCGAGCTTTATGGCAAGATCTTCTTCTTGGCGCATGGCGACGGATTGGGCGATCCCAACAAGCGCTTCAAGCTCATCAAGAGCATCTTCCACAACCGCGCCTGTCAGTGGGCTTTCTCAGCGCTTCATCCCCGTTGGGGCATGTGGTTCGGCCTGAACTGGGCCAAGCATAGTCGGCTGAAGCGCATCGACAACGAAGAACCGGCATATATGGGTGAGAATCGCGAGCACCTTGTACTCTTTACGAAGAAATACATCCAGTACCACTCCAATGTCGACTATTTCATCTATGGTCATCGCCATATCGAAATCGATTTGCAACTCACAAAGAAAGCGCGGTTGTTAATCTTAGGTGATTGGATAACCCAGTTCTCCTACATTGTCTGGGATGGTGACCACCTCCTCATGTCGCAATACATCGAGGGCGAAAGCCAGCTGTAATCAATAAGAGAGGCCGATTTCATCGTTTGAAATCGGCCTCTCTACTGTTAGCGCTTTTTTGATTTGGTATCTTTGAAGTTGGTTGTACGGAGCAGCTCGTCGGCCTTCTTGATCATCTCCGTGAGTTGGGTGTTGGGGTTGGGTTCCTTGCGGGCCAGTTGGAGGAAACGCTCGAGATAGGCCTTGGCCTGCTGATCGTCTTTTAGGTAATAGTAGTAGGCGTTGACGATGTTGTAATAGGTGGCGATGGAGGTGGGGTTGTAATCCAAATGACGTTTCCAAGCCTCGATGGCTTTTTTGTATTGCTTCGTCATATAGTAACCCTCGCCCTGTGAGAGCGTGATGGCCTTCATGATGATGGTGTCGGGCAGCATTAGTTGGGTGGCGAGATCGAGATAGCCCAGTCCTTCTGTGTAGCTGCCGAGATCAACGCTGACCACGCCGAGGCGGTAGGCACAGCCCGGATGTTGCATGCCGCTGATGAGGAAAGCGGGAATCAGATACTTATAGGCGCGCTCGAGACTATCGAGGCGGGTGTAGCACATGGCGGCAGAGTAGAGGGTGTTGAAGGTGGAGTCGCCCAGTTGCAGCAGGCGCTCGTACATGGCAACAGCCTTGTCGAACTTGCGGTCGATGAAGTAGGCGTCGGCCAGGGCGCGATTGACGAGGATGTTGGTGGAGTCGCGTTTGAAATATTGTTCACCATCGCCGATGCCCTTCCAGGCCTGGTCTTCGCGGGTGAGGGCGGTGATGAGGCCTGCCACCATCTCACCGTCCATCGGATAGCGGCTTACCAGGTTGGTGGTCCAATAGACGAACGAGTCGTTGTCGCTTTGTTTCTGATAGCTATAGCAGAGCTGGCGGAAGGCTTCGTGGGTGAGGCTGCCTGCAGGAACCAGCTTCAGCAGGTCGGCTGTCTGGCGGTAGTTGGCACGCTGGTAGTAGCAGTCGGCGAGCTTCATGCGGACATCCGCCGTGTCTTTCATCGCGAAGGCCTGCTGGTAGAAGTTCAGGGCCTCGAGGGTGTTGTACTGCTGCATACAGCTGTCACCTGCCTGGATAATCAGTTGCAGGGTGTCGGGTGCGACCTCTTCTGTTTTCGACTTCTTTTTCGAAAGAACCTCGCCCTGGGCAGTCGAGACTGCCAGCAGGGCGAGGATGAGCATAGACCAGATTTTATGCATCACAAAACAAGTGAGATTTATTTCTTTGTGGTGATGATAATCACACCGTCTTTGGCTTCTTCACCATACTGATTGATGGCGGCTTTGTCTTTCAACACTGTCATGCTCTCGATGGTTTTGGGATCGATTTCCTTCATCTTGTTGATATCAATCGTTTTACCATCCGCGATAACCATTGGCAAATGATCAGAAGAAATACCGCCTTGAGCAGCTGTATAACCAGCGATATAAGCAGCCGACTCCGTATTCTCAACGGGCTTACCGTCGACCATGATTTTCTTGACGGCCTTGCCGTTGATGGTGAGATTGCCGTTCTCATCGATCTTGGCACCTGGCAAGCGACTGATGGCTTCCTTGAATTTGGGGTCAGATGGATCCAACTCTACTGGGGTGAAGGAGCCTGTGGCCTGAGGCGCTTCTTTGGGCTTGCCACCATCCAGGCGGAAAGTGATGGGCACGGTGTATTTCACATTGACGGCCTTGCCGCTCTGTGTGCCAGGTGTCCAGTTGGGCATCGAGTTGATGACGCGGAGGGCCTCGGCGTCGAGCTGCGGGTCAACTGACTTGACTACGCGGGCATCGCAGATAGCACCGTCTTTGCCTACCACGAACGTCACGATGACACGGCCTTGTTTATCGGCTTCCATCGCTTCCTTAGGATACCTGATGTTCTGCGACAGATACTCAAAGAGTTTTGGGGCGCCGCCCGGGAACTGGGGCATTACCTCAACGACATCGAAGACATCGCCAGAGGGTGTTTCCTTAACGGGTGCTTTCTCTTCTTCGGCGGTCACCTCTTTGGCGACTGTCTTTTCCTGCTCTACAACCTGTAGAACAGTGCCGTTGCCAGTCTTGATGGTGCTTGCCTTCTTGCCTTTCTTTACAGGCACTTGCTTCTGGGGCTCGTCATTGTTGTAGACGTAGTCTGTAACTGTCTCTGCGTTGAGGGCGAGTGTGACGCCCACGATGGGCACGAGTGCGAGCAGCTTCCACAGACGACTGCTCTGCGATTTCTTATGTGACATCATATGGATTCGGTTTTTGAGGGCACTGTGAGTGATTCCGTTGGCAAGGGAGTACCCGCCGATGCCACCGGCTTTTGTGATTAACAGGTATTGATATTGACGCGCATTGATCCCT
>JAFZCU010000063.1 GCA_017556145.1 Prevotella sp. | reverse complement strand
GTTGATGCCATTCTCCTTCAGAGCAGCAAGAACCTGGTTGATACGGCGCTCCTGACTCTCAAACTGTACTTTTCTAATCATAGTCGTATCCTCCTTTATGCTTTACGTGGGTCAATTGCTTTCACTGCACCCTGCTCCTCGCTTGTGCGACCATAAGAGCCGGTGAACTTCTTCAGAGCCTCGTTGGCATCCATGCCATTCTTGATAGCTTCCATCATCTTGCCGAGGTGTACATACTCGTAACCGCAAACCTCGTTGTTGGCATCGAGATACTGCTTGGTGATGTAACCCTCAGTGAGCTCGAGGTAACGGGTACCCTTGGCAACGGTACCATAGAGTGTACCGGTCTGTGAACGGAGACCCTTACCGAGGTCTTCCAGACCAGCGCCGATAGGCAGACCGCCCTCAGAGAAGGCACTCTGTGTACGGCCGTAGACAATCTGCAGGAAGAGCTCGCGCATGGCGGTATTGATGGCATCGCAAACGAGGTCGGTATTCAGTGCCTCGAGGATGGTCTTGCCGGGCAGAATCTCAGAAGCCATAGCGGCTGAGTGGGTCATACCGGTGCAACCGATGGTCTCTACGAGGGCCTCCTGAATGATACCGTCCTTCACGTTCAGGCTCAGCTTGCAGGCACCCTGCTGAGGGGCACACCAGCCGATACCGTGGGTGTAACCAGAGATCTCCTTGATTTCCTTCACTGCCACCCACTTGCCCTCCTCGGGGATAGGTGCAGGGCCATGATAAGCGCCTTTGCAAACGCTACACATGTTCTCAACTTCTTTTGAATAAATCATTGATAAAAAATAAAATGTTAAACTTATCTATAACTATAACTCTAAACGCTAAACCTTGTTTTGAACCACAAAATTACGCTATTTATTTGAATCAGCCAAGCCTTAGGAGGTCCAATTAGAAATAATTAACATCAAAAAAAGGCTATTAGCGGTGGGGTTGCCGTTTCTTTTTGTAATTTTGTAACCTAAAAAGAGCAATTATAGTTTAAAGTTTAAAGTTTATAGTTTAAAGATGGATATGGAAACGAGAGTACAGAGGGCTGTAGATAATTTCATGGCGGGCTATGGTTGTTGTCAGAGTGTGGTGGCTGCCTTTGCCGACCTTTACGGGTTGGATGATGTCATGGCGAAGCGGATTGCCGCCGGTTTTGGCGGTGGTGTGGGACGTCTGCGGATGATGTGTGGCGCCGTCTCAGCTATCGTCATGCTGGTAGGCCTGGATTGCGGGCAGACCGAAGGCAGTGACCGTGAGGGGAAATCAGCCTGTTATAAGGTTGTGCAGGACCTGTTGGCGCAGTCGAAGGCGGAAAACGGCAGTCTGATCTGTGCGGAGATATTGGGTCTGGAAGGCTATCAGAAGGCTCAGAACAGTTATGTGGCCTCTGCCCGTACGGCAGAATACTACAAGACACGTCCCTGTGCGGCCAAGGTGGAGAGTGCGGCCAGGATCTTTGCCAGGTATTTGGAGGAGAGAAGGAGGGAAGGAGAGAAGGAGTGAAGGAGTGAAGGAGAGAAGGAGTAATATACGCACGTTGGTGCTTTGCGTGCTTCTGCTGCTGTTTGGCGGCAGGGTGGGAGCGATGGTGCTGACAGAACGGTATAACGTGTCGTATCTGGACTTGCGAAACGGCCTGCCCCACGATAATGTCAGCAGCATTTTTGTCGATTCCAACGGCTTTTTGTGGATCTCAACCTATGGCGGCGGCCTGGTACGTTATGACGGCTATGGCATGATGCAACCCCTGATGAATCTGAACAGCAATTCCTGTAAATCGATCGCAGAAGACCGTTTCAAACGTCTTTGGGTGGCTTTCGACGAGGGAACCGACGTCATCGACCTGACCACCATGTCGGGTATCTCTTTGTCATCGGTTCCTGAGCGTCTGCGGCAGTTGTTGGCAGAGTCGAGTACCAAGACCTATTGCGATGCGTTGGGACGTATCTGGCTGATTACCTATTCGGATGTGAATCTGTTGACGTTTGACGCGTTGGGACAAGTCTGCCAGATCTGTTCCTATCGGTATCGGGGCAATACCCCTGAGATCAGCATCCGCGATGTGGAAAGCAACGGAAAACCCTGGATCGGCATCGACGGGGGACTGTATCGGTTGGTGGAAAAGAACGGTCAGCTGGTGCGGGAGGAGATCTCGCCAGAGCTGAGGGCCTTGCAGGGATTGTATATCACCGACATGCTGAAGCGGGGCAATCTCATCTGGATCACCACGAATCATGGTCTTTTCCGTTTCGATGCCTATGGCCATCGGTTAGACCATTATCAGTATGACCCCAGTAGGAAATTAAGCCTTTCACATGATTTTCTGTCCAGTCTTGCCCTGATGCCCGACAATACCCTGTTGGTTGGTTCGCTCCGAGGGGTGAATGTGTATGATGATCTGACGGATGGCTTTTCTGTGTGGAACACGTCCAGTGCCCTGCCCTTGAAAAGCGACTTCGTGCATTGTCTGCTGGTGGACAAAGGTCTGATCTGGGTGGGCACGGAGTCGGGCGGCATCGCCAAGCTGGTGCCCCGGCAACTGCTTCTGCAGAACTATGTCCATACGGAATCACCCGGTTCGATATCGCCGAATCCCGTGAATGCGATGTATGTGGAACCCGACGGCACCATCTGGGTCGGTACGGTGGAGGGCGGTCTGAACCGCAAGGCGAAGGGACTGACCGTCTTCGAGCATTTTACGACAGCCAACACCCCTTTGTCGCATAACAGTGTCTCGGCTTTGGCTGCTGATGAGGCCGGCCGGCTCTGGATCGGTACCTGGGGTGGGGGCTTGAATGTGGTGGATTTGACGTCGAGGGTGGTCCATCCTATAGAGATGCCCTCGGAGCAAGCCCGTCTGACAAACTATATCGGTGCCCTGGCTTACGATGGCAGGAATCAGGGGCTGTGGATTGGCAGCAACGATGGCGTGTTCTTCTACGACTTCCAGACGCGGGCCTTGGCAGAGCCTTTTGAGGACTGTCAGCTGATACGTGGCTGTATCGGTTCTGTGATTGATAACGAAGGCATGCTCTGGATGGGATGTATGCAGGGGGTCTGCATCGTTGACTTGAAGTCGCGTAAAAACGGACAGTTTGCCTATCGTAACCTGAAGTACCGGCTGAATATGCCCGACTCCCGTATCTATGATAAGATCTCCTCTTTCTGTCTGGCCAAGGACGGCACGTTGTGGTTGGGCAGTAACGGCTACGGCCTCTATAAGCGCATTGTCGACCAGCAGGGAAAAGAAAAATTTGAGGTGCTCACACAGGAAGACGGTCTGGTGAACAATGCCGTGAAAGGTCTGGTGGAGGATCGCAATGGTCGTCTGTGGGTCACCACGCAGAATGGCCTGTCGGTCTATGACCCCCGTCTGAAGACTTTCTCCAACTACTCACAGCACGACGGTCTGATCAGTTCGCAGTTCTATTGGAACTCGGCCGTATCGGCAGAGTCGGGTACCATCTATCTGGGCAGTGAGGCGGGTTTGGTGGAGGTCACGGGTGAGAATCCCGAGGCCACCTATCAGCTCCACCTCGTCTTTACCCGTCTGATGGTCGACAATCAGGAGGTGCAGGCCGGCAGTGATTATCTGCGTGAGGATATCTCGATTGTGAAATCTGTCACCCTGAGTGAGGCCAACCGTTCGTTCTCCATCGATTTCTCAGCGTTGAACTATGGCTATGAGTCAGAGGGTATCTTCAGCTATCGCATGCGGGGTTTTGATAAGGAATGGACGTTGTTGAAGCCGGGTCAGCACTCTGTGAGATACAGTGCCCTGCCCGTCGGTACCTATACGTTTGAGGTGAAGTACGAGACGGCGTTGTCATCCTCAGAGCATAACACGATTTCGGTGGATGTCGTCGTACGTCCCCGTTTCTGGAACAGTTGGTGGTTCCGTCTGATTCTCGGCATCCTTTTCGTGGTGCTGATCGTGTTTGTCTATAACCGCAGGGTGGCAGAGTTGAAGCGCAGGGAAGCAGAACAGTTGTTACGTCCTATCCGGAAAGTCCTTGAGGAGTCGCGGAATCCCCAGCAGCTCCAGCAGCGCATCAGCAATATCCTCGACAATCAGGAGCGTTATCAGAAGAGCGTGACGAGGAGTGTTGAGGCCGACAAGGAAGAAGTGATGAAAAACACGCGGCCGTTTATGGAACGGGTGATGGAGATTGTCGAGGCCAACTACACGAAATCCGATTTTGGCGTACAGGAGTTCTGTGATGCCTTGGGCATGAGCCGCAGTGTGGTCAGCAAGCATCTGAACACAGAAGTGGGTTTGCCAGCTGGACAGTTCCTCCGTAATTACCGTCTGAACATGGCGAGGGAACTGCTTTCCTCGAAGACGGGCAATCGTAATATTACCGAGATTGCCTATGCGGTAGGCTTCAATGACCCGAAGTACTTTACCCGATGCTTTACGAAGATGTACGGGAAGAGTCCGAGCGCCTATGACGAAAGGCTTGACGCAAATCATTGATATACCTCAAGAAGTAGAAAAAACGCGCATAATCGTTTATAAGTCGTTTTGTCCACCTATTAAATTGTTTTGTCCACCCTTATCCAAGCGTGAACCATTAATTTTGCGGCCAGATTTCTATCTAATTAATTTCTAAACTAAAAGCAATTAACAATGAGAAAACAAGTTTTATTCTCTGTGATGTTGTCTTTGAGCATGTTGGGAGGCCTGACGGTCTGCCCTGTTCCTGCGACGGCATCAGTAACCCAACAGACCATTAAGGTCAGCGGTCAGGTTGTTGACCAAGACGGTGAGGCCCTGATTGGAGCCACTGTCAAGGTGAAAGGCGCTCAGTCGGGAGCCATTACCGATTATGACGGTAATTTCGAGCTGAGTGTTCCGGCTAATGCAACACTCGTAGTCAGCTACGTAGGTTACAAGGATCGTGAGATTGCTGTTAACGGTCGCGCCCTCCTTAATCAGATTCAGTTGGAGTCTGACTCTCAGATGCTCGACCAGGTGGTTGTTGTGGGTTATGGTGTTCAGAAGAAGGCCGACCTGACCGGTTCGGTATCTATCGTGAATGCCGAAGAACTGAAGCGCGTGTCACATTCCAATGTCTCCACGATGCTTGAAGGTAAGGTGGCTGGTGTACAGATCACCTCAGACGGTCAGCCAGGTGCCGACCCCTTGGTCCGTATCCGTGGTATCGGTACGCTGAACGGAAACCAGGCGCCTCTGTACGTCATCGACGGTGTGCCCATGGGTACTTCTATCCGTGACTTCTCTCCGAACGACATTGAGACCATTCAGGTACTGAAGGATGCATCTGCCGGTGCGATCTACGGTTCGCGTGCCGCTAACGGTGTGGTGATCATCACGACTAAGAACGGTAAAAAAGAACAACCCCTGAAAGTCGATTATAAAGGCTACTTTGGTGTAGACCAGATTCAAAAGAATGTCTACGACCTGACGAACGCAGAGCAGTACAGCGAGTATCTCGGTATTGCTGCCGCGAATGCCGGTATTCCTGTTCCGGGCGGTTACAGTCTGGGAGCAGACGGTAAGTACCATTTTATGGATAATACTGACACCGATTGGGTTAGCGAAGCCTTTAAGACAGGTATCCGTCAGAACCACAGTGTGAACCTCAGTGGTGGTGGCGTTAATAATACCTATAATATAAGTCTTGATTACTATAATCAGAAAGGAACCCTTGAGGGTGCCGGTCCTAATTTTGAGCGTTACACGGCCCGTGTGAACAATACCATGGACATTAAGTTCATCAAGTTCCGCACCAGTCTTGTCTACTCACACTCCGACCAGGATAATCTTGCTGTATCGAATGCCAATGAATATGTTCAGGGCCTTTATGGCAATCTGGGCAATGTGCTGGGCGGTGTGCTGAACATGCAGCCGACCATCAAGGCATACGACAGTTCCACATGGGTGCTTGATGACAAGGTGGGTAGCGCCAGCGGTTATCGCTACGATGCCTATGGCTATGGCGTGTACTATGACACGATCCATGGTGACATCTCGGCTATGAACCCCCTGTTGATTAACGAAATGCTCACACGAAATACGATTGTCGACCGTTTCTTGGGAACGGCCTCTGCCGATGTCGACCTGCTTGATATGGTTGGTTTAAAGAATAAGAACCATCAGTTGACCTATAAGATCAACCTTTCCTATAGCACGACATCCTGCAACGACAAGACCTGGATTCCAGCTTGGATACAGAGTAACCGTGTGTACCTCGACAAGAGCAATGAGCGTCTGACCAAGGCGCACCGTAAGTACACCGATGCCCTGATTGAGAATACACTGACCTATGACGGTACCATCGGTCTGCACCATGTAAATCTCGTGGTCGGTCAGACTTTCGAGCAGGAGAATACCAATACGTTGTCTGGAACAGGCGTCAACCTGTATGAGCCCTACTTCCTGCAGTTGCAGAGTGCCAAGGACTGGAGTGCTGACAGTTATGAGTACAAGCATACTTTGGCTTCTTACCTGGCTCGTCTGAACTACGACTTCGATGGCAAATACCTCATCTCGGGTATCATTCGTCGTGACGGTAGCTCCCGTCTGACCAAGGATATCCGTTGGGATACCTTTACCTCCATCTCATTAGGATGGCGTTTCGATAAAGAGAAATTCTTCCCCATCGACCGCGACATCGTTAATATGTTCAAGCTCCGTGCCAGCTATGGTGAGCTTGGTAACGAGGCCTCTGTGGGCGATTATGCCATCTATGCTACCATGGCCCGTAATAACATGACCTACAGCTTTGGTAATCAGCCTATTACCGGTTCTGCTGTTTCAACCTTCGTTAACGAGAATCTTGCTTGGGAGAAGAGAAAGACCATGAATATCGGTCTCGACTTGGCCTTCTTCAATAACCGCATTGAGTTTACTGCTGAGTGGTACAAGAACAAGTCTCAGGATCTGCTCTATAATGTTCCTGTTCCTGCCAGTGCCGGTGTGGCCAACACCACTGTGACCATGAACGCTGCTTCGTTGGAGAATAGTGGTTTGGAGTTCTCGGTCACCTACCGCAACCGTGACCATGCTCTGAAACATGAGATCAGCGCCAACCTGAGCACACTGAAGAACAAGGTGACTTCGCTTGGTTTCGGTACTGAGAAATACATTTCTGGTGCCTATATCACTGAGGTTGGCGAGGAAGTCGGTAAGTTCTATGGCTGGGATTACCAGGGCATTATCCGCACACAGAGCCAGCTCGACCAGTTGAACGAGGCCGGTAGACTAAGGCATAACGAACTCGAGATGGAAAAGCGGGCCGCCAATCCCAACTATAAGCCAAATATCGTTGCTGAAGGCGAATGGTCCTACCAGCAGGGAGCTAATGTGGGTGACTGCTACTATGCCGATGTTAATAACGATGGTCAGATCAATGGTGAAGACCAGACAGTTCTCGGCAGTGGTCTGCCCAAGGTGAACTTCGGTCTGAGTGCTCATTTGGAGTACAATATCTTCGATCTGAGCATCTCTACCTTCGGTGCCCTTGGTTACCATGTGACCGATTACCTTTACAATACGCTGAACTCCAGCTATGGCTACGGCAACAAGGATGTGAATATCCTCAATGCCAACCAGTGGGACGGCTCGACATACGTGAGCGATATCCCTCGCACCTATCTGTCTAACAGTGCTACGCTGGGTTGGAACGATCTGTTCTGCGACCGTCAGATCCAGAACGCCGCCTATTGGAAGATTGCCAATATTGAACTTGGCTGCAACCTGCCCAACAAGTGGTTCTCCAATTATGTATCAGGTGTGCGTGTCTATGTCTCTGCACAGAACCTCTTCACCCTCACTGGTTATAAGGGTTACAATGTGGACTATGCCGGTGGTACGTTCACCCCGGGTTATAACTACTGCTCGTATCCCACAGCACGAAGCTTCATGGCTGGTCTGAACTTCACGTTCTAATGAATTGAAAAATTGAAGAATTGAAAAAATGAAAGATATGAAGACAAATATATATAATAAGGTTATAGCAGGAGTTATCTACTGTCTCCTGACTCCTGTCTCCTGTCTCCTCTTTTCGTCTTGCGATGACAAGTTGGACGTGTCTAACCCCAACCAGCAGACGACGTCTACGTTCGGCAATACGGCCGAGGATCTGGAGGAGAACGTGATTGCTGCTTACAACCACATCCGTATGGAGGGTACCTACGCCCGTGTCGGCTACACCCTCGATGTATGCCGTGGAGATGAGGTATGGAACTCCTCACAGGTATGGTACATGCCTTTCGATGATCTGAATGTCCCCTTCACCGACGAGATTGGTCAGTGGTCATGGCGTGACTGGTATTATACGATTAATGTCTGTAACTACACCCTTTCGCGTTGTGGGGAAGATAACAGTGCCCTCAACGAACAGATGAAGCGCATCAAGGGACAGATGCTGTTCCTGCGTGGTCTGGCTTACTATAACCTCACTGGTTATTATCAGAACCCGATTCTGATTACCGATTATGCCACCTATTCCACCCTCGATGGTCTGTATGGTGCTAACAGCACCTATGATGAGGCTTGGGATCAGGTGGAGAAGGATTTCAAGGAGGCCATGGCGCTGCTGCCTACACGTGCTGCAGGCGGTGAGTGGGCCAAGGGTCGTGCCACCTCTGGTGCTGCCGCAGGTTATTATGCCCGTACATTGATGATGCGTCATAAGTACGCTGAGGCACTCGACGTGCTGAAGGCAATTATCAACGGTCAGTATGGTACCTATAAGCTGATGGCCAACTATGGTGATAACTTCCGTGAGGGAGCAGCCTATGAGAACAACGATGAGAGCCTGTTTGAGGTTCAATATCTGGATTACGGTTCACAGGGAACCGATGATGAGTGGACACCGGTGAACACCAGTCCGAACGCGACACAGGGCCACGCCATCGAGAGTAATTATGGTCCTGGCGATTTCGGTGGATGGGCAGACCTCTCTGCCTCTCCCTGGCTCTATCAGCTCTTCAAGGCTGAGAAGACGACCAGCGGCTCGCTCGACCCACGTCTCTATTGGACGATCGGTACCTACGAACCAGAGTGGGATGGCTTTGAGTATGGCAATGTGTGCTATACCGTGCCTATGACTGCCGATGCGCCTGTGGTGACCAACAATAACCATGGTGGTCTGCCCATTGCCAAGAACACCAACCTGCGCACCGGTCTCTACGACAAGGTGGTGACAGGTCTGCACTGCGGTATCAACCTCCGTATGATGCGTTACAGCGATGTGCTGCTGCGTGCTGCAGAGTGTGAGAACGAGGTGAACGGTCCTACCCAGCAGGCTATTGACTGGATCAACCAGGTGCGTAACCGTGCCGGACTGGCCAATCTCAACCTCGCAGATTTCAACTCTAAGGATAAGCTCTTCGAGCAGATTGCCAATGTGGAGCGCCCGAAGGAGTTCGGTTGTGAGTTCGGACGTGGTTTCGATCTCCTGCGCTGGGGCTTCTTCTACAGTGCCGACCGTCTGCAGCAGATCAAGGAACATGGCACCTTCCGCCGTACCAACGATCGTAGCCGTGTGAAGGAACCTGTCAGCTATGCTGAGGTAGGCATCGATTCTGAGCTGAAGAGCTCGTACGACTCCTGGATCCAGGGTCATGAGTTCTTCCCCATCTATCAGGGTACGCTGAATGATAACCCCAACCTCGTTGGAAACTCAGCCAATAACAGCTCAAGCAATGCTGACTATTTCACCAGCAAGGGTTGGACGGTACATCCCGTAGTAAACCTCTGATAAAGGTAAAAAAGTAAAAAGGTAAAAAAGTAAAAAATAAAGGTTATGAAGACTAATATATATAATAAGGTATTGGCAGGAGTATTCTCTTTCCTCCTTCCTCTTTCCTCTTTCCTCTTTATGACTTCCTGTGAGGGTGGCGATCTGTTCAGCATCGACTCACCCGACTGGATCTCCTCAAAGGCAGACTCCATCGCTGCTGAAAAGGCAAAGAATCAGGGTGGTGAAGATGAAATCGAAGGTCTGCAAGAGGACGTATATACTGTTGGCGCTACCGACTATTCAACAGGTTGGTGGGCTGCATTCTCTAAGTATTATCAGATTCCAGAGGGTGGAAAGTGGATTGTTCAGTTCAACCTGAATATTAATCCCAATGCTCCGAACACCTATAAGAACTTCGCACTCATCATCTGCAATGATGCTGACCGTGGTTCCAACAAGGAGTATGGTGCCATCCGCTACGACTTCCAGCCCAGCGGCAACTCTGAGTGGGGCGATTATATCGACCGTAGTCTTGCCACCAGTACGCTGGAGTTTGCTACCGATACCGATAGTGGTGTCGATCAGCTTGGCGGTAAGGTGACGCTAACCATCGACCGCACAGGTGGTGGCCTGATTGTAACGATGACAAACGGTAAGGTGACGAAGACCTATACGCAGACCTCGCCACTGGTGAACCTGAATGATGACCAGTCGAACACCACGATCCGTGCGTTCCTGGTGCCTGAGGGCTCTTATATCGACTTCATTGGCAGTACCATCGAGCCTATTGGCGGCTTTACCTCTAAGGAGGATAAACTGCCTCTTTCGATGACGCTGAATGGTGTACCCAAGAAGGTTCTCCAGGGTACGGATCTGCTTGAAGCCTTCGCCAACGTTACAGCTACGGTTGAGTTCGAGCAGGCTGTGTCAAAGACCGTCTCTGCTACTGATCTGACCTTCCAGGCAGTTCCCGACATGTATTCGCTTGGTCAGAAGACGTTAGTGGCTGTCTATAATAAGAGCTATAAGGGTGAGAGTTGTGATCCTGTCATTGCAACGGCCAATTTCGAGATTGTCGACAAGATGTACACTTCTCTCGGTGCAACTGATAACTCTACCGGCTGGTGGGGTGCTCACTCTGAGAAGATTAAGGTGAATCCGGGCGAGACCTTCGTCAGCACTTTCACCAACTACACCAATGGTGGCGGTAACTGGAACAACTTCGTGGTTTGCCTCACCAATGAGGACGGTACCTTCGAGTATGGTATCCTGCGTGCTGACAACTGGGGCTGGGGAACCGGCTGGGAAGGTGGCGAATTAGCCTCGAAGTGTACACCGAGTGGTGGTCAGGCTGACTGGGCTGCATGGCTCGCTGCTATGGATGGTGCCAAGGTGACTGTCTATGTGACCAATAATGGCAATGGAACCTGCGATGTCAGATGTGTCATGTTGGGCAACGATGGTGTCACCTACTATCAGGACTACATCGGCCTGAATACCGTAACGGATCCAAATAACTTCTACTTCCACTTCACAGTAGATGCATGTCACCTCGAGTTTGACAATGTGCTCGGTGCTGAGGATAACTCTACTGGCTGGTGGGGTGCTCACTCTGAGAAGATTCAGGTGCCTGCTGGCCAGACATACACGACACGGTTCAAGAACTATACCAACGGTGGTGGCAACTGGAACAACTTCGTGGTTTGCCTCACCAATGGGGATGGTACCTTCGAGTATGGTATCCTGCGTGCTGACAACTGGGGCTGGGGAACCGGCTGGGAAGGTGGCGAATTAGCCTCGAAGTGTACACCGAGTGGTGGTCAGGCTGACTGGGGCGCATGGCTCTCAGCCATGGACGATGCTTTAGTGACGGTTTCTGTCACGAATAACGGTAATGGTACAGCTGATGTCAGATGTGTCATGTTGGGCAACGACGGTGTTACCTACTATCAGGATTACATCGGCTTGAACACTGTTACCGACGCCAATGACTTCTGGTTCCACTTCACGGTTGATAGCTGTCATTTGGTATTTGAATAGAATCGTGGCGAGAGGTAAGAGGTGAGAAATAAGAGAATAGTGATTTTAAAAGAAAAAAGAAAAATGATGAAGACAAATAAGTATCATACTAAAAAATACAATAATGTATTGGTAGGAGTAATCTCTCACCTCTTACCTCTCACCTCTTACCTCTTGCTCTGCAGCGCCTACTCACTGAAGCGTGTCAGCGTTCATGACCCGAGCATCGTGTGGGAACCAGCGTCCCAGACGTATTACATCTTCGGTTCCCATCGTGCTGCTGCTAAGACGACCGATCTGATGAGCTGGACCTCGTTCCAGGCTCCTTGGGCAACAGCTTCAAGCACGAATGCTGCCAACAGTGCTGCTTTCACTACTCCGCAGGTGACGAAGGTGAAGAAGGGCGGGGTGGAATATGACCTCAACTTCAATGCATTTAATTGGTCGAAACGCGGTAGCAATAGTTACAGCGTCGATGGTAACATGTGGGCGCCCGATGTCATCTGGAACAAGCAGATGCAGAAATGGTGTATGTACCTGAGCGTCAATGGCGACAACTGGTATTCGAGCATCATCCTGCTGACTGCCGACAAGATCACCGGCCCCTATCGCTATCAGGCTCCAGTGGTGATGAGCGGTTTCCATACTGGCACAGCCTATAAGGACACCGATCTGGAACTTGTCATCGGTACGCAGGCTTCGCTGCCTGGCCGTTATGCTGTTGGCAATAACTGGGGACGTCGCTATCCGAACTGTATCGATCCCTGCGTGTTCTATGACGAGGATGGTAAACTTTGGATGTCGTATGGCTCATGGAGTGGTGGCATCTGGATGCTGGAGCTCGATGAGGAAACGGGTTTGCGTGACTATGACATTACCTACGCCCTGAAAGGTTCTGGCGACGGTGTCACCATCGATCCGTACTTCGGCAAGAAGATTGCAGGCGGGTTCTACGTCTCAGGCGAGGCCAGCTACATCGAGTATATCGGTGGCTACTACTATCTGTTTGTCACCTATGGCGGCCTGGCTGCTGGCGGTGTGGCCAACGATTATAACAATGGCGGCTATCAGATGCGTGTGTTCCGCTCCGACAAGCCCGACGGGCCTTATAAGGACTCCAAGAGCTCCAACAATACGGCCATCTTCCAGTCCTATCTCCTGAACTTCGGTCCGGATGAGAACGACGGCAACCGGGGTGTCAATATCTTCGGTGCCTATACCTCGTGGGGCAATCAGGCCAAAGGCAATTACGGCGAACGTTCGCAGGGTCACAACTCCATCCTTGCTGCTGACGACGGGCGCACCTATCTGGTGTATCACACCCGTTTCCAGAACTGGGGGGAGAGCCATCAGGTGCGTGTGCATCAGGTGTTCCAAAGCAAGAACGGCTGGCTGGTGGTGGCACCCTTTGAATATACGGGTGAGCAGGTGAAAAGTGCCGATATCGCCACAACGCAGCAGATTGCCACCAGCCGGATTGCTGGTAAGTACAAGTTGCTCATCCACAATTACAAACTGGATCACATGAAGAAGGCTGCTGCCGAGCCAGTGGATATTGAACTCAAGAGCGACGGCACCATCAGCGGTGCCTCAACCGGCACTTGGAAAATTGAAGAAGGTACTTCCTACATCACGCTGAAGATAGGCAGCACTTACTATCATGGTGTGATGGTGGAACAGACCTTGGAACCTACCGACACAAGAACCCCTGCCTTTACGGCTGTCGCAGCCACGACGGGTACTACCGTCTGGGGCTATCAGACAGAGCCCACTACGGGAATCGAGGATGTTGGGACTGACGACGCCTTCTCTCCTTCCCTCCTTACGCCTTCTCTCCTCTACGACCTGCAAGGCAGGCGTATCGGCTCACCTCGCCAAAAAGGCCTCTATATTAAAAACGGGAAGAAATATCTTCTGAAATAAACAGCAAACCACATACTACTTAAATTATATATGAGGAAACTTGTTTTTTCCTTGATGTTGCTTGCCGCCTGTGTCGTGATGGCACAGGGGCAACGGCATCGCTTTCCCCGCGAGGCTTTCACAACAGAGACACCGATGGTGCATGACCCTGTGATGGCTTTCGAAAATGAGACTTACTACATTTTTGCCACCGGTATGGGTATCCAGCAGATGACTTCGAAAGACCGCAAGCTGTGGACGGTGAAGCCGGAGCCGGTGATGAGTGTCATCCCCGGATGGACGCACGATTCCGTGCCAGGATTCCGTAGCCATGTCTGGGCGCCGGATGTCATCCAGTGGCATGGTCGCTGGTGGCTCGCCTATAGCTGCTCTACCTTCGGTAAGAACGGCTCTGCCATCGGTCTGCTCTCCAGCCGCTCCCTGGCCCAAGGCCTGTGGGAGGATGAGGGCTGCATCGTGGCTTCAAAGGAGAAACGCGACAACTGGAATGCCATCGACCCAAACTTTGTCATCGATGACCAGGATAACCCTTGGCTGGTTTGGGGCTCGTTCTGGGACGGCATCCAGATGGTCAGGCTCGATACCACGATGCATATCGCCAAGGGCGAACAGCCGCGCACCATCGCCCGCCGGTTCAATCTGAGCAGTAAGGATGCCAAAGCATCTCTTCCGATTAATCCGAATCCTCCGAAAAATCCGACATCGGATTATGCTGGCCCCAATGCCATCGAGGCGCCGTTTATCTACAAGCACGACGGTTGGTATTACCTGTTTGTATCGTGGGATTACTGTTGTCAGGGTAGCAAGAGTAACTACCGCGTGGCTGTGGGTCGCAGCAGGAAAGTGGATGGCCCTTATCTCGACAGCAAGGGTATGGATATGCGTTATGGTGGTGGTAACCTCTTTCTCGAGGGCGATAAGAAGACGTATGAGGCAGCCGGTCATAGCGCCGCCTACCATCTGGATGGTGAGGATATCTTCATCTGTCATGGCTACAGTGTCGCCCAGGAAGGTGCCTCTGTCCTGATACAGCGCTCCATCCGTTGGACATCCGACGGCTGGCCAACCTTATAAATCAGAGCAGGAGCAGACCTGCGAATCCGGCATAGCAGATCATCCGGATGGGGTTGATCTTCAGGTAGCCGGTGCCAAAGGCCGTGGCGAGGAAAAGCGCGATGCTAATCCAGAACTGCCAGGGGTTTTCCATCGGTGTAGAGAAGTTTTCCTTGTTGCAGAGCAGGAGGGTGGCAGCAGCGAGCAGACCGACGACGGCAGGTCGCAAACCGGTAAACACAGACTGTACCAATGAGGTGTTCATGTATTTCATGAACATACGGCTGATGAGTATCATCAGTATCAGCGAGGGCAGCACCAGGGCGAACGTTGCGACTGCCGAGCCCAGCGTTGCCATCAGGTGTCCATAGCCGGCATTATGGATGGCGGTATAGCCGCAGTAGGTGGCGGAGTTGATACCGATGGGGCCTGGTGTCATCTGTGAGATAGCGACGATATCGGTAAACTCGGCTGTCGAAAGCCAGTGGTGGCTCTCCACTGTCTCGTGCTGGATGAGGGAGAGCATGCCGTAGCCCCCGCCAAAGCCGAAGAGCCCGATCATGAAGAACGTATAGAACAGACTAATGAATATCATACACAGATCAATATTTAATAAATGTCACACAGATCTCACGGATCTCACAGATTATTTCGCCTTTGGCGATGGTTTTAGTATGCATATTTTTTTATCTGTGAGATCTGTGTGAGTAAATTCCGTAGAGATAGCCAGCGAGCCCTGCTATTATAATAATCCAGATTGGTGAGACACCGAGGGCCCAGATGGCGAGGGCGCAGACAACGGGGATCCAGATCGTGTAGCGATTGAGTTTCGCCCGTTGACCTAAGCGGAAAGTGGGTACGGCAATCAGAGCTACGACGGCTGGACGGATGCCTCGGAAGATGGCGGCCACGTAAGGGTTGTCCTTAAACTGGCTGAAGAAGATGGCGATGGCCAGGATAATCAGGAACGATGGAAGGGCCGTGCCGAGGGTGGTGAAGACTGCACCGCGAACCTTGTTTAATCTGTAACCGATGAAGGTGGCAATGTTGATGGCGAAGACACCCGGACAACTCTGGGCAATGGCTATCAGGTCGAGCATCTCGTCTTTCGACACCCATTGCTTCTTATTGACCACCTCTTCTTCTATCAGCGGAATCATGGCATATCCACCGCCGATGGTGAATATGCCAATCTTAAAGAAGGTTCGAAATGAATCCCAATAAATGTTCTTCACGCTTTATCCTTTTTATCCTTTTATCTTTTCTTCCACCCAGCGGCGGGCGTTGACAAACGCTTCAATCCATGGGGTTACCTCATCGTTCTTGCGGTTGGCAGGATACCAGGCGTTCTGCCAGGGGAAGAAAGCACGCTCCAAGTGCGGCATCATACAGAGATGACGACCGTCGGCAGAGCAGATACCTGCCACGTTGTAGTCGGATCCGTTCGGATTGGCGGGATAACCGGCGTAATTGTACTTGGCAATCACGTTGTAGCTGCTCTCTGGCTCAGGCAAATGGAACTTACCCTCACCGTGAGCCACCCAAAGACCTAACTTCGAGCCGCTGAGCGAACCGAACATCACGCTGTTGTTCTGCGGGATGCTGAGGCTGATGAACTCACTCTCGAACTTATGTGAGTCGTTGTGCAGCATCTTGGCTCCCTTGGCACCCGTAAGACCGAGCTCTACCATCAACTGACAACCGTTGCAGATACCCAGCGAGAGGGTGTCCTCGCGGGCATAGAACTTGTCGAGCGCCTCCTTGGCCTTCGGGTTGAAGAGGAAGGCACCGGCCCATCCCTTGGCAGAACCAAGTACGTCGGAGTTGGAGAAGCCACCGCAGAACACGATGAGGTTCACCTCTTCCAGGGTCTCGCGGCCCGTGATGAGGTCGGTCATCATCACATCCTTCACATCGAAGCCGGCCAGATAGAGCATGTAGGCCATCTCGCGCTCACCGTTGGTACCCTTCTCACGGATGATGGCGGCCTTGACGCCAGAGGGCAGACGGCGGTCGGCAGAGATGCCGTATTGTGAGAGTTTGCAGGTGAAGCCCTTGGGGAACTGCATCTCGATGGGTTGTTGCTTATAGTTCTCGAAGCGCTCCTTGGCCTTGCCGTTGAAGCTCTGCTTGCGATCGAGCAGGTAAGAGGTCTTATACCAGGTGTCGCGGAGGGCGTCGATGTCGAAGGTGGTCTCTGTATCATTGGCCTTCACCACGATGGCGCGGCAGTCCTCGACGGGGTAGCCGATCTTGGCAAAGCCGACGCCCTGCTCCTCCATGAAGTCCTTGAACTCCTGCTTGTGTTCGTCACTCACCTCAATGACAACACCTGGATTCTCGGCAAACAATG
>JAFZCU010000062.1 GCA_017556145.1 Prevotella sp. | reverse complement strand
GTGATCCAATGCCAGATCTTTTTCATGATGATTGTGTTATAATATAGTCGATAATTTCATTCTTTTGGTCGGGGTGGAACCAGCGTATCTGCGGGTCTTTCTTATACCAGGTGAGTTGCTTACGGGCATAGCGGCGGGTGTTGCCCTTGATGCGTTCTACGGCTTCTGATAGAGACCAGCGCCCGTTGAAATACTCGAACAGCTCTTTGTAACCGACCGTATTCAAGGCATTTAAGTCTCTCAGCGGATAGACGCGCTCGGCTTCTTGGAGTAATCCTTTCCGCATCATCTCGTCGACACGGGCGTTGATGCGGCGGTAGAGTTCCTCGCGCTCGCGATTCAGTCCGATCTTCACAATGCGGAAGGGGCGCTCTTGTCTCCTGACTCCTGTCTCCTGACTCCTTTTCCTGAACGAGGTGTAGGTCCTGCCCGTCATCGTGCAGATCTCAAGGGCATGGACCACGCGCTTGGGATTCTGACGGTCTACAATCTCATAGTATTCAGGATCCAGCCGTTGCAGTTCTTCGCAGAGTTTCTGCAGGCCTTCCTCTGCAAGGCGCTGTTTCATCGTGGCGCGTGTCTCCTCGTCAATGGTGGGAATATCGTCGATTCCATCGCATACGGCATCGATATACATCATGCTACCGCCAGCCATCAGGGCATAGTCGCTATGCTGAAAGAGTGTGCCGAGCAGACTGATCACTTGACTTTCAAAGAGCGATGCACTGTAATAATCCTGTAGGCTCAGGGTGCCTACGAAATAGTGCTTGACTTGTTGCTGTTCCTCAGCAGATGGTTTGGCCGTACCTATCGACAACTCCTTGTAGATTTGCCTGGAATCGGCATTGATGATGGGAATGTCGAAATGCCTGGCGATGTCGAGGCAGAGCTGCGTCTTTCCGACAGCCGTGGGTCCTGTAATTACAATGAGGGTTTTGTCCGTAAACTGTAAACTATCTGATAACGCCGCGCTTGGAATTTTCGATGAAAGAACAGATGTATTCCACCTCTTTGATGTCGGGGAACTGCTCACGGGCCATAGCGATACCATCCTTCAACACACCTTGTGAATAGATGATGCGATAGGCTTCGTGGATGGCTTCGATGGTCTCGCGGGCAAAACCTCTGCGGCGCAGGCCTACAAGGTTGACACCGGCATAGCGTACAGGCTCCTTACCGGCAATTACGAAAGGCGGAATGTCCTGACTGGTACGTGTGCCACCTTGGAACATGATGTAGCTGCCCACATGTGTAAACTGGTGAAACAGACAGGTGGCGGAGATGATGGCACAGTCATCGACAATCACCTCACCGGCGAATTTGGTAGAGTTGCCGATGATGCAGCCGTTGCCTATCACGCAGTCGTGACCGATGTGCATATTCTCCATCAGCAGGTTGCCATTACCCACAATGGTCTTGCCCTTTGATGCTGTACCGCGACTGATGGTGACATTCTCGCGGATGGAGTTGTTGTCGCCGATCTCACAAGTGGTTTCCTCGCCCTGGAACTTCAGATCCTGAGGCTTCGTAGAGATTGAGGCTCCGGGAAATATCTCGTTGTTGTTGCCGAGTCGCGTGCCGAAGTGAAGGGTCACGTTGTTCAGCAGTTTATTGTTGTCGCCGATAACGACATTCTTGTCAATCACGCAGAAGGGACCTATGATGTTGTTGTCACCGAGCTTTGCCTCGGGGTCGACCACTGCTAACGGATGGATTTGATTCATAAACTATGAAGTTTGGACTTTATGATTACATTGTTTGGGACTTTGTGATTATTTGTTCTTCACGATCTGGGCGGTGAAAGAGGCTTCTGCTACCACATGATCGCCTACGAAAATATAGCCTTTCATCGATGAAATGCCGTGACGCACGGGGGCTAACAGGTCGACTTTAAAGATGAGCGTGTCGCCTGGCACAACCTTCTGGCGGAATTTGACATCGTCGATTTTCATGAAGTAGGTGCTCCACTGGCTGGGGTCTTCCAAGGTATTAAGCACCAGCAGGCCACCGCACTGGGCCATCGCCTCAATCATCAGTACACCAGGCATAACAGGCTCCTGCGGGAAATGTCCCTGGAAGAACGGCTCGTTGGAAGTGATGTTTTTGATACCCACAATGGTGGTGGCACCCAGCGACGTCACCTTGTCGACCAACTGCATGGGATAGCGGTGGGGCAGGAGCTCTCGGATGCGGTTCACGTCCATCACCGGTTCTTCGTTGGGATCATAGAAAGGTGCCTGCACCTCATGCTTGCGGATCTCTTTGCGCATCAGACGGGCAAACTTGTTGTTGATGGTATGTCCGGGACGGGTAGCGATGATACGACCCTTAATGGGTTTGCCGATGAGGGCCATGTCGCCGATAATGTCGAGCAATTTATGGCGGGTACACTCGTTATCCCATTGCAGGGGCTTGTGCTGGATATAGCCGAGGTCGGTGGCATCGCGATGCTCCACGTGCAGCATATCTGCCAGCATGTCGAGACGCTCCTGTGTGGTCTGACGCTCGTAGATGACGATGGCATTGTCGAGGTCGCCGCCCTTGATGAGATTGGCTTGCAACAGGGGCTCTATGTCGCGCACGAACACGAAGGTGCGGGCACTGGCGATTTCATCGGCATATTTCTTCACATCGTCGAGCGTGGCGAATTGTGAACTGATGAACTTCGATTCGAAGGAACACATGGCTGTGATAGAAAACTCCTCATCGGGCAGGATGGTGATGACAGAGCCGCTATTCTCATCCTTCACTTCAATCTTCTTGCGGATGATATAATAGTCCTTCGGGGCATTCTGCTCTTCGATGCCTACCTCGCGGATCTTCTCCACATACTTGATGGCAGAGCCGTCGAGAATAGGGAACTCAGGGCCGTTGACCTGAATCAGACAGTTGTCGATGCCGAGGGCATAAAGGGCTGAAAGGCCATGCTCAACCGTAGAACATTTGGCGTCACCCTTGCCGAGTACGGTGCCGCGCTGGGTGTCGACCACATTCTCTGCAATAGCATCGATCACAGGTTCGCCTTCGAGGTCGATACGCTGAATCTTATAGCCTGTGTTCTCAGGGGCAGGATTAAACGTGACCGTCAGGTTCAGACCTGTGTGCAGACCCTTGCCGAACAAGGAGAAACTGCCTTTCAATGTTTTCTGTTTCATATGTTATTTTTTTGTGATTTCATCGATTTGCCTTTGTAGGGCCGCAATCTGGCGGTACATGTCGGGCAGCTTGGCGTAGAGCGCCTTGGCCTTGAAGAAGACCTTGGTATCCATAGCTGGCGAACCAATCAGTTTCTCGCCATCACCCTTGGTGTCGCTGATGACACCGCACTGGGCACCTACGAAAGTTTTATCAGCTACATGGATATGACCTGCAAAGCCTGCCTGACCACCAGCCATACACCAACTGCCGATCTTGGTAGAGCCGGCCAAACCGACCTGAGCCGACATAACGGTATTTTCACCAATCTCACAGTTATGGGCCACCTGGATCAGATTGTCGAGCTTCACACCCTTATGAATAATGGTCTGACCCATCGTCGAACGGTCGACACAGGTATTGGCACCAATCTCCACATCGTCCTCAATCACCACGATGCCGATCTGTGGAATCTTGTCATAGCCTTCGGCATTAGGAGCAAAGCCAAAGCCGTCGGCACCAATCACACTACCTGAATGGATTGTCACATTATTTCCCAATTGACAACCCTGATAGATGGTAACGTTGGGGTAGATGGTGGATTTTGCACCAATCTTCACACCATCGCCAATGACCGTATGGGGATAGATCTGGGTGCCGTCGCCAATCACAGCTCCGTCGCCGATATAGGCAAAGGCGCCGATATAGCAGTCCTTACCGATAGTGGCTTTCTCCGAGATATAGGCCTGGGGTTCGATACCAGTCTTGCGAGGCTTCATGGATTCGTAGAGCTGCAGCAACTTAGCCACACTCTCATAGGCGTTCTTCACGCGTATCAGCGTTGCTGCAACGGGTTTCTCCAATTCAACATCCTCGTTGATGAGCACCACGCTCGACTGAGTGTCATAAAGATAATGGGTGTATTTGGGGTTCGACAGGAACGAGATGGCACCGGGCTTTCCTTCTTCAATCTTTGCAAAACTGCTGATGGCAGCATTCTCATTACCCTCCACTCGTCCGCCGATCATATCGGCTATTTGCTTTGCTGTAAATTCCATACTTTTACACGTTTATTATCTATTTGCGCGCAAAGATAGCAAAAATTATTCAAAACGCTGATAACAAAAGTAGTATTTTCTTATTTTTTTAGAAAGTAATTGAACATTTAGCAATTCAGAGGCTTCGGAAATATCGCGAATTTCGCCATTTTTGTAAAGTATTGCGATGCTGTCATCATCGACATTATACATGTCTTTCGAGATGGTATTGAGGCTCATCATATAGTGCTTGGCATCGTCGATTGAGATCTCCATCTGGGCAGAAATCTCCTTGGCGATGGTCTCGATATGCGTCTTGTCGACAGGTTCTTCCGTCACTTCGACTTTGAAGATATGACGGTCGAGCATATCTGTAGCCAGAGTAGATAGAATCTTGTCGTCGTGATGTTTCCATACCTTCATGGCACTCCATAAATCGGAATCGTCGAGCTCACTGTAATTTGTAAGGGCTTCAGGATGGGTGTCAAACCACACCTTATCAATCTCATTCGACAGGAAATAAAGCAGGGCAGGGGAGGCGAACACCTGCTGTCCCGTCCGGATAAGATCCTTAGCACGATTCAGCATATTGATGAGCACTTTTTCGTAGGCCACACAGGTGCGATGCAAGTAGACCTGCCAGTACATCAGGCGACGGGTAGTGAGGTAGTTTTCGAGTGAATAAATACCCTTATGTTCTACTACAAGCGAATCGTCTATTACATTGAGCATCTTGATGATACGGGCTGAACCAATATTACCTTCCGTCACCCCTGTGAAGAAGGAATCACGACGCAGATAATCAAGCCTGTCCATGTCGAGTTGACTGGAAATCAACTGGTGTAGGAAGTTCTTGCCATACTCGCCTTTAAAGATGGAAATGGCCAGGTTGAGCTGCCCGTTGAAGTCGTGGTTGATCTTCTCCATCATCAACAGTGAGATATCCTCATGGGAGATGCCATGAATCAGGGTATCCTCCAAAACATGTGAGAAAGGACCATGACCGATGTCATGCATCAGGATAGCGGCTTCGACGGCTTCTGCCTCGGAGTCGAAGATGAAGTTTCCTTTCTCCTGAAGCGACCTCACAGCCTCGGTCATGAGGTGAAAAGCACCGATGGAATGCTGAAATCTTGTGTGACGGGCACCCGGATAGACCACCGATGCCAGTCCCAGTTGATTGATTCGGTTCAGGCGTTGAAACAAGGGATGCTCCACGATGCCATAGAGCAATCCACGTGGTATCTTGATAAAACCGAATACCGGGTCGTTGATGATCTTTGCGCTGTTCACCGCTTATATTATACCAGCCTTCTTCAATTCTTCAGCCATCTGCTGTTGCAGTTCACGAGCCTTGTTGCCGGCAATCTCTGCATAATGATCGTCGTTGCTGGCGTAGATGATGCCACGTGATGAATTCACAAGAAGACCGCAGTCCTTTGTTATGCCATATTTGCAGACTTCTTCAAGAGAACCGCCCTGAGCACCTACGCCAGGCACGAGCAGGAAATGATTGGGTACCACCTTCCGGATATCCTCGAACATCTGGCCTTGTGTGGCACCGACTACATACATCATATTCCCGGTATTTCCCCACAGCTGTGACTGTTTCAGCACCTTCTCGAACAAACGTTCGCCCTGGGCATCGGCCATAAGCTGGAAATCGTGAGAACCTTTGTTGGAGGTCAGCGCCAACAGAATCACCCATTTGCCTTCATAACCGAGGAAGGGTGTCACCGAGTCCTCGCCCATGTAGGGGGCTACGGTGAGGGCGTCGACATCGTATTCCTCGAAGAAGGTGCGGGCATACATCTGCGAGGTGTTGCCGATATCACCGCGTTTGGCATCGGCGATGATCAGGTGGTGAGGATGGCGCTCCTTAAGATACTTGATGGTATTCTCGAACGATATCATGCCTTTCACACCATAGGCCTCGTAGAAAGCCAGATTGGGCTTATAAGCCACACAGTAGGGGGCTGTGGCATCGATAATAGCCTTGTTGAACTCGAAGATGGGGTCATGAAGGTCGAAAACGCACTGCGGCATCTTTTTGGCGTCAGTGTCCAATCCCACACAGAGGAAACTCTCCTTCTGCTTAATCTGTTCAATTAGTTCTTTGCGAGTCATAATTATTTGCTTTTTAGATAACGATAGGTCAGGAAAATTAGGACAACAAGTGCCCACCAAATGATCAGTAATAGCATAAAAATCCAGAATCCACCGCCACCAATCCTTCTTGACAGGAATTCAGCCGGGATAAATCCCAAAGCGCCAATCATATTAACGATGAAATGCCATTTATTGGTCTCTTCCATCATGGGTGACCAGAACTCTTTCAGCTTTTCTTTCATGCGACTGAAGCGTATTATTACAATTCGGTTTCTTTCATGCGTTCAGCATTCTCTGCGACGGTCAAGGCATCAATCATTGCCTGGATGTCGCCCCCGAGGAAGCCCTGCAGGTCGTGAGTAGTGTAGCCGATGCGATGGTCGGTCACACGGCCCTGGGGGAAGTTGTAGGTGCGGATCTTCGCTGAGCGGTCGCCTGTCGACACCAGACTCTTACGGCGCGAGGCAATGTCGTCCATATACTTCTGGTGCTCCTTATCATAGATAAAGGTATAGAGGCGCGAGAGGGCACGCTCCTTGTTCTTGGGCTGGTCGCGCGTTTCCGTACATTCAATGAGGATTTCCTCGGTTTCACCGGTATTCGGGTTCTTCCACATATAGCGCAGACGAACACCCGATTCCACCTTGTTCACGTTCTGACCACCGGCTCCCGACGAGCGGAAAGTGTCCCATTTGATCTCACCTTCGTTGACATGCACCTCGAACTTGTCGGCCTCAGGCAGCACGGCTACCGTTGCGGCAGAGGTATGCATACGACCTTGCGTCTCGGTGGCAGGCACACGCTGCACACGGTGGACACCCGACTCATATTTCAAAGTACCATAGACATCGGCACCGCTCACGGCAAAGTCGATTTCCTTATAACCACCCACAGCGCCCTCAGAGACGCTGGTGATAGAAAGATTCCAGCCTTTTGAGTCGCAGTAACTCTTGTACATCTTGAACAGGTCGCCGGCAAAGAGGCAGGCCTCGTCGCCACCCGTTCCGGCACGGATCTCCATCTGTACGTTCTTGGCATCCTCGGGATCCTTCGGGATGAGGGCAATCTTGATTTCCTCCTCCAGTTTGGGCTGAAGCTCCTCGTTCATGGCGAGCTCCTCGCGAGCCATCTCCTTCATCTCCGGATCGGTCTCGTTGGCGAGGATATCCTTTGCCTCCTTGATGCCGTTCAGACAGGCAATATAGCGCTTGCGGGCGTCCATAATGTCGCCCAGATCCTTATATTCTTTGGTTAATTTCACAAACCGGTTCTGATCGGCAATCACATCGGGGTCGGTAATCAGCGTCGACACCTCCTCGAAGCGAGCCTCCAGACCGTCTAATTTCTGTAATATACTGTTATTATCCATACACTATTTATTTTACAACGGATTTAACGGATTTCACGGATAAATTCTGCTATGGATTATCATCCGTTTAATCCGTTTAATCCGTTGTTGTTAATATTCAAATGTGCCGAATTCGCTGTTGATTGTCAGGCTCTTGGGGCCTTCCTCGATATGGCCAACGATCTGGGCGCTGATGTTGAAGGATTGGCTGATGGCGATGACCTTGTCGGCTACTTCAGGACGGACATAGATCTCCATACGATGACCCATGTTGAACACCTGGTACATCTCTCGCCAATCGGTGCCTGAGCACTCGTGGATGGCGCGGAAGAGTGGGGGGACAGGGAACATGTTATCCTTCACCACTTTGCAATGATCGTTGACGAAGTGCAGCACTTTCGTCTGTGCACCACCCGTACAATGCACCATACCGTGAATCTCCGGGCGCAGCTCGTCGAGCATTTTCTTGATAACCGGGGCATAGGTGCGGGTAGGCGAGAGCACGAGCTGGCCCATGTTGGGGAGGTCGGAGTAATCAGAATTTTCCGAGTTCTCGGAGTTCTCAGAATATTCCGAAAGTAATTCATAGCGGCCGCTATACACAAGTTCGTCGGGCACAGCGTGGTCATAGCTTTCGGGATATTTCTCTGCCAGATACTTCGCAAACACATCATGACGGGCAGAGGTCAGACCGTTCGAGCCCATTCCACCATTGTAACGTTTCTCGTAAGTAGCCTGACCCGTAGAAGACAGACCAACGATGACATCCCCTGGACGGATGTTGGCATTATCGATGACTTCGCTCCTTTTCATACGACAGGTGACGGTAGAATCGACGATTATGGTGCGAACAAGATCGCCTACGTCGGCTGTTTCACCACCAGTAGGATAAATACCGATACCCATCTCACGGAGTTCTGCCAGAAGCTCATCCGTACCATTGATGATGGCCGAGATCACCTCGCCGGGAATCAGCATCTTATTGCGTCCGATGGTCGATGAAACCAGGATGTTATCCACAGCACCCACACAGAGCAGGTCGTCGGTGTTCATCACAATGGCGTCCTGGGCAATGCCTTTCCATACGGAGAGGTCACCTGTTTCCTTCCAATACATATAGGCCAGCGCCGATTTCGTGCCGGCACCGTCGGCATGCATGATGTTGCAATACTCAGGATCGCCCCCGAGGATATCAGGGATGATCTTACAAAAGGCCTGTGGGAAGATGCCTTTGTCGATGTTCTTAATCGCGTTGTGTACGTCTTCTTTGGCGGCACTCACACCGCGCATCATATATCTGTTGTCCATAAATCTGTTTATCTTTCGTCGTTCCAGAATTCCCAAGAGGCAAAGGCCTGCAGCAAAAGCATCTCCAGACCGTTTTTGACATCAGCACCGTATTCTGCACCTCTTCGCATGAAAAGCGTCTGATCGGGGTTGTAGATCAGGTCGTAGAGAATCGTATGATGGTCCATCGCCTCATAAGGCAGCATCGGACACTCTTCCGTCTTGGGGAACATGCCTACGGGGGTGCAGTTCACAATCACATTATACTCACGTACGACATCGGGAGTGATCGATGCGTATTGAATGGTGCCCGGACGCTCGTAACGACTCACAAACACCGTCTCGAGCCCCAACGACTTCAATCCGTAGTTGATGGCCTTCGAGGCACCTCCCGTACCGAGAATGAGGGCTTTCTTATGCCATTTCCTGTCGAGCATGGGCTCTATACTCTGGGTAAAACCGATCACGTCGCTGTTGTAACCCTTCAGCAAGACATTGTTGCCATCATGCGTCACTTTAATCACATTGACGGCACCGATGGCCCTGGCTTCCGGACTTACACTATCCAGGAAATCAATGACCTTCTCCTTGTAGGGAATGGTGACATTAAGTCCCTTGAGTTCAGGATTCTTTGCCAACACCTCAGGCAGTTCATCGATACTCGGGATCTCAAAATTGATATACTTGGCATTGATGCCCTCATCAGCAAACCGCTGGTTGAAGTAGCTGATAGAGAACGAATGTCCCAATGGATAGCCAATCAGTCCGTATTTGTCCATACTCTAAACTATAAACTCTAAACTATAAACCGTAAACTATTTAGTTGCAAAATACATGGTGCAGATGCCGAAGGTGAGCCGTTTGAAAGAGGCCGCGCTGAATCCGGCTTTCTGTAGGATCTCAACCATCCGTTCACCTTGCGGGAAGGCTTCGATGGTCTTGGTGAGATAGGAATAGGCACTGGCGTCACGGCTGATCATCTGGCCGTAGAGTGGCAGCACAGTATGACTATACACGTGGAAGAGCTGTTTCATGGGGAAACGCACCGGTGTGGTGAGCTCCACGATGCTCAGGTGACCGCTGGGTTTCAGCACCCGGCAAATCTCCAGCAAGCCCTTGTCGAGGTCGGCAAAGTTGCGAATGCCGAAAGCAGCCGTCACAGCATCGAAACTGCCGCCAGGGTAGGAGAGGGCCAGACAGTCTTCCTTCTCGAAAGAGATGATGCCGTCGAGGCCTTTCTTAGCCACTTTCTCACGACCTATCTGCATCATTCCCTCACTGATATCGGCGCCGACGAGCCTTTCAGGATGGAGCATTTCTGCCGCCATGATGGCAAAGTCGCCGGTACCTGTGGCAATGTCGAGCATAGCCTGAGGACGATAGGGCGCCAGCTGTTGGATAGCCTTTTTGCGCCATCTGCGGTCGATGTCCCACGACAGACGATGGTTCAGCTTGTCATAGGTAGGGGCGATGTTGTCGAACATCTGCTCCACCTGAGCGGCCTTCCCTTCTCCCGCATGATACGGTTTTATCGTCTCCTGCTCGTACATAACTCTCAACTCTCCACTCTCAACTCTCAACCTCTCTGTTTCAACCACTCGCTCACGTTCTTCTCGATTCTGGCGGCAATGTCGCCTTCCTCCGTTGCCTTGTCGAACTTCTCGCCTACGATGTTCTCATAGAGTTCGATATAGCGGTCGCTG
>JAFZCU010000061.1 GCA_017556145.1 Prevotella sp. | reverse complement strand
TGGCTGGCATCATCAGTCGTACTGACTGCCGCACTCTTCTTCGTGTCCGAAAAGCATGCCACCATCGTCAACGTGCAGATGACGATGGCGGTATACAACCACAATTTCGTATGTTTCATTATTTTATATATGAATGATTAAAACTTATATCTAACACCAACCTGGATGATGCCCTGCTCACCGACGCCCACTTCTGCAAAGCCACGGAAGTGCTCTGTCGCATAGCAGGTATAAGATGACTCAAATATCGCGGGTGAGCATGAGTCGATAGTCAACGGGGCTCATGCCGATGGCTTCCTGTATGCGGCGCTGAAGGGTGCGAACGTTGGAGAAACCCGCCTCCTCGGCAATGACGGCAATGGTGTAGTTGGGCTTTTCCCGCAACAGGCGCAGGGCGGCCAGCGTGCGCAGGTTGTCGATATAGGCTTCGGGCGTACGATGGATGGACTGGTGGCGGAAAAGCTGTACCAACCGCTGCATACTTACGCCGAGCATCTCAGCCAGCGCTGCTGCATCGAAATCCGGTTTCAGGTGCGGACGGTCTTTCTCCACACGTATCTCAATAAGTGCCATCAGCTGACCGTCATCGCGGAGGTCGGCATTACGCTGCCGCTCGATGTTACCCTCCATGATCTCGCGGGCCACCTCGGTGCGACGGCGCAGCTCGACATCATACTCCAAACGTTCCGACAGGTCGAGATTACGGCTTACCAAACGTACTAACTCGTCTTTCAACCGCTCCACTTCATCGCGCAGAAAGGCATTCTCCTCTTGTAATTTCTTGATTTCATCTTTCATCAGTCCAGAACTCCTTGTTTCGTTATCCCGTTTAATCCTCAATGATGAACAGTTGCGTGAATCCACCAAGGAACAATACTTCCCTGATATCATCCGATATACCCTTTAGAATAACCCAATGGCCGTTACTATGCGTATGCTTGTAGAGGTTGAGCAGGATCCGCAGACCACTGCTGGAGATGTAGTTCAGTTCTGTACAGTCGATAAGCACATTGCAGTCCGTGCGTTCAAATACGGGTTCAAAGCCGCGGGCAGCTTCGGTGCTGGCAGCATTGTCGAGGTCGCCGATAAGGGTCGCCACGAGTTTTTCGTCTTGTTCGCTAAGTGTGATTTTAAACATACTCTTTTACTTTTTATGAATTGTTTTTATGATTTTCAGAACGTTGTGACCATCCACTCGCTGATAGGCCAGTCCGTCGGTCATTTGATGCAGGTACATGATGCCCAGTCCACCTGGAGGACGCTGGTCGGCAGGCACCGAGAAGTCGGTGGGGGAGTCGGCGGTAGGGTCGAAGGGCTGTCCGTCGTCGTCAATGGTCAGCACCAGTTGATTGTCTTCCACCGATGTATGAAGTGTGATGGAGGTAGCCTGTCCATAATTGATGACATTGGCTACAGCCTCCTCTACGGCGAGGCGCAGACGTTTTGCCTCGCGCCCGTCGATGCCGGCCTGTGTCGTCACTGCTTCGATGAAGGGCTGCAGGCGGCCGATATCGTCCATACTGGGAGAGAGCGTCAGCCCTTGCGATTGCCACTTGATAGCTAATAGTGTGATGTCGTCGCTCTGCTCGGCACCACCCGCATGGCGGTGTGCCTCGGCCTCCATCAACTCCACCAGTTGCTGGGGTGAGTCGGAGCTGTGCTCGTTGGCGAGTTGCAGCACATGTTTCCTGCCCATCTGCTCATTAGCGGTGTTTTTAGCCTCGCTGAGTCCATCAGTATAGAGAAACAGCATATCGCCAAGTTGTAGCTGCGTCTTCTGCCCTTCGTAGTTCCAGTCTGGCAGGGCTCCTACAGGCAGGTTGGGTATGATATTCAATGGTTGCCCCGCAACGACGGGCGTTTCATGGCCGGCATTGCAATAGTCGAGATGACCTGTGGTGAGGTCGAGGATACCCACGAACATGGTGACGAAGTAGCCCGCCGTCGATTCCTCGCAGATGCTGTGGTTCATTGTGTCGACGATGGCAGCGGCACTGTCGGCACGGCGCGTCTCACTGCGGAACATGGCGCGCACCACCGCCATCATCAGGGCAGCAGGCACCCCCTTGCCGCTCACATCGCCGATACAGAAGAACAGGCGGTTGTCGCGTATGAAATAGTCGTAGAGGTCGCCACCCACATCGCGGGCTGGTGTCAGCGTGGCATACAGGTCGACAGCCCCTGAAGGCGAATGGAGTGCCTTCGGCAGCATCGCCATCTGAATGCCGTTGGCAATCTTCAGTTCGTGTTCGAGATTGGCCTTCTGCATGGCAACGGGGTCGGCGATGTCCTTGATCTGGCGGCGACAGAACAGATAAATGACCAGCAGGCCGAGCAACATCACTGCCAGGATAATGATATTCAGTCTTTTGGCATTCGACTGTATCGCGTCCAAGGGAGTTACGAAGACCATCACCCATCCCACCGGATGGACACCGCGATAAGTCATCATGGATTCCACAC
>JAFZCU010000060.1 GCA_017556145.1 Prevotella sp. | reverse complement strand
CGGTCTTCTCAATCACTTCGCGGGGAAGCATCGAGGGACCGGCGTTAAAGTTGTACTTCTTCATGTTGAATTACTATTTTTGAATGTTTGAAATTGATGTTCATCGAATTGCGCCGCGAAATTACACTTTTATTTTCATTTAGCCAAATATTTGAGCAAAAATTCACGAAATTAAGCGATTTTCTTTCAATTTGTCAACTCCGCTTCGCATTTTTCTGTCTACTTTTCTGCAAAATTACAAAGAATCTCCGACATACGCAAACCTTTTAGCCAAGTTTAACGTGAGATATTCCAATGGTTTTTTCGCTTTATTATTTAAAAGATGTATCTTTGCACCCAAAACGTGAGCGTATGAAAGTGCATGAAGTGATTATCTCGCTCGGATCGAACGAGAACCAAGAGGCAAATCTGGCAAAGGCCAGGGAGCAATTAACCCAGTTGATGACGGAGGTACACTTTACTTCTGCCATTTGGACTGAACCCATTGACCGTTCACCATTCGCCATTGACCATTCAACATTGAACATTGACCATTCACGTTGCAATGCGAAAGATGGTCAACAAACCAGTGCGGCAGCCAATAATGGTCAATGGTCAATAGTCAATGGTCAATCAAAAAAGTATCTGAACCAACTCTGCAAGGGCACGACCGCCTTTGGCGAGGGGCTGCTATGCGAGGTGCTGAAGGAAACGGAGAAGCGCATCGGACGCATTAAGAATGAAGATGGCATTGTGGTCATCGACCTCGATCTTTTAGAGTACGATGGTAAGCGTCATCACCTGAGAGACTGGAATAGAGACTTCGTCAAGAACTTATTGAATGAACTATGAGAAAACTGCTCATTATCACCATATTATCATCTTTAAGTCTATTGTCATCAGCCCAACGGTTTGAGGATTATTTCGAAGACCGCACCCTGCGGCTTGACTACACCTTTGCCGGTTGCGACATCCAGAATGATATATACGTCGATGAGCTTGTCAGCCTACCCCACTGGTATGGTCGCAGACATCGGCTCGCAGAACTGCCCCTGAGAGGCAACGGACAAATCACCGTCCGTTCGAAGAAAGACAGTGTGGTCATCTACCGCCACTCCTTCTCCACCCTTTTCCAGGAATGGCAGGCTACCGACGAGGCCAAGCACACGCGGAAATCATTCGAGAACGTATTCCTCGTGCCCTTCCCCAAAGACTCCGTAGAAATCAAGGTTGAACTGTTTGATTATCACAATCAGGTGGTCAATTCACTGACGCATACCGTAAATCCTAAAGACATCCTGATCCGTAAGGCAGGCGAGCGCAGCATTACCCCCTACGATGTGTTGCATCAGGCCAGCGACACAGAACGTTGCATCCGCATCGCCTTCGTAGCCGAGGGATATACCAACGATGAAATGGACCATTATCTGCAAGACTGTCAGAAGGCCATCGGCTCGCTCTTCAACCACGAACCGTTTAAATCATTGCAGGATCGTTTCCAGATTATCGCCGTGAAGTCGGCTTCAGAAGAATCTGGTACCAGCGAACCCTCGAGGGGCATCTGGAAGAGCACCGCCCTTGACTCCCACTTCGACACTTTCTACAGCGACCGCTATCTGACCACCTTGCATCTGAAACGGCTGCACGACCTCCTGGCTGGTACGCCCTATGAACACATCATCATTCTGGTGAATACCGAACACTATGGCGGTGGCGGCATCTACAACTCATATAATCTCAGCTATACGGGTGGTAAGAATTTCCTGCCCGTCGTGGTACACGAATTCGGCCATTCGTTCGGAGGACTGGGTGATGAGTATGCCTACGGCAACGACGACCCCATGTATTTCGACGACACGGAGCCTTGGGAGCCCAACCTGACCACCAAGGCCACAGGCATCATCAAGTGGGAGAACCTGATCAAGGAAGGCAAAGCCGGACTCGTTGAGGGTGGCGGCTATCAGGAGAAAGGCGTGTGGCGAGGGTGCGAGAACTGCAGGATGCGCACCAACGAAGAGCCCGAGTTCTGTGTCGTCTGTCAACAGGCGCTCAAAGAGCTTATCTATTTTTATTCGGAATAATCAGAATAATCGGAGTATTCAGAAAAATCAAAGCGAATCCAGTCTGTCGGAATAATAGCCGGCAGCTTCCTCATTGCGCTCTTCATCCGTCATCTCCACCAACGGATGAATATCCAGCACTTCGAGATTAATACCGATACGGTTCATGTTCTGATTCGTATAGGTGAGCTGTGCCCCAAACAGACAGATGGTCCACGACATCTGCACCCATAACATAAAGAGCGGCAGGGCGGCAAAGGAGCCGTAGATGGCGTTGTAGCCCGTCACCCAGATCTGGGAGTGGATATAGACAATCTGCAAAATCTGCATGCCCACACCTGCGAGGATGCCTGGAATGATGGCACACGAAGGTTTCACCCGCGTGTTAGGCATATAGATATAGAGTGCGATAAAAATCAGCGACAACAGGATATAGGGCGAGAGACCGATCAGATATTTCACCACAGGTCCAAGGTATTCGAAACTGCTCATCTTCTCTGCAAAGGCTGTCATATAGAACGACAGACCCATAGAGATGACCAGCAGAATCGGAAAGAGGAAGAACATGGCCAGATAATTGGTGAACGAGCGGAAGATAGGTCTGGAGTTGCTCAGCTGCCAGATATGATTGAAGGTCTCCTCCACATTGTTCATCAGCATCAGCACGGTGTAGAGCATGAAGATCAGTCCGATGCCCAGGAAAATACCGCTCTGCGTGTGTACCAGATAACTGTTGACGAAGCCGATGATGGCATCTGCTGCCTGAGGCTGCGACGAGAGGGCGTCGCGAAACCAGATCTCGATGTATTTGTTATAGCCGAACCCCCTCGCAATGGCGAAGATCACTGCGACGATGGGGACAAAAGCCAGAAGTGTGGAATAGGTCAGCGCCGAGGCCTGGGCCATGACACGCTTAGCCGTAAAGAAACGGATGGTCAGACTAAGCTTGTGATAGATGTTCCTTAGAAAGCGCTTCGCCATAACAAAACAATAAAAAAGCACTGCTCCTGTAAGCCGGGTTCTGTTCCCCAGAAGGGGAGCCTGTCATTTATCTACTCCATGAGTCACCCCATGGCTCCAGCGTTCTACCCTCCATCGTTTACTCGGGCGGGCAACCCTCAGACGACGGTATACATGAACTTGCAGTCCCCAGTCGGCACAGCCTGATGATT
>JAFZCU010000059.1 GCA_017556145.1 Prevotella sp. | reverse complement strand
GTTCACGATGAGGTGAAACGGTTGGTGTCGCATCAGAGTGTGAAAGAAATATGTCGCTATCTGCTCCAGATGAGAAAGGATAACAAGGTGTTGCTGCCAGAAAGTCCCTCAGCAGCCTACGGGGAACTCGTTAGAATGGGAATGCCCAATGGCGAGGGGTTCAATGAAAGCACTTTCAGAAAGTACTATAGTCATAGGTAGTCCTTTCGTTTACAACAATCCGATAAGCATCAGAACAAGAAAGTTCTGGTGCTTTTTTTGTGTCTTGTAGCGAACGGAACGGCACAAATCAGAACAAGTCAGAACGATTCAGAACAGCTTAGAACAGGCCTGTTCGAAAGCCATTGTGCCACCAGAAAATGTATCTATCTTTGCATTGTCAACGAACGGAAACGGCGGTTGGCAAGCGATCTCAGACTTATTGATACAAAGGACACGGCGGGTAGGCCCGGACGATATTTCGAGAATCATTAACGCATGTGCGTACGACGCGCACGTGCACATTCATTAATCAAATTTAAAACAAATGACAATTATGAAACAGACAGCAATTCAGATCAGTATGATCAATAATATTCAAAACAGTAACAACAATAGTGAGCAGCTGATGACCTCGCTCGAGATCGCGCAGCTCTCTGGTAAGCAGCACAAACACGTGATGGAAGCCATCCGGAAGATGGATCCGAAGTGGGAAAGTGTAGCCGGGTCGAATTTTCGACTCGGGTCTTATGAGGACGCCAACGGACAATACCGCCCCTGCTATCTGCTCACGAAAACCGAATGTCTCTTCATCGCCACGAAGTTCAACGACGAGGCGCGCGCCCGACTGGTGCTGCGCTGGGAAGAGCTGGAAAGGGAAAAAGTCATTTCCACCCAAAGGCCAAAGGAGATCCGCTTACTGGCCTGCGACGAGGAGGTGCTTGACGAGGCCGACGATATCCTGGGCGAGGAGTTGGCCAAGCTGAACCGCGACAGCCGCTTCTGCTACACACCGACTGAGATTGGCAAGCCCTTTGGACTTGACGGCCGCGACCTGAACTCGTTTCTGGCCGACAGGAATATCATCCGCTGGGCACGCGGCCAGTGGCGCCTTACTCAGAAATACCTGCACCGGGAACTCACTGAGGACCGCTATCGCTACGTTCATGGGAAGGACGGCCGCCGCAAGCTGGAGTCGAGTCTCGTCTGGACGGAGAAAGGGCGGCAGTTTGTGTTGGATATGATTAAAGGTGAGAGGTAAGAGGTGAGAGAAATGAAGAACAAATATGGCATTGAGGTAAAGGCATGCTGCGCCTCGTGCAGGTATAAGAAACTGACACGCACGACGATGCGCTACTGCCGGACGAAGAAGGTCAATGTGTCACCGCACAGCGTCTGCGACCAATGGGAGATGAGCGATCTGCTAAAATCAATAGGTAAATAACAATTGAGTTGAAAGGTAACGGGTGAGGGAAGAGTACCAGGTTTAATTTGTCGACAGCTACTACTTCGCTCTGACCCTCAAGACTCGCAAACTTTTCAACAAATTATGAAAAAGATTAAAAACAACAAGACAACAACGCTGAGTGCTATAGTGGCCGTCAGCAAGACAGAGATGGGAATGGATTATGTTCAGGTGATGCCTGACGATCCGCGTGTAGGACTGGTGGAGCCGTTTCATGGCATGGGCTACGGTCAGATGCTGAGCAATGGCTCATTCGACTTCACAAGAAAGAAGAGAATCCGCAGGAAGCCGGAACTGAAGAAAGACTATGTGAGTTTGTCGTTCGGTTCAGATGGCAATGACCGCGTGATCTTCGTAGTGCCTTCTGAGATGCGCGCAGAACTGCCTCAGGTATTGAGGAAGGGTATCAAGGCGGTGATTAAGTATTTGATTGAGAAAGGATACAGCCTATGATTTATGAAATAATCTACGAGGGGAAGGGCAAGGACAGGAAGAAACTTGCCCGCCCCGTAAAAGACCGCCAGGCGCTGATGGCGCTAAGGAACTCAACCCAGAATCTGAACCATCTGGAAAAGGCCAGAGGTGGCGATAATGAGGCCAAAGGCAAGCTGCTGCAGCTGGCCTATAACATCGGACATGTGGAAGGGCTGATTGCCGGCTGCAAGAGTCAGGGAAGCTTCTTTTTCCACGATGTGGATTGCTACGGCGCTACCGCTCCATCAGGTTCAGAAGAGATTAAAAACCTCATCCTCTCGAAAAAGGATGAGATCGGGCTGATGATGCTGGAGCGGAGTGTTGGTGGCGGTTGGCATCTGGTGTGTAAGCGCGAGTTAGGTAAGACGATTCTGGAGAATCAAGTGCGTGTGGCGTGTGCGCTGCAACTTGAAATGGATACCAATACGAAGGATCTGCAGCGTGTGTGTTTTTCTACCAGCGGCTCTGAGGAGGATTTGCCTTATCTGGACGATGCGCTGTTTGAGGAGCCAATGAGCGCTGAGGCATGCGAGCAGGAGTATAAGACTCTGAAAGAACGTGAGCGTAAGAAGCTGGAGGAGGTGCCGAAGGGCGCCAAGAAAGCTAATAAGCACTATCGGCCTTGGGAGGACGACACACTGGGGTCAGGCACCTCTGTGACGTCGGAGACATCACATTTGTGCCAGACCCCGAGTGTCGCAGCCATCATACATCAGCCATCTGCCCGGACGCGGCTTGTCTTCCGGGAGTGCATGAAGGAAGAGGATGTGACGGAGGCGGATCTGGTGAATGAGGGCGGCAGGCATAACTCGGTGAAGAATGTCTTGGGACTTTGCAACCAGTTGCTGACAAGGGCTGAAACGCTTGGCATGCTCCGTGAACTGATGCCGGATCATTGGCAGGATAAGAACATCCAGGATCTGATAGAGGCATTTTATACCGAATATTATAATCCGAACCAGCGGCTGAATCAGGTGCAGAAGCGGATCTTTAAGGAGAGTAAGCGAATAGGGGTTGAACCGAATCACGGGGAGAGTCACGCTGATGCGTTGCTACGTTCCGATCAGGTGAGCAGTCTGGCTGATCCACCATCGATAGATGCACCACTGTCGGAAATCTATGCCAGCAGTCTGCCGCCCAGGATGCCTGCCCAGCAGCCAAAGCTCATTAAACTGTTGACGAGCAACACGCCTGATATCTATAAAGCGACCGTCGCACATGCGGTTTTCCCGTCGTTAGGCGCCCATCTGCACAATGTTCAGTTTCGTTACACCGATAATGTGCTGCACGAAGCAACCCTCATGAATGTGGCGATGGCTGTAACAGGTGGTGGTAAGGGTTGTATAGACGAGCCTATCAACCGGATTATGGCCGACATTCGCGAACGTGATGCAGAAAATGAGCGCAGACTGAAGGAATATAATGAGGCCAACAATCGGAAGGGTGCCAACAAGGATAAACTGCAACGTCCTGACGACTTGGTGATACAGGAGATACAGGCCGATGTGACCCATGCGGGCTTTGTGCAACGACTCGATGAGGCACAGAAACGTTTCCTCTATTTCAAACTGAACGAGATTGAGATGTTCGACCAGTTGAAGAGCAAACCCGGTCAGCAGTTCGTGATTATCTGTCAGGCTTTTGACCCAGGCAACCGTTATGGTCAGACGCGTGCAGGATCGCAGTCGGTTAACGCTACGGTCTCCATCCGGTTTAATTGGAATTCAAGTGGTACGATCGGTGCCGTTCAACATTATTTCTCGAAAGTGCTGACCAAAGGCCCCATCTCGCGAATCAACTTCTGTACGATACCCGAGCGGGAAATAGGTGCGGAACAGCCGGTATATGGTATCTATGACGAGAACTTTGATAAGGAACTGCAGCCTTATATCAAGCATCTGACGGGCGCAAGCGGCATCATTGTCTGTAAGCAGGCCAAGCAACTGGCTCTTAATCTGATTGCCGAGTGTGCTGAATTCTCCAGACTGTCGCAAGACCGTGTGTTTGAGAACCTCTCCTTCCGTGCTAATGTGATTGCCTATCTGAAAGCCTGCGTGCTCTATGTGGCCAACGGCTGCAAGTGGGAGAAGAGCATCGCCGATTTCATCCGTTGGAGTCTACACTATGACCTCTGGTGTAAGATGCGGTTCTTTGCCGATGGTATCCGTCGGGCAGAAAGCGCGGCGCAGGGTAATCCCCGAGGACCGAGAAACCTGTTGGCACTCCTGCCTGATGAGTTTACGTATCAGGATGCAGTCAGTCTCAGACTGAAGGAAGGCAAGTCGAAGGAGGGAACAGGGAACATGTTGAACCAATGGGTTTTCCGTGAGTATATATTACGAATTACAGATTACAGTTTTAAAAAGATTAGGTTTAAGCAGAATGAACAAGGTGGAAATCAATGAAGAAATGAAGTTATCGCCTCACTTTACGTTGGGTGAGTTGTGCAAAACGAGTTATCACACAACGGATGGGAATATCCCGAGTCATGTGGCGATTGAGAATCTGAAGCGTATTTGCGAAGGATGGTTGGAGGATCTCAGATTCTCCTACAACGAGTTGTACGGAGAAGGAGTCAGGAGACAGGAGTCAGGAGACAGGAGAGAAGGAGAACTCGGCTCTGCCGCTTGCTACCGAAGGGACGCAAGAAGGAGAGAAGGAGTCAGGAGTCAGGAGTCGGGAGACAGTAGAAATGATAAGGAGATTCCAATCATTATCAATAGCGGGTATCGGAGTGAGGAGGTGAATCGGAAATGCGGAGGGGCGAAGGGGAGCAATCACCTGACAGGCTGCGCGGTGGATATTCACTGTTATGGGCCGGAACAGATGATCCGCATGGCGGGGATCTTGCTGGATATCGCGGATGGCACTAAGCGCGAATTCGACGAGCTCATCCAAGAAAAGCGAGGCTCGACGTATTGGATTCACTTCGCGGTGAGGCCGAAGGATAACCGCAGGAAGATTCTGTTCGACTGCCGATAAACAAACATTTGGTGATGATGATGAACAGTTTCCGAAAATAGTAGAACACAAAAGCCGCACAAATTTGTGCGGCTTTAAAATGGGTAGTGACCAGTTTATTCTCCGAAGATGTCCTTGAGCTTGTCTTGGAGGGCCTGTGCGCGGAGGCCACGGGCCACAATCTTACCCTGCGGGTCGATGAGGAGGTTGTCGGGGATGCTGTTGACGCCATAGACCTTCGAGGCGACGGTGTTCCAGCCCTTCAGGTCGGAGAGGTGCGTCCAGGGCATCTTCAGGGCCTCGATGTCCTTCACCCACGGCTCCTTCTTGTTGTCGAACGACAGACCGACAATGTCGAAGCCCTTGGTATGGTATTTCTCGTAGGCTGCCACTACGTTGGGCATCTCCGCCTTGCAAGGTCCGCACCAGGAGGCCCAGAAATCTACGAGCACCCATTTGCCTTTGCCCACATACTCGCTCAGTTTGTGCATGTTGCCGTCGGGATCAGCCTCTTCCAGATCGGTGAACTGCTGGCCGATGAAGGCATTCTTCTTCTCATCCTGTGCTTTCATCTGAGCCCACAGCTGAACCTGCTGCTTCACGAGCGGATGACTGGCCCAGATTGGCTTTGTGGCGATGATGCTGTCGAGTTTCTCCTGACCGAACACCTGTTGATACTCGCTGATAAAGGCGGCGGGGATCATGGTTTTGTTCTCCTCTTTGAAGATCTTGCTGAGCTGATCGCCCATCTTCATCACTGCTATCATCATCGCGCCAACTATCTCTGTTTGCTTCTTCTCGCGCTCTGCCTCCGACAGATTCTGATACTTACGCTGGACGTTACTGAGAGGCGCATTGGTGGCGATATCATAGGCTACCAGACGCTCATTGACGGGCGAGCCTTTCAGCGTGCTGTCGTTGGTGTTGATGGTGACGGGCGTACCGTCGTTGAAGAAGAGGGTTGCCCAGTCGCAGCCATCTTCGCCTACTGCCATCAGGGCGTCTTTATCGGCCATGCCGCTGAACGAGAACTTCCCGTCGGCCACCACCGAGGTGAAGGTCTCTCTGGTCTGGCGGTTCATCAACTTGACTTGTGTGCCGTTGTTTTTACTGATACCGTTGACGGTATACTTTACCTGTTGTGCCGCTGTGGGCAGTGTTGCTGCGATGAGTGCAGCTAAAACTAATAACTTTTTCATATTCGTGATAAATTTTAAATTCGGTTGCAAAGTTAAGGCTTTTTTCCCAAGCCTCCAAGCTTTTCAATTCTCAATAATTTGCATCGGGTTCGCAATAGTTTGCATCAGGATTTCCGCATCCTATGGATGGCGAGGCCCAAGGCCGAGAAACCGGCTGTGGTCATCAAGGTTGAAACAGTGAGCCGGGTTAACTCTGCGATACCGTTCAGCGTGGCAATGCCGGCAACCGACGCAGAGAGGGCGATGGCAATGACAGACAGGATAACCAGAAGCCTGCGAGAAACGGTGATCTTTCCCCTATGATGTAACACGCCTAACAACAGTACGGCTGTTGCCATGATAAATGTCAGACCGTTGATGCCTTTCAGCAGGGCGAGCCAGCCGATGCCTGCACTTTCGATCACGCCCATAACTGTAGCGGCCACAAAGAGACAGCCTGCAATACCAAAGAGGGTATAGCCTATGATGGACACCACTTTCCCGCCCAGCTTGCGGGGCTGGCCCGTTGCTGGGTCGATGGCCTTACCATCATACTTGAACTTGATGACCAGCCAGCGAATCAAAACCGGTACCATGAGGATTAAGACCAAGACGACAAATATCAACACCGCTTTTCCATCTATACCAATGAACATCTGCAAGAAGAACACGAGAAGGAAAATGGCTGTTGCAATGCCAAAATACTTAACATTCTTTGAGTAACCTGACTCTTTCTCAACGAGAGTCTTCAGGTCATAGGAACCGTAGTCCTCCTTCTTCGTGCGTCGCAGGATGAAGAATCTGAAGATCAGCGAAGCCACCCAGTACACACCCAGTATGATCATGCCCAGGAGTGTCAGCCGGCTATATGTCCAAACCCACCATGCCAATATGGGCACAAAGATCAGGTCTCCCCAGATTAATGCCTCCTTGGCATTCTGACGGATGTCTGCAAACTTGCGATACATTGCCTCGCGGAGCTGCTCGTCGGACACGATCTCCTGACCGTCCAGGCGCTCATCCATCAGGTTGTAAGCAGCTTTCAACTCTTCCAGCTCATGGAGCTCTAAAACATTATTCTCTGACATAGCTTTTACGGTTTTAAATGTTAGACATTGATTTAAGCTGTTCCTTGATTCGGAACAGGCGGCTGGTGACGGCTGCTGTGGAGAGACCCACAATCGCAGCGATTTCATCATACCGCATACTCTCTAGCCAAAGAAGAATGATAGCGCGGTCGAACAACTCAAGGCGGTTGATTCTGTCGTACAGCATTTTGATCTGCCGACCACCTTCGTCAGAAACACTCATCACATCCTTGTCGATCAGCAGCGGAACGGTTGGCACGTTCCGTTTTTTGCCTCGCTCAACATTACTGCAGGTATTCAGGCTGACACGCCAGATCCACGTCTTGGGACTGCTGTCGCCACGGAACTTGGCAAAACCTTTCCAGAGATTGACCAACACCTCCTGGAACAGGTCTTCCACATCGTCAGGATTGTCTGAGAAAAAGTAACATACCGTGTAGATCGTCTTACGGTATTCTCGGACCAATTTTGTGAATTCTAATTCAATTTCATTCATCTTTTTGGGAGTTTATTCAACCAATTAGTACCCAAAGTCTCAGATTCCTTTCATAATTAAGTCTTAAAAAATGTTATTTCTTTATGGTGCGGATGCACATCGCCTGCAAAGGTAGAAAGTTTTT
>JAFZCU010000058.1 GCA_017556145.1 Prevotella sp. | reverse complement strand
CTATCGCCGACCTGACCCGTCTGCCCAGCGCTCTGTTCGTAGTAGACGTACTGAAGGAGCAGATTGCCGTTCGCGAGGCCAACCGTCTGGGTATCCCCGTATTTGGTATCGTTGATACTAACTCTGACCCCAACAACATCGACTTCGTGATTCCCGCCAACGACGATGCAAAGGACAGTGTTGAGATTATCCTCAATGCATGCTGCGCCGCTATGGCAGAGGGTATCGAGGAGCGCAAGGTTGAAAAGGCCGACGAGAAGGCTGCTGACGCTCAGGCTGAGGTTGATGAGGAGGAAGTAAAGCCCCGTCGTCAGGCTCGCAAGGCCCGCAAGGAAGAGACTCCTGTAGCTGAGGCTCCTGCAGAAGAAGCCGCTCCTGCTGAGGAAGAGGCTCCCGCTGCTGAGTAATAAAATAGTAAATTGTAAATAGTAAAATAGTAAATCAAAATGGCAATTTCAATTGACGATATCAAGAAGCTTCGCGCAATGACCGGTGCAGGTCTGGCTGATGTTAAGAAGGCTCTGACCGAGGCTGAGGGCGACTTCGACAAGGCCAAGGAACTGCTCCGTGAGCGTGGCTTGGCTATCGCTGCTAAGCGTAGCGACCGTGAGACATCTAATGGTTGTGTACTCGTAAAGAAAGTGGACGGCTTCGCTGCCATGCTCGCCCTGAAGTGCGAGACCGACTTCGTGGCCAATGGTGCTGATTTCATCGCTCTGACACAGACGATCCTCGATGCTGCCATCGCTACCAAGGCTGCTGACCTTGAGGCTGTGAAGGCTCTCGACATTAACGGTCAGACCGCTCAGGAGGCTGTCACACAGCGTTCCGGTATCACTGGTGAGAAGATGGAGCTCGACGGCTACCTGACACTCGACGGTGACAACGTTGAAATCTATGACCACATGGGTAAGCACACCCTCTGCACCATGGTACAGACCAACAAGGCTGCTGCTGAGCAGGGTCACCTGATTGCTATGCAGGTGGCTGCCATGAAGCCTGTAGCTCTCGACGCACAGAGCGTTGAGCAGAAGATTCTCGACGAGGAGTACAAGACCTCTTTCGAGAAGACCAAGCTGGAGCAGGTTGAGAAGTTCGTGGAAATGAAGCTCAAGAAGGCTGGCATCAATCCCAACCTCGTTGACTCTGAGGATCACATTGAGAGCAATACCGCTAAGGGTTGGCTCACCAAGGAGCAGGCTGACGAGGCCCGTAAAATCATTGCTGACGCAAAGGTCGAGGGTGAGGCTCAGCTGAAGATGCCTATGATTGAGAACATCGCCAAGGGTCGTGTTCAGAAGTTCCTGAAGGAGAGCTGTCTGGTTGACCAGGAGTTCCAGTTCGGCGACGGCGACAAGTCTACTGTTGCTCAGTGGCTCGCCAAGCAGGACAAGGATCTGAAGATCGTTGCCTTCAAGCGCTTCACACTCGTAGCTGACTAATATTTAGCTCACGATAAAAGGAATCGGCACTGCGTTTGCAATGCCGATTTTTTATGTCCATTTAAAAAGCTTATTTCCTGCCGAAGTCCGCGGGTACCTCACCCCACTTCGACGTCTCCCACTTAATGATCGGATTCCGGAAGTTATGCGTATTGAGCCACTGTTCAGCTCGCAGAATAATCTGATAGAGCTTCTCCGTCTGAGGTGTGCGCTCGAGTTTGGTCTTACACTTGCGTTTCTGAACCCAGAGAATGGCGTTGTAAGAGTCGCTGTAGATGGTCTTGTCATGCAGGCCCTGATTCCAGCAGAGAGCCAGGGCATGGACAATAGCAAGAAACTCCCCGATATTGTTCGTGCCATGAATAGGACCGTAATGAAAGACGCGATAGCCCGTCGCCAAGTCAATCGCCTGATACTCCATCGGTCCGGGATTGCCGCTGCATGCCGCATCCACTGCCCACGCATCTGCCTTCACCTCCATCGGCAACGGCAGAACCGTATCGTGTCTATAATCGGGAGGGTTCTGTTGAGTCACTTTACTTGAAGACTTTTTTCCTATAGATTGTCTCTACATTCTCTCTGGCACCTCAATGCCCAGCAGCCCCATACCATTCTTGATGATCTTAGCCACATTCTTGGCCAGCATCAGGCGCATGGCCTTAATATTTTCATCGGGCTCATTGAGGATCGAGTAGTCGTGATAGAACTGGTTGAACACCTTCGTCAATTCGTAGCAATAGTTGGCAATGCCAGAAGGAGAATAGTCTTTACCTGCTTGTTCGACAGCAGCCCCGAACTCGTTCATCTTCTGAATAAGCTCGACTTCCTTCTCACTCAAATTACTCAGATTACTCGGAGTATTCAGATTACTCAGAATGCCTTCTGCTTTGCGCAGAATCGAGCGAATTCTCGCATAAGTATACTGGATAAACGGCCCTGTATTGCCATTGAAGTCGATACTCTCCTCAGGATTGAAGAGCATATTCTTTCTTGCATCGACCTTCAGGATGAAATACTTCAGGGCACCCATACCCACAATGCGGGCAATCTCCTGACGCTCCTCATCGGTCATATCCGCAAACTTACCCAGTTCGAGCGAGGTTTTCAGGGCATCGTCGACCATCAGCGCCATCAAGTCATCAGCATCGACAACCGTTCCCTCGCGGCTCTTCATCTTACCATTGGGCAGCTCCACCATACCATAGGAGAAATGCACAAGCTCCTTACCCCACTTGAAGCCCAGACGGTCGAGCAGGATGCTCAAAACCTGGAAATGATAGTTCTGCTCATTACCCACCACATAAATCATCTTGTCGATGGGGTAGTCTTGGAATCGCATCTCGGCGGTGCCGATGTCCTGAGTCATATAGACCGAGGTACCATCACTGCGTAGCAGCAGCTTCTGGTCGAGTCCCTCGTTGGTGAGGTCGGCCCATACCGAGTTGTCCTCGTGACGTTCGAAGAGGCCTTTGACGAGTCCTTCCTCCACCTTAGCCTTACCCTTGAGGTAGGTCTGGCTCTCATAATAGATTTTGTCGAAGCTGACACCCATTTTCTTGTAGGTCTCGTCGAAGCCAGCGTATACCCATGAGTTCATCTTCTCCCACAGGGCACGCACCTCGGGGTCGTTCTGTTCCCATTTCACCAGCATTTCGTGAGCCTCCTTGATGAGCGGTGCCTCCTGTTTGGCCTTTTCCTCGTCCATACCCTGAGCCACCAGTTCCTTGATCTCCTCGCGGTAGTGCTTGTCGAAAGCCACATAATAGTCGCCAATTAAGTGGTCCCCCTTCTTGCCAGAGCTCTCGGGAGTCTCACCGTTACCCCACTTCAGCCAAGCGAGCATCGACTTACAGATGTGGATACCACGATCGTTCACGATATTGGTCTTCACCACCTTGTTGCCATTGGCTTCCATAATCTGTGCTAACGACCAACCCAGTAAGTTGTTGCGCACATGACCCAAGTGGAGGGGCTTATTCGTATTTGGCGAAGAATATTCGATCATCACGAGGGGTGAATCCTCTGTAGCCTGTTTCATACCGAAGTGCTCGTCTTTGTCGATGACCTCCAAGAGCTGCAGCCAGGCCCCGTCGCCCACGCTGAGGTTCAGGAAACCCTTCACCACGTTGAACTTCTCAACTGCGGCACAATTCTGCTGCAGATATTCGCCAATCTCCTGAGCCGTCTGCTCAGGTGACTTTTTCGCAGCCTTTACAAAGGGAAACACCACGAGTGTCAGGTTTCCCTCAAACTCACTTCTCGTCTTCTGCAACTGCAGCATCTTTTCCGTGGCATCCATGCCATATAGCGCCTTCACGGCTTCGCCTGCAGCCTTGCTTATCAATCCTTCAATATTCATCTATCTATAAACTATAAACTTTCAACTCTCAACTAAATTTGGGTGCAAAGGTAACAAAAAATTCTTGATGCTCCTAAATAATTGATAAAATATTTGGCGGTTTCGGGAATTAGCCGTATCTTTGCACATTGAAAACGCGCCGCAATGGTGGAATTGGTAGACACGAGGGACTTAAAATCCCTTGACCCGAAACGGTCGTGCGGGTTCGAGTCCCGCTCGCGGCACACCGCTTGCCTTTGGCAAGAAATGCCCCCAGCGGGCTTCAAGGCCGAGGGCGGCACATATTTTTATCCTTAAAAACAATTCGAATTATTTTTATGCAGAACAAACATCTTTTTCTTTTATCGGCTGCCACGATGATGCTTTTCGCATCGTGCTCTAAGTTGGGCCCCTTGTCGGCTGATAACTTCAACGTGACCCCCAATCCTCTGGAAACACAGGCCGGCACAGTGCCTGCCACCATCAATGGTCATTTTCCAGAGAAATACATGAAGCGTAAGGCCGTGGTGACCGTCATGCCCGAACTGCGCTACTCGAATGGTACCATCGTGAAAGGCAACAGCGCCACTTTCCAAGGTGAGAAGGTGATGGGCAACGACCAGACCATCTCCTACCGTCTGGGTGGCAACTATACGATGAAGACCAACTTCCAGTATGCTGACGACAACAAGGCTGATATGTATCTGACCTTCCTTGCCCGCATCGGCAACAAGCAGATGAAAGTGCCCGAGGTGAAGGTGGCCGAAGGCATCATTGCCACTTCTGAGCTTTATAAGAAGACGCTTACTTCCGCTCAGGCCGCCATCTCGCCCGATGCCTACCAGCGCATCAACAAGCAGAAGCAGGAGGCCAACATCAAGTTCCTGATTCAGCAAGCCAACCTCCGCAAGAGCGAGCTGGCCAACAATTCCGTGCAGGAATTTGTAAAGATGCTCCAGAAAATCAATGCCGACCGTGAAGGCCTGAACCTTGAGAATGTCGAGGTGTCTGCCTATGCCTCACCCGATGGCGGTTTCTCCATCAACGACCGTCTGGCAGCTGAGCGTCAGAAAAATTCTGAGCAGTATGTCAACCAGGAGTTGAAACGCATCCAGATGCAGGCCAATGTCGATGCCAAGTACACTGCCCAGGACTGGGATGGATTCCAGGAACTGGTGAAGGCCAGCGACATTCAGGACAAGGATGTCATCCTGCGCGTGCTCTCCATGTATAAGGATCCTGAGGAGCGTGAGCAGCAGATCAAGAACATCAGTTCTGCCTTCCGCGAGCTGGCCGACGGCATCCTGCCCCAGTTGCGCCGCGCCCGTCTCACCATCAACTACGAGACCGTAGGCCGCTCTGACGACCAGATCATTGCCCAGATCAAGAATGATGCCACCAAACTGAGCATCGAGGAGCTGCTCTATGGTGCAGCCCTGAAGGATAACCTCAACGAACAGGAGGATATCTACAAGATTGCTACAGAAGTGTATCCCAACGATGCCCGCGCCTATAACAACCTGGCAACCATCCAGTATGCCCGTGGCAACTACGAGGCTGCCAAGCAGTATATCCAGAAGGCACAGAGCCTGTCGGCCAATCTGCCCGAGGCACAGGCCAACCTTGGTATGTTGGCTCTGAAGGCTGGTGACCTGAGCACCGCCGAGCGTTATATCGCTGCCGCTACAGGTGCCAACGGCCTGAACGAGGTGCTCGGCAACCTGCACCTGGCACAGGGCAATTTCGCACAGGCAGAGCAGGATTTCTCAGAGATCTACTCCAACAGTGCCGCCCTCGCACAGATCCTCAACAAGAACTATGCATCGGCAGCTGTCACACTGAAGTATGTGAAGAACCCCGATGCCACTACAGAATACCTGAAGGCCATTCTCTACAACCGCATGGGCAACAAGAATGACTCGAAGGAGGCTCTCAACAAGGCCGTGCAGGATGCATTCTACGCCAAGTATGCAGCCAACGACCTCGAACTGCTGAAGTAAAAAATAGTGATGGGAAGTATTTATGGCAAGAGAAAAGAGATGAGTGGTGAGAAAAAAATCTTTAGCAGAGTTTTCTCTCACCTCTCACCTCTCACCTCTTACCTCTTTCCTCTCTCCTCTCTCCTCTTACTTTCCTGCGGTCCCGATGGCAACCATTTCGAGATGAGCGGAAAGTTCAAGGGCCTCAACCAGGGCGAACTTTACGTCTACGCAGCCGACGGTCCATCGCAGAAACTGGATACCATCGCCATTATCAATGGGCGTTTCTCTTACACGGCCACGCTCGATAACCAACGCACTTTCATCATCGTCTTCCCCAATTTCTCCGAACTGCCCATCATCGGCCAGCCCGGCAAGAAAGTGACGGTTGAGGGCGATGCCTCACACCTGAAAGAGGTCGAGGTGAAAGGCACCAAGGAGAACGAGGCGATGACGGCTTTCAGGCTTCAGACCAATCAGATGACGCCGCCCGAGGTAGCCAAGACCGCTGAGGCATTCATCACCGACCACCCGCAGGACCTGGCGAGCATCTATATCCTCAACAAGGTCTTCATCCAGAGTCAGATGCCCGACTATGACAAAGCCCTTGCGCTGGCCGATGTCATCGTGGAAGCTTCACCAGAGAATCATGCTATCGCCAAGCTGAAGAAGCAATTGGAGGGCCTTAGGAATTTCAAGGAGAACGGCAAGTTGCCCAAGTTTACCGTCATCGATATTGATGGTAAGGCCGTATCCAACGTCGATTTGTATGCTAAGGTCAACGTCATCAGCACCTGGGCCTCGTGGAACTACGATAGTCAGAATGCCCAGCGCAAGCTGAAGCGGTTGGAACGGATACACGGCGGTCAGCTGAGGTATATCAGCATCTGTCTCGATGCCAGTAAGAAAGAGTGCCGCAAGAGCATGGACCGCGACTCCATCCGGTGGCACAACATCTGCGACGGGAAGATGTGGGAGTCGCCGCTGCTTGGTCAGTTAGGACTCTATTTCGTACCCGACAACATCATTTCCGACAGTAACGGCCGGATTCTCGCCCACTCCATCACGACAAACGAGTTAGAGCGGAAGATCGAAGAACTGCTGAAATAAGAACACAACAATAACCAATTAACTTTAAACAACATGCTAGTAAAAACATTTAGCGCAGCCGTCAATGGCTTAGAAGTAACCACTGTCACCGTCGAGGTCAGCATGACCCGAGGGGTGATGTTCCATTTGTCCGGACTGGCAGACACAGCCGTCAAGGAGAGTTATGACCGTATCCGTGCAGCTATGGGCAACATCGGCTTCAAACCGCCCACTGCCGAAATCACCATCAACCTCTCACCTGCAGACATTCGTAAGGAAGGCAGCGGCTACGACCTGCCGTTGGCCATCGGTATACTGGCGGCCCATAGCAAGGTGGCGGAAAAAGTGTTGGCAGACTATATGATGATCGGCGAACTGGGACTCGACGGCCAATTAAAACCCGTGGCGGGCGCCCTGCCCGTCGCCATCCGTGCCAGAAAGGAACAGTTCAAAGGCCTGATCGTACCCAAGGAGAATGCCAGGGAAGCCGCTGTCGTCAATCAGCTCAATGTCTATGGCATGGAGAACCTGACTGATGTCATCAGTTTCCTCAATGGCAACGACGATTACGAGCCCACCATCGTCGACACCCGTCGTGAGTTCTATGAGCATCAGTATTCCTTCGATCTCGACTTTGCCGATGTGAAGGGCCAGGAGAGTGTGAAGCGCGCCTTGGAAGTGGCGGCGGCAGGCGGGCACAACATGATTATGATAGGCCCGCCAGGCAGCGGAAAGTCGATGATGGCCAAGCGTCTGCCCAGCATCCTGCCTCCTCTGTCGCTGTCTGAGAGTCTGGAAACCACGCAGATACACTCGGTCGCAGGAAAACTGCCCAGTGGCACGTCGCTCATCTCGCAACGCCCATTCCGCAGTCCGCACCACACGGTGTCGCAGGTGGCGATGACAGGTGGCGGCAACAGGGCCCTGCCCGGTGAAGTGAGTATGGCGCATAACGGTGTGCTCTTTTGCGATGAGTTGCCCGAGTTCAACAAGACCACCCTCGAAGTGCTCCGCCAGCCCCTGGAAGACCGCAGGATCACCATCAGCCGTGCAAAATACACAGTGGGATATCCGTGTTCGTTCATGTTCGTCGCCTCGATGAATCCCTGCCCTTGCGGGTACTATGGAGACCCCACGCACCACTGTGTCTGCACCCCAGGCCAGATCCAGCGTTATATGAATAAGATTAGTGGTCCTTTGCTCGACCGCATCGATATCCATTGCGAGGTATTAGTCGTGCCTTTCAAGGAGCTGTCGCAAATGGAGCCCGGGGAGTCCAGCAGCACCATCCGTGAACGGGTAATCAAGGCGCGACAGATTCAAGAACAACGCTATAGGGACTACAAAAACATCCACTGCAATGCCCAGATGACCGAGCGGATGATCCATCAGTTTGCAGAGCCCGACCAGCAAAGTCTCGACATGCTCCGGCTGGCGATGGAACGTCTCTCGCTCTCCGCACGAGCCTATGGCCGCATCCTGAAAGTTGCCCGAACCATCGCCGACCTCGAAGGCTCTGTAAAGGTCCAAAGCCTGCATATCGCAGAGGCCATCGGCTATCGTAATCTTGACCGCGGCGACTGGGCTGAACGAGGCTAACCCGACCGTGATATCAAAGATACCCATTGGCATCTTTGATATCACAATTGACATTTAGGAACAACGATAAGATGCCCTAAACGTTTAGGGCAGTTTATGGATGTTAAAGGATTTGTATGTTTCATGGGGGTTGATTATCTTTGCAGTCGATTTTTAACAAACACTGAAAAATGAGACAAATCGCAATCACTAACCGAATCACCTCCCGCACCGAGGAGGCCATTGACATGTACTTATCTGAAATCAAGCGCTATGGGATGTTGACCGTTGACGAGGAAGTTGCTCTTGCCCAGACCATCCGCTGTGGCGGGCGCCAGGCCGAGGCGGCCAGAAAGCGGCTGGCAGAGGGTAACCTGCGCTTCGTGGTATCGATAGCCAAGCAATTCCAGGGCTTTGGCCTGCCGCTGGCAGATCTTATCAGCGAGGGTAACATCGGACTGATGAAGGCCATTGACCGTTTCGACGAAACGCGCGGTTTTAAGTTTGTGAGCTATGCGGTGTTCTGGATCCGCCAGAGCATTCAGGAGGCCCTGTTGGAGACGGGCCGCTTTGTGCGCTTACCCCAGAGTCAGGTAAGGCAACTCAACAGAATCAGGAAGGAGGCTGACGCCTTCTTACAGAAATACCAGCGCGAGCCGTCGACCGCAGAAATTGCGGAACTGACTGCTATAGAAGAGGCCGACTTGTCGGTGATGCTGGATGCCCCAGCCAAAGTGTGCAGCATCGACGTGCCTCTGGCCTCTGACAGCGAGATGCAAGTTGCCGACACGCTTTCTGCCGGCAGCGAATACCGCACCGATAGAGGCGTGCAGCACGAATCGCTCTGCATAGACCTGAACGCCGTGCTTGGCAAGACGCTCAACAAGCGGGAGAAAAAACTGCTGACGCTTATATATGGCATCGGCTGCGAACAGCAGACGGTGAACAGCATCGCCGAAGACATGCGCCTCACCCGCGAGCGCGTCAGGCAAATGAAAAGCCAGTGCCTGATGAAAGTGAGAAACAATAGCCGTTCACGGATACTCTTCGGGTATCAGTGAACGGCCTTCGGGCAAAACCCGGATCAGTCGTCGGTATTGGGATAGTCCTCGATGGGAGGAAAGGTGCCTTCGGGCATACGGAAATCGCCCTCCCTGGTATTCCCGATGGAATAGCCATAAGAGCGATGCCGCTCTTCGATGATGGTGATATGATCGCCCGGCAGATTGATGTAGTAATGGTGAACATCCTCATTCTTGGCATCTGGCATGACGCTTGACAGGTTGTCGCGGCATCTCTCGATGGTATACCATTTCAGGTCGCCCTTGCTGTTGAGGTTTTTCCAAGTGGTAGTCAGCGCCCGTTTGATGTGGGCGAACAATTGGGTGAAATCTTCTGCGGTGACCTCTTTCGATTCCACGCCGTAGAGCATCTCATAAAAGCTGACTGGCTTGCCGTTGCTGCCGGTGACCTGATGCTTCAGCCCCTTGTTGATCTGTGCCCTCGTCATAGCCTGACGGGGATGGAGCAGCATCCAGATATAGATGGCCTTCTGAAGGCCGGACGTGAAACGGATAGCCTGCTCCCTGTGATCTTTCTGATCGCACATCACGATTTGGCATACGCCATCGACGCCATTCTGAAAGTCCTTGTTCTCGCGGATCTCAATATGGTACTGAGGCTGCTGGGCCGACATTTCCCAAAGGGCATCATTGCCTTCCAGTGACTCCAGACCAATCTGTCTGATCAAGAGCTGTAAGATCTTGGCGACGCCCTGCTTGCCGCAAAGTTTCTCGAGCTGCTGCATAATCTCCCCCTCGTTGCAGTTGTCGTCCATCATCTGCTGCAACTGGTCGATTACAGAGCGTTTGGTTTCGGAAACAGAGGTGTTCTGAAGAAGAAAGCCAAAAGCGCCGAAACCAGCAGGCTGGCAGGGTGCGGAGGGTTGGTCAAAGAAAGCTGCGGGGGAGTCGTCGCCTTCGTTCAGAATCTCCATCAGTGCCGGGTCGCGATGCTCGAAGAGCCGGCGGAATAGTTCAAACTCGATGTCTTGCATATTTTTGATCAGTGTAGTTTAATAGTTTCGCTAATCGGGGAACGCAGTTGTAGGGCAGTTCGGGGAATCCGTTGGCAAATTCTGCAATATAGTCCCTGACGGCCTGCGACTGTTGGTCGAGAAGATAGGAGAAGTTGTTGTAGAGCAGGCTTATCTCCAGTTCAGTATGAAAGAGCTCGATGCCCAAGCTGTAATAGCATTGCTTTTTGAGGCGGCGCTTGGCATAGACCATCGAGTAGGCAGTGTCGAACACGTTGAGTAATTCGCCATGAGGATAGAAGAACCTTGATATCTCTACAAAGGCATGCAGAATCTCCAGCGACAGGCACTCGGCGATAGGCTCTTCGATCTCAGGGATATAGGGTTTTGGCAGCAAGAGAGGGAAACGGTCAAACAAGGCGTGGCTCATCTCATGGAGGAATACCGCCACAACAATGTATCTGCGCGGACTGCGAATTCGACGGGCCGTCGCCGTGATGTTGTCCATAAACAGATGCACTTCAGGCACATCGTTGTTCTGATGGGTGTGATAAGGGAAATAGCAGCCCAGCAATCCGATATTCACAGATCGTGAAATGGTCTCAACAGGCCTTTCTGCAGCCGGCTGCGCATCGTCATAGAACTGGCGTGGGTCGTATTCCATCTGCCAGCGTTTGATCTCGTTGGCATAGAATCCATGCTCAAGCACATCCTCCGCATCATACAGGCTACGCTCCTCCTCTATCTCGTTTTCATCGGCCAGATGCCTGTATGAATCGAACGAAGACTGACAGAAGCGGACACCATTGAAGGTATCGGACAAATTGAACCTCAATAGTCTGTAAAAGTCATGATGGATGAACTTCCCTATAAAGTCCAGTTCCTCTTGCGTGAGACAATCTTCCGACGACAAATACGGGTCGGTGAAATCCACCTTGCAGGTTCTGCTGGATTTGCCCATATTCGGCCGGATGCTGTAGCGCGAGTCATAGATGTCTTTCCCGTTGATAACGTTGCTGTTCTGACTGTTGCCGATGATCTGTTCCATACTGTTTGCAAATTTAAATGAATTGAATGATATTAACAAGTTTTTTTGAGTTTTTAACCAAAGCGGGTACAAAGATAAGGAGAAAAGGGCATGTTCCTATTTCTTTAAACGTTTAGGACGGTTTCCGAGTCGGCCAAACCTTGTCACAAGGACTAAAATGCCACGAAGACACAAAAAAATGCCTTAGCCAATTCATTATTCATAAAATTTTTTATACCTTTGCATCCGTATGAACGAAGCAAATTGTACACAACTGTTAGAGGAGCATGGCATCAAGCCGACGGCGAATCGTATCGTCGTGGTACGGGAGTTGGCTAAAAGTCTGCATCCTGTGACTCTCGCAGAGCTGGAAGCGAAGATTCTGACCATCGACAAGTCGAACATCTTCCGGGCCCTGACGCTCTTCCGTGAGCACCACCTCGTGCATGTCATCGAAGGAGGCAGCGAGGGTGTACGCTACGAGCTCTGCCATAGCCACGATCACGACCATGATGAGGATATCCATCCCCATTTTTTCTGTGAGCAGTGTCAGCAGACCTATTGCCTCGACTATACGGAAATACCTGAAATCAGTCTTCCCAAGGGTTTCGAGAAGAAGACCGCTAACCTCATGATTAAAGGAATATGTCCAAACTGCCAATCAAAATAATCGCCTTCGATGCGGATGATACTTTGTGGGACTGCCAGTCACATTTCGAGGAGGTGGAGGAACACCTCTATAGCCTCATCGCACCCTATTGCGAGAATCCCAAGCTGGAGCTTTTTGAAACGGAATCCGGCAATATGGCCGACCTCGGCTATGGCTGCAAAGCCTTCACCATCAGCATTCTCGAAACGGCTATGCGTGTGGCTGGCAACGACCTGAGTATCTCCATGCTCTCAGATCTGCTGAAGGATTGTAAACGACTGCTCCACCTGCCGGCCACCCCTCTGCCCGAAGTGGAGGATACGCTGAGAGCATTAAGAGAGAAGATGGATGATTGCAGATACAAGATGGTGGTGTTTACCAAGGGTGAATTGCAGGACCAGGAGAACAAACTTAAGCGCTCTGGCTTGCTGAAATATTTCGACGACGTGGAAATCACCTCCGACAAGTCGCAGGCTGAGTTTCTGGCTCTTTGCGAGCACCAGCAAATCCATCCCTCAGAACTGCTGATGGTCGGCAACTCGCTGAAGAGCGACATCGCTCCTGCGCTGGCCATTGGTGCCTCTGGCATCTATATCCCCTTCCATGTCACCTGGCAATTAGAGCATGTGGAAGACTTCGATCACGAGCAAATGGTGAAGATAGAACATTTCAGCGAAATCTTGGAATATATTTAGAAGTGAAAGGGAAGTTAAAGGGACATATCATTCTGCTGGTAGTGCTCATTGCGGTGCTATTTGCGCTGAATCTGGTGATGGGGTCGGTCAGGATTCCTGTGGGTGATGTGGTCAGCATCCTTCTGGGCGATGACAGTGCCAAGCCTTCGTGGCGCTATATCATCCTCGAATCCCGATTGCCACAGGCCATTACTGCTACCCTCTGCGGAGGAGCACTGGCAGTCAGCGGACTGATGCTACAGACGGCTTTCCGAAACCCTTTGGCAGGTCCGAGCATCTTTGGTATCAACAGTGGTGCCGGCCTTGGCGTGGCATTGGTCATGTTGCTCCTTGGTGGCAGCATCTCGGCAGGTTCCGTCAGCCTTTCCGGCTTTGTAGCCATCTTGGCAGCAGCTTTTGTGGGCGCGATGGCAGTCATGGCCCTTATTTTCTTCTTCTCCACCCTCGTGCGCAATAATGTGATGCTGCTCATCATCGGCATCATGATTGGCTATATCAGCAACTCTGCCATTTCTCTGCTCAATTTCTTTGCCACTGACGAAGGCGTGAAATCGTATATGGTCTGGGGTATGGGGTCCTTTGGTGGGGTATCGATGCAGACGATGCCCGTTTTTGCCACCGTCACCATCGCAGGACTGATAGGTGCGCTGCTGCTCATCAAACCGCTGAACGCCCTCATGTTGGGTGACCAATATGCTGAAAACTTAGGCGTCAATATCCTCCGAACCCGTAATTGGCTGCTGATAGTGACAGGCGTCCTCACTGCCATCACCACCGCTTTCTGCGGTCCTGTGGCCTTCATTGGTCTGGCTGTGCCCCATATTGCCCGATTGTTCCTCTCCACAGACAACCACCGGGTGCTCCTGCCGGCAACGATACTTTGTGGAGCCGTGATTGCCCTTATTTGCAATCTCGTCTGTTTCCTGCCTGGTGAAAACGGGGTTATTCCACTGAATGCTGTCACACCGATCATGGGTGCGCCAGTCATCATCTATGTGATAATGAAGAAGTAGCTTTGAATTCCTTGATGGCGGCGATGAAGGCATCGTTTTCCTTTGGTGTCTGAGCTGCCACACGAAAACAGTGATCGTCGAGCCCATGGAAGTTGGAGGCATCGCGAATCAGCATGCCATAATGCTCCATCAGCCAGTTTTTCAGTTCCAGCGAAGTGGCCCAGTCGATATTCACCAGCATATAGTGCGTAAAGGTATCCAACACCATCAGTCCTTCTATCTTCTGCAACTCACTCCTCAGCCGTTGGGCCTCAACAAGATATGCCTGCATGTTGGGCAGCACCTTCGGATCGTGCTCTATCAGATATTTTCCTGCTTCGATGGCCAGCGTATTGACCGTCCAAGGCTGCCGTATCTGTCGCATCCGTTCTATGATGATTGGCGAGGCGGTAAGATAGCCTAGTCTGAGGCCAGGAATACAATATTTCTTAGAGAACGATCGGATCAACATCGCATTATAGCAGTCAACAATCTCCTTAGGTCTGATGACGGCCTGTATCGTATAGTCGGCATACGATTGGTCAAGCACATGCAGATAGCGCGGATGTTGCTTGATGATGCGCATCAGTAGCGGTTTTAATATCACATTGCCCGTCGGATTGTCAGGATTGCAAAGCCAATAGATACGGTCTTGGGGCAATATATCCAATTCATCGGTGCGCTCGTATGATATCAGATGGCCGAACATCTTACAGGCATCCTCATATTCATGATAGGTGGGCTGTGGAATGATTGATGTCCAGCCACGATAAAGCTGTGCTATCAGATAGATGGCTTCGTTGGCACCGCTGGTCACCATCACCATGTTGGCAGGAATCTCAAGTTTGCTGGCAATCATCTCCTCCAGTTCCTGAGCCACAGGAGCCGGATAATGTCTGATGGCATCGAGGTGTTGCGACAAATATTCCTCCAGTTTTGTCAGATCTGCCTTCTGGTAGATGTTGGAACTGAAGTTCATCTTCACTTGGTCGCCATAGCGATAGGTATCGTCACCGTGTCCGAATATCATCCCTAAACTATAAACTTTAAACTATAAACTATTCACCCTTACCGTCAAATTCTGTGCATCGAAGGTGATGCCAGGTCGCTCCACATATCTGGCGAGGGCCCCATTCTCCGCCAGCTCCTTCGGTGTACCCACAGAAAGATTATTATCCTCCATCAGCCAAAGCCTATCTGCCACCTGAAGAGCCAGTTCGAAGTCGTGTGTCGAGAGGAAGATGGTTTTCTGCGCCTCCTTTGCCAAACGGCGCAGCAACTGCATCATTTCCACCTTGCTGGGGAAATCAAGGAAGGCCGTAGGCTCATCGAGGAAGATGACGGGCGTCTGTTGCGCCAATGCCTTGGCAATCATCACTTTCTGTCGCTCACCATCGCTGAGGGTATGTACCATCCGTTCACGCAGATTGCCGATTCTCACGGCATCTATCGCTTCATCCACCACTTGCCAGTCTTCATCGTGCAGCGTTCCCCAGAAACCCGTATAGGGCGAACGTCCCAACGCCACCAACTCCCGAACCGTCATGTTCCTGATATCGGGCTTCTCTGTCAGCACCACGCCAATCATCCGGCTCAGCTGCTTGTCGGAAAAAGAAGTAAGAGGTGAGAGGTGAGAGGTGAGAGAATTGTGAAGCATGACATCGCCATCCAATGCCGGCTGGAAGGCGGAGAGCGTCCTTAAGAGTGTCGATTTACCCACACCATTGGCTCCCAACAAGCACGTCAATTCCCCTTGTCGAATGGCTGCATTGATGCCATTCGCCACCGTGCGTGTATCGTTTTTCGTACGATAGCCGATGCTTAGGTTTTTAAGTATGATGGTCTCACTGTTCATTCTGCGCGACAAAGATAATGGTTTTTGCTGATACTGGCAAGAAAACCCCCAAAAAAGTAGTGCACTAACTATACTTTCATTGTACAAATCCCTTATCTTTCCACTTGCCCGACCGCCAGCGGCGCATCAGGATGATGCCACGAACGTTCTCATCGAGAGCAAAGCCCACCCACATGCCAACAAGTCCATAGCCGAGCGGAATGCCGATGACGTAACTCACACCAACGGCGATGCTCCAATTGAAAATAATGGCAATGACAACAGGATAGATGGCATCGCCCGTGGCCCGTAGCGTACCAACGGCGAAGATGTTCGACGTACGCCCGATTTCCAGGAACCAATCTATGAAAAGCACCCAGACACCCATGGTGATGATCTCCTGATTGTCGGTGAAGGCACTGAGGATGCTGCGCCCACAAAGTGCAAGCAGCGCCGAGCCGGTAAGCGTGATAATCATTGACCAGCGGAAAAAGTAGTTGCCAAGGACATAGGCAGCCTGATGGCGTCGCTGGCCAACGAGGTGTCCCACAAGGATGTCGCCACCCTGCGTGATGCTGATACAGAACAGATAGACGAACATAATCATGTTGTGGCAGTAGGTTCGCGTAGCCAGCGCCTCGTTGCTGATCTGGTTGATGAAGAAGGTGATGACCACCTGCGAGAGACAGTAAGAGATGTTCTCGCTCATGGCGGGGATACCAATGTAGAGCAGGTTTTTCAGCTCCTGCCAGGGGATGGGCCGGAAATAATGCAACGGGAAGCGGGGAATATGGACCTTGAAATGGATGACGGCAAGCAACACCATCGCGACGGCCCGGCTGGCGGCAGTCGCGATGGCGGCACCCTCGACACCCATCTGCGGACAACCCCAGCGTCCGAAAATCAGGGCATAGTTACCTAAGATATTCAGCACATTGACGATGCCCGTCACCACCATCGGATAGATGACCTTGTCGGCACTTCGCAGCGAGGCCGAGAACGTGAGCGACAGGGCCTGGAAGAACGACAACGCTCCCGTGAGCCGCAGATACACCAGTCCGTCGCCTATCAGCTCAGGTCTTAATCCCATCAGGTGCAGCAATTGCTCAGCATAGAAGAAGAGCAGGGAGCTGACCGTAAGGCCGAGCATCAGGTTCACCACCAGCGCCATTCCCACCACCTGCACCAGCCGTTTCCTCAGTCCTGCCCCAATGTACTGCGCACAGAGAATGGCGGCACCCATCGAGAAGAACTGATAGACGAGGAAGACGAGCGAGATGAGTTGGTTGTCGAGTCCCACAGCCGCTACGCTGTTGTCGCTATAACGGCTCAGCATCACGGTGTCGACAGCACCCAGCAGCATCACCAGCGCCATCTCGATGAACACTGGGATGGTGAGCACTTTCAACTGTCGCTTCAGGGATTGATCGGGCATTTTATGATTTCGCCGTATCGTGAAGGAGGTTTCACAGGTCTAGCAGTTTGTGGCCAAGATCTTTCTCATGACAAACGGCTATGATCTGCTGGACAACCTCGTCCATCTTGGGCACATTAACCACCACATACGAGGAATAGTCGGCACAAAGCACCACCAAGTTCATCGCCTTCACCTTCACGCCATAGTGAGCCTCGAGCATATAGCGGTAGAGGTTCTGCTGGATACAATAGTGATAGAAGGGGGTATCAGGCAGCGAGATGCCATTGAAGCTCCGTTTACCGCCAAAGGCCTCCACCACGGGCTGGCCAAAGATGTTCACCACCTTGCTGCTACGTTTCCAGTCGTAGATGGTAAACTCGCCGTCAGCCCTCCTACACACCATATCGATGGTGCCGGCGATGTTCAGACCTGTATCGTAGACAGGCCACTCCTGTCGGTAAGGGTGGATATTGTAGTCGCTGACGAAACGGAGGAAGTATTGCCGCTCCTTTTCGATGCTGACCATCTCTGTCTGGTCTTCGAACGTAAAGGGACAGGCGGTTGCAAAAGTGCCGTCGCGGAAATAACTTTCTGTCTGTTCATGAACGAATGTACCCACCTCACGGGCCATCTTACCCGTCCGTTCCCATTTCTTCAAGGTCTCTTCGATGGGGGTGCCATAGCGCTCGAACTGACGCCGGGCCGCAGCCTGTGCATCAAACTCCTCAAAGAAATAGGCAATCAGCGAACTGACAGGCAGAAGCCGCGTCTCGCCGTTGTAGGTATAGATATGCCGCTCAGGCTCAAAGTCAATAAACTGGTCCTGGGCATACTTTCCTGCATCGGTAAACCGTTGCATCTTCTCCTCCATCTCTTTCGATCGGGTCGGCTTATTGGGGGTATCATAGGGGTGGTTAGTCATTATTTCTTTGCTTTTTGCGTGCAAATATACAAAAAAGAAGTGAAAAGTGAAGAGTAAAAGTAAAAAATTTGCAACCGCATGTAAAATTTTCAATATTCAATTATCAATTATCAATTAAAAATAGTACCTTTGCAAAAAATCGGCCAATATGAAGGAGCTATATTACGCTGACAAGAACCGCTACTCTAATGGTATGGTCTATGAACGCTGTGGGCGTTCGGGCGTTTTACTGCCAAAGGTAAGCCTCGGCTTCTGGCATAATTTCGGCAGTGTCGACCCCTATGAGCGCAGTCGTGAGATGACGCACTATGCCTTTGATCATGGCATCACCCATTTCGACCTGGCCAACAACTATGGTCCTGTCTACGGCTCTGCTGAGGAGACCATGGGCAGGCTGATGGATGAGGATTTCCGTCCGTATCGCGATGAGCTCTTTATCTCGTCGAAGGCTGGCTACGACATGTGGCCTGGGCCATACGGTGACTGGGGTTCGCGCAAGTATCTTATCGCCTCGCTGGACCAGAGTCTGAAACGGATGAAGATCGACTATGTCGACCTGTTCTATAGCCATCGCTACGACCCTGTGACACCTTTGGAAGAAACACTCCAGGCCTTGGTAGACATTGTGCGGGCAGGCAAGGCACTCTATGTCGGCATCTCCCGTTGGCCGCTGGAAGCTACACGATTTGCTGCGAAGTATCTGAAGGAGCGCGACGTGCCCCTGCTCATCTATCAGGGAAAGCTGAACATGCTCGACCGTGAGCCGCAGGAAGCGGGTATTCTCGACTTCTGCGCAGAGGAAGGCATCGGCTTTATCTCCTTCTCGCCATTGGCACAGGGATTGCTCACCGACCGCTACCTAAACGGCATCCCTCAGGACTCCCGTATGTCAAAGGGCAAGTTCCTGACAGAAGATATGCTCACACCAGAACTGCTTGCAAAGTTGCGCCGTTATAATGAGGTGGCGCAAAGCCGCGGGGAGACGCTGGCTGAGATGGCCTTAGCCTGGATTCTCCACCAAAAGGGTGTCACGTCGGTACTGGTAGGTGCCAGCAGCACGGCCCAATTGGAAAAGAACCTGCGCTGCGTGAATACAGCGCCGCTTAATCCGAACGATCTTTAATCAACTTTCGATGTCATCGGACCGCGTATGCCCTTATAACTCTTGAGGAAGGCCTTGGCAGAACCAAAACTGAGGAACATGTCAAGACGCATGGGGATATGGTTCTGGTCGTCGGTCACGTAGAACCGAATCAACTCATGGCTCTTTCCATTCTCATTCTCCCAGAACGAGAATACCAGACAGCGGAATTTCTCCTTGGTGCTGTCCATCTTGTAATTGGTCTTACCACGATAGCTCAGCCATGAGTTTGACAAATGACGGGCATCACTGATGGGCATGGGAATCACCTCGCCTTTCTTCAACTTCGATGCATCGAAATTACGGGCTCGAAGGAAGATCGACATCATATCGTAGATACAGTTCTTGTAGGTACTCGTCTTCCAATGCACCTCACCATCGGCATCAATACGATGCTTCTTCAACTGGCAGTTGCCGCCGGGATAGGAATACCATACCTCATCGACATAATAACGGCTTCCCTCACGGGCTCCTTTGCGGAAATAAAGAGGTGAGAGATCCGGATTACAATAACTGAGCAAAGTATCGCGCATCGTGAAATACTTGTCGAGAGTATTATTACCTCTCGTTATCAGGAATGAACGCCACGCATCCTTGCCTTCAAATTTCGTCATCTTAGTATCCATCGTAGCCGTACCTACCGTAAACCAGATGAGTTTCCAATTGAACTTAAGGTCATACTCCAGCAACTCACCTGACTTAAAGGCAGTATTCTCTATGCCACACTGCGCCATTGAAGATAAAGGGAAAAAGGCTAAAAGGCAAAAAGGTAAAACACCCATTACCACCACCTTTTTTCTCATACTATTCATCATTCTCTTTATCATATTTAATTCTTTTACTTTTTTTCCTTTTTACTTTTTTATAGTCTCACGCCCTTGGTCTTAAGGTATTCCTTTCCCAACTGCTTGGCCCGCTCGAAGTTGCGGTTCTTCAACTTCTTTTCCTTGTCAGGCTTCTGTTTGGTGATG